>DATATR010000448.1:0-6312 GCA_036268695.1 Polyangiaceae bacterium | reverse complement strand
ATCGCCGGCAAGGTCGAGAGGTCCGTCGTGTGCGCCGCCGCAGCGAGCGCTTCGAGCTCCGCTCGAGCTTGCGACGAACGCGCCTCCAGCGCCGCCGATTCGGCCGATATTTCGGCCAAATCCGCCGCGATTTGCCCATGTTCGGCGCGCTGCAGCTCGGCCGCTTGAAAGCGTCGCACGAGCTCTTCCGCGGCCACGTCCGGAGCACGGTCGAGCAAATCGCGTGCGTACGTCTTGAGCCATTCCGACACGTGCGCTGCGAAATCGACGCTGTCTTGCTCCATGCGCCGAGCGCGCCGCCGGTGCTCGGACAACTCATCGAGCCCCTGAAACAAACTCGTCAGTGAATCGAGCCGTGTTCCGACCTCGTCGGGTGAGAGCTCGCTTTCGAAGCCGAGCCGCTCGGTCACGCTCGTCCATTCTTCTTGCCAGCGGCCGAGCGCCGCGCGCTCGCTCGTCAGCTCTTCGTCGCGCTCCGCCGACTGGCGCTCGATGTCCTTCAGCTGTTCAGCGAGCTCGCGCTGCTTTTGTGCGGCCAGCGTGCTCGCTTCGAGAGCGTCTTCACACGCTGCCAATAGCTCCGACAGCGAGCTCGATGCTTCTCGGTCGAGCGCACGCGCAAGTCCGTGGGCGACCGTGTCGCGCTCCTGTCGCGCCGCGCCGAGCTCACGCTGCGCTTCGGACAGCTGCTCGCCGAGCTCCACCAGCGCGCGGTAGCGACCGAGCCAAGCGCGCATTTCGGCAGGCGAATCCGGCTCGATTATCGCTTTCGACCAAGCATTTTTCCACGCGGCTCCGAGTTCTTGGGTTTGGGTTTGCCTGGTCCGGCCGAGCGCGTCCAAGCTTCGGCGCTCATCTTCGAGGCGCGTTCGCTCGGCCACGAGCTGAGCCCGTGTCGAGACGCGCTCGGCTTCGCGCCGCAAGCGGTCGGCGTGCTCGTCCGCGACGCGAATCGCGTGCTCGAAACTTTGGGCCAGCGGCTCGTCGCGATCGAACTCGCGGTCGATCGCTGTTGCGGCATCGCCTCGATTCCAAGCAGCGAGCAGCCGCGTCAAACCGTCGTCTCGGCGCGCTCGAGCTTCTGCAAGCGCCGCTTCGCTCGGCACACTTCCCGACGCTTCGAGCGCGCTGATGCGCTGCACGGCGTGCTGCAGCTGTTTGACGACCTGCGCGCTGTCCCGCTCGAGCTCGGCGTTGGCTTTGGCGAGATCGGCAAACTGCGTTGCAAAGCGCGCGATCGTTTCTTCTTGCGGCAGGCTGAGCCGCCCGAGCTCGGCGAGCGAGCCGCGCCAAGCGCCGAGCGCCGACAAGCGATTTTCGACCTGAGCTTCGAGCCGCGCCTGCTCGAGCTCCGCGTCGCGAACGCGCCGTTCGAGGTCACCTTTGGCGCGCGCCGCCGCGAGCGCGCGGCGTTTGCCGCTCGAATCTTGCAGCGCGGGCAATTCGCCGAGCGCGGCGAGGGTTTGCTTTCGTCGAACCGCGAGCGCGCGCAGAGCCTTTTCTGCTTGCGAGATGCGTTCGGTGAGCGCCGCGTGTCGTTGCGGCAGCTTGCGCATGCGCGACAAATCGGTCGCGCTCGGGCGGAGCGCTTCGACTTCGGACAGCGTTCGTCCGGGATAGAGCGCCAAAATCTGGCGCTCCAAGTTGGCCTCGCCGCGACGCACGTCTTCACGCCGGCGCGGCAGATCTTTTTCCGCCGTGCGATGACCGCCGACGCGATCGCGCAGTCGCTCGATCGCCTCCGCGCTCACGCCGAGCAGATTCTCCGGCACGATCAGCTCGGCTAGGCGCTCCTTTTTTTTGCTCGATTCACGATCGAGCCGCGCGCGTTCGAGCGCGGCTTCGTCCAAAATGCGCTCTGCGCGTTCGCGCCGCTCGCGCGCGTTCGGCGCGAGCGCGGGCACGGCGCCCAATGCTTCGAGTTTTTCGCGCAAGGCGTTGCGCTGGGCGATCGGCCCGAGCGCTTGCTGCAGCCGCGTTTGCGCGATCAACTCTTCGCGCAGTCGTTTGCGTCGCTCGACCAACGCTTCGAGGCGCGCTTTTTCTTGCGCGAGTTTGTGCGCTTGCGATTGCCATTTTTCCGGCGAAACCTGAGCATCACGGAGCGCACTCTTGGCTTCCTTGTAAGCATCGACCAGAAGATTCAAGCGCGCCTTGCTCGAGCGCGGCTTGAAGATTTCGTCCGCGCGCTGCTCGAGCTCGCCGAGCACGCGGCGAATGCCGAGCCCACCCGAGCCCGCGTCGAACAAGCTCTCGCCGACGTCGCCCTGATCGTCGAGCAGCGCTTGGCCGGCTTCGGCCAAGCGTACGTGATCGAGCCCGAACAAGCGCTCGAACACGCGCGCATCGACTCCGCCGAGCAGCGCGCCGAGCAGCGCTTCGTCGAGCGGCGCGTCGCGCTCGTCCCGCAGCGAGTCTTTGCGGCGTTTGAGTCGCTGTAGCGCGAGCAGTTTACCCGCGTCGTCCGCGAGCGTCGCGGCGATGCGCAGCTCCGCATTCGGATGTACATGCGCGTCCTTCGTGCGCTCGGGAAACCCAAATAAAAGATCGTGCACGCCGCGGAGCGCGCTGCTTTTACCGGCCTCGTTCGGCCCAAAAATCAAATGAAATCCGCCCGGCGCGCCGCCCGAGAGATCCAGTTCGAGCCCGCTGAACGGCCCGAAAGCGCAAAATTCGAGCTTCAGAAATCTCAAAGCGGCGAGTCCTCGCCGCCGAGCGTGGGCACGAGCGTCTCTTCGATCGAGCGAAGCAGCTCGCGCAACGCGCTCTGGCTATCGAGATCGATCGCGTCTGGGCCTTCGCGCAGATCGGCCGGGAGCTTTCGCTTCAACTCCGCGAGCTCCGCGCCGAGCTCGATGAGCGCCGCGTCGTCCTCGGCGAGCGCGCCGATGCCGCGTAGCATTTCGCCAATCGCGTCCTCGCGTTCGCGCAAACGCGCGCGATCGGCGAGCGGGCGCGTCGCGAGCTCGACCTTTTCGAGCCAAGCCTCGTTCGGCAAATCCAAGGCGAGCGCGCGCGCTTCCTCGGCGAGTTGATCGACGCGCGCCGCGCACGCTTCGTGCATCGCGCTCGAACCTTCGAGCTGCAAGCGAATCGCGGCGAGCCGACCGTCGCTCGATTGGGCCGCCGCAGTGAGCGCTTGGCGAGCGCGATCGAGCACGCCGTCGAACGACGATTCGCCGGAGATGTCCGCAGTCGCGACGTGCCAGCGCACTTGATCGAGCGCGCGATGTTCGACCGCCGTGATCTTCTGAGCCTCGAGCGTGACCAGCGTGGCGCCTTTCGCGCCCGTCTCGCGCGCGTGGCGCCCCTGCAGATTCCCAGGAAAAACCAGCCATGGCTCTCGATGCAGCACTTCGCGACGATGCACGTGCCCGAGCGCGAAGTAGTCGTAGCCGCGATCGATCAACGCTGTCAGCCGGCATGGCGCGTAGAGCGCGTGACCCGGGCGGCCTTCGAGCGCCGTGTGCAAGAGTCCGATGTTGAACAGATCGCGCTCCGGCTCCGGATAGCGCAGGCTCAAATCTTCGGTCACGTCGCGGCTCTCGAAGCCTTGGCCGTGCAGCGCCACGCCAAGCGACTCGATCACGAACGACTCGGGCTTTTTGTGCGACAGCTCGCGCACGTTGTCCGGCAAGGCCAAATGCGCGGTTAGCTTGCTCGCCGCGTCGTGATTGCCGCGGATCCACACGACTTTGACGTCGGCCGAGCGCAGCTTGGACATCTGCTTGTTGAAGAACAAGCCGGTCGAGTAGTCGCGCCAATCGCCGTCGTAGAGGTCGCCGGCGATGACCAAGAGCTCGGCGCGTTCGTCGATGCAGAGGTCGACCAAGTTTTCGAGCGCATGGCGTGTCGCGCCGCGAATTTGTTCGACCGGCGCGCCCTCGTACTTCGACAAGCCGGAGAGCGGGCTGTCGAGGTGCAAGTCGGCGGCGTGCACGAACTTCATCGCCGCCGTGTCATACCACGGCTCACGCGCTCGTCGTCACGCGCTGGCGCGCTTCGCCGAGGCCGTCGATGCCGAACTCGACCACGTCCCCGGCATGCAAAAAGCTCGGCGGTTTTCGGCCGAGTCCGACGCCTGCGGGCGTGCCCGTGCTCAGCAAATCTCCGGGCAAAAGCGTCATGAACGAACTGATGTACGCGATCAATTTCGGCACCGAGAAGATCAGCTCGCTGGTACGGCTGTGCTGGCACGGTTTGCCGTTCACGTTCAACCAGAGCTTGAGATCGGACGGGTCGAGTTCGTCGCTCGTGGCCACGAACGGACCGATCGGCGCGAAGCTGTCGCAGCTCTTGCCTTTGGTGAATTGCCCGCCGCGTTCGCGTTGAAACGCGCGCTCGGAATAGTCGTTGAGCAGCACGTAGCCCGCGACGTGCTCGTGCCAGCGCGATTCTTCGACGTAACGCGCGGTCTTGCCAATCACTACGCCGAGCTCGACTTCCCAATCGGTTTTTTCGGAGCCGCGCGGGACGATCAGGTCATCGTACGGGCCGCAAATGGCGCTCGTGGCTTTGAGGAACAACACGGGCTCGGCCGGTACTTGTGCGCCGGTCTCGGCCGCGTGATCGCGATAGTTGAGCCCGACGCAGACGATCTTGCTCGGCCGCGCGATCGCCGGCGCGATGCGCGCGTCGGCCGCGACGTGCGGGCACTTGGCCGCGTTTTCGGCGTAGAAGCGCCCGAGCCGCTCTGGGCCGTTCGAGCCGAAAAAGGCTTCGCCATAGTCTTCGCCGAACGCGGATACATCGACGCGCCCGCCGCCGTCGACGATCAGCCCTGGTTTCTCCGCGCCCGCCGGCCCAAAGCGAAATAGTTTCATGCCCTCGGGCTAGCATTCGCCTCGCGCGCTGTCACGAGCAGAGGCCGAGCTCAATACCCGTGTGGGTGCTTTTCGAACCAGCGCCACGCGCTCTGAATCACTTGCTCCACGTCCGTGCGCTTGGCGACCCAACCGAGCTCGCGCGCGATCTTGTCCGCGTCCGCGTAGAGCTCGGGCGGATCGCCTGGACGACGCGGCCCGATTTCGACCCGAAAATCTCGTTGCACGACGCGCCGCGCGGCCTCGACGATTTCCTTCACGCTATAGCCGCGACCGATGCCGAGGTTATAGACGAGCTGCTTGCCCGGCTCGAGCGCGGCCGCGACCAGTACGTGCGCTTCCACCAAATCCTCGACGTGAATGTAGTCGCGAATGCAGGTGCCATCGGGTGTCGGGTAGTCTTCGCCGAAGATCGTGATTTTTTCGCGCTTGCCGAGCGCGGCCTGCAAAATCACCGGAACCAAGTGCGTCTCCGGTTGGTGATCTTCGCCGACCGAGCCGTCGTCCGAGCAGCCCGCGACATTGAAGTAGCGCAGCGCCGCAAACGCGAAATCCTTTTTGCTCGCCGCGTAGTCGAACAACATGCGTTCGCAAAATAGCTTCGACCAACCATACGGATTGATCGGTCGCTGCGGCGTGTCCTCGCGAATCGGCATGTTCTCGGGCTCGCCGTAGGTCGCGCAGGTCGAGCTGAAGACCATGCGTTTGATCTTCGCGGCGTCGATCGCTTGCAACAAACTGAGCGTGCCGCGCGTGTTGTTGTCGTAGTAGAGGTTCGGCTCGGTCACCGATTCACCGACGTAGGCGAACGCCGCAAAGTGCATCACGCATTCGATTTGGTGCTGCTCGAGCGCGCGCTTCAGCCGCTCGGTGTCGCGTACGTCGAGCTCGATCAGCGGCACTCCGTCGGGCAGCGATTCGCGGTGCCCACGGCTGAAGTTGTCGAGCGCGATCGGGCGCTGGCCAGCGCGCGCCAAACAACGCACGGCGTGCGAGCCGATGTATCCGCAAGCCCCGGTGACGAGCACGTTCATGCGCGAAAAGTTCGTCGATCCGCGCGCGGGACGCGAGTGGTTTTTCGCTCATGGCCCGAAAGGGCTCAGTCCCGATTCGTGACGCCGACGCCGATCGGCTCCGAGTCCGCAGCCGAGGGCGCCTCGGCCGGCGCGAGCGCCGCCGCGAGCGAGATCGGCCGCACTTCGTGCAAGAGCGCGTGATCGATCGTGATCACGCCGGGCTGGGATTGGGCGTCGATCATGTCGACGAAGCGCACGTTGTAGTGCACGTCTTCGCGATTGTAGAATTGCCGCGCGTGCACGGTCTCGGCGATGGTGTCGTCGTGCGCCGTCAGGATCGCGATGAAGCCCGTGATTTGGCTCATGTCGCTGTCCGGGCCGAGACCGTGAATCGGGCTCCGCTCGTCGAGCGCGTGAATCAGATTCCAAGCCAAACTGAGCACCGGCATGTGCGGGCGCTCGAGCTCGAGCGG
>DATATR010000447.1:0-2347 GCA_036268695.1 Polyangiaceae bacterium | reverse complement strand
ATGCGTTTCCGGCCACGGGGTAGGCCGAAACCTGCCCTACCCGGCGCTTCGGAGCGCTTCTTGGGCTGGCCTGCGGGCTGGAAACCGAGTGCTCCGGCGAATATGTTACACCAGGAGGCTCCGCGCGCCTGGCCGTCCGCGCTCGAAGTCGCCGAAGTACCCCGAAAAATTATGGATTCCCTGGTCGTCCGCGGTGCCACTCAGCACAACCTCAAAAATGTCAGCTGCGAGCTGCCGCGCAATCAGCTGGTCGTCATCACGGGGCCGAGCGGCTCGGGCAAGTCCTCGCTCGCGTTCGACACAATCTACGCCGAGGGTCAGCGGCGCTACGTGGAGTCGCTGTCGGCGTACGCGAGGCAGTTTCTCGACCAGCTGCCGAAGCCGCGCGTCGAAAGCATCGAGGGCCTGAGCCCGGCCATCGCCATCGAGCAAAAGGGCCTGGGCAAGAGCCCGCGTTCGACGGTCGGCACGGTCACCGAGATCGCCGACTACTTGCGCTTGCTCTACGCGCGCATCGGCGTGCCGCATTGCCCCAAGTCGGGCAAGGTGCTGCGCGCTTACACGGTGCAGGAGATCGTCGACTCGATCCTGTCCCGCGGTGAAGGCGCACGGCTCGCGCTGCTCGCGCCCATCGTGCGCAAGCAAAAGGGGGATCTGAGCGCCGAGCTCGAGCGACTGCGCCGCGAGGGCTTCGTGCGCGCGCGCATCGACGGCGAGCAAGTCGATCTCGGCGATGACCGCGAGCTGGACCGACAGAAAACACACGATCTCGACGTCGTGGTCGACCGCATCGCCGTGCGGGACGGCGCCAAGGGTCGCGTCACCGATTCCGTGGAGCTGGCGCTCAAGCTGGGCGACGGCACGCTCTTGATCGACGCCGTCGACGGCAGCGAGCCGGTCGTGATGAGCGAACGCCTGGTGAGCTGGGAGTTCGGCATCACCCTGCCCCCGCTCGAACCGCGCCTGTTTTCCTTCAATAGCCCGCATGGCGCGTGCCCGAGCTGCGACGGCTTGGGCGTGCGCTCGGCGATCGACGTGGGACGCATCATCCCGGACGACAGTCGTTCGCTGCGCGAAGGCGCGATCGCCGCGTTCGGCCGGCGCGGCTCGGTCGCGACCGCGACCGAAGTTTCGCGCGCCGTGGATACCTTGGGCGTGAACCCCGACCTGCCCTGGTCGGAGCTGCCCGAAGCTCAGCGCCAAGCGTTGCTCTATGGCAGCGGCGCGGCGCCCGAGAAAAAGCGGCGCAACGCCGCGCCGAGCTACGAAGGCATCGTGCCGCGTTTGCAGCACATGCTCGACACTGGCGCGTTCGCCGAAGGCGAGGATCACGAGTCGGACGACGGCGGCATCGGCCCAGATGATTTGGGGCGCTTCATCGTCACCCAAACTTGCGAAGCTTGCGGCGGGGTCCGACTGCGCCCGGAAGCTCTCGCCGTCAAACTCGGCGGGCGCACCATCGCCGAGCTCTCAGCCATGCCGCTGCGCGCACTGCGCGAGTTTTTGGCCGGTTTTGCCCAAGAAAGCACGCTCCAGCCGCGCGAAGCGGCGATCGCCGTGCCGCTGATCAAGGCAGTCACCGAGCGGCTCGGCTTCTTGCTCGAGGTCGGCCTCGACTACTTATCCCTCGAACGAACCGCGCACACGCTGTCCGGAGGCGAGGGCCAGCGCATTCGGCTCGCCACGCAAATCGGCGCGTCCTTGGTTGGCGTGCTGTACGTGCTCGACGAACCGAGCATCGGCCTGCACGCGCGCGACAATGCGCGGCTCTTGCAAGCATTGCGACGCCTCGTCGACAAGGGCAACAGCGTGCTCGTGGTCGAGCACGATCGCGACGCCATCTTGTGCGCCGATCACGTGGTCGACATGGGCCCGGGCGCCGGCTCGCTCGGCGGTCGGATCGTCGCGCAAGGTAGCGCGGCCGAAATCATGAAGGACCCCAACTCGATCACGGGGCCTTACCTCTCGGGCGAGAAGCATTTGCCGATCCCCGCGCAGCGCCAAGCGCCGACCGATCTGAAGCTGCGTATCGTGGGCGCGAAAGCTCACAATCTGAAGAACATCACGGTCGACATCCCGCTCGGTCTGATCAGCGCGGTCACCGGCGTGAGCGGCTCCGGCAAGAGCAGCTTGATCGTCGATACTTTGCTGAGCGCAGCGCGCGCCGAGCTGTACGGCGCGACGGGCTGGGTCGGCCCGTGCGAACGCATCGAGGGGCTACAGCACATCGACAAAGTGATCAGCATCGATCAAGCGCCGATCGGCCGCACGCCGCGTTCGAACCCGGCGACTTACACCGGCATTTTCACGCATCTGCGCGAGCTGTACGCCGGCCTGCCCGATGCCC
>DATATR010000446.1:0-5847 GCA_036268695.1 Polyangiaceae bacterium | reverse complement strand
CTTTGTGAAACTATTAGGGAGCAGCCTCGCGCCATGGTCAACGAGCGAGAGAGCGGTCGCCCGGCCGATGACCCGAGCGACGCGAGGGCACGCCTCAATTGACGGGGGCATGAAGCGATGCACATGTCGCGCGCGATGACTCCCAATTCGCGATTGGCGCGGGCTCGACGCACCGGTCGACGCGCCGGAATCGCGATTTTCGGCGCGATCATGGTGACATTCACGGCGGTCTTGACGCTCCAGATTTTGCGCGCGGTGTTCAGCCCAGATATCGTGGCAGTAGCGACGAAATGTCGACCAGGCTTGCGCGGGCTCGTGGTTGCCGTTCGGCGCGCACGCCTTGCCGCAGCTTCGGAAAGCGGCGACGAGCGGGCAGCGCTAGGACGCTTTCGCTCGGCACTCCGGCCCGAATGGGACAGCCGAGCGAGCCTCGACGAGGTTTGCGCTTCCGATCACCAGGCGCGCGCTGCTTTGGCCGAGATCGACGCGCTCCGCTATGCGGAAGAGCACGCGGTGCGCTATGAGGCGGTTGGGCTTGCGCCCCAGCGCAGGAAAGTCCAAGCCCTCTCCGTAACCCTATTTGCACGCGACGGGCTGCAGCTCAGCCCCGCCCTTCCTTGAGGCCTGCTCGATGAGCACCGAGAGTCCAGAAAACGACGCCCCTCCGCCGACATTCGATGTGCTTCCTCTTTCCGCCGAACTTCGGCGCGCGATCGACGACTTGGGCTACACGCACCCGACGCCGGTGCAGCGAGCCGTGTTCGAACCCGCGGCACGCGGGCTGGATTTGGTCGTGCAAGCGCGAACTGGCACGGGCAAGACAGCCGCGTTTTCGCTGCCGCTGATCGACTCGATCGTGAAGCGCAGCGTATCGGCGGTGCAAGCTTTGATCTTGTGCCCGACGCGCGAGCTCGCACTGCAGGTCAATCGTGAGATCGAGTCGCTCGGCAAATATCGCGGCACGCGCAGCACCGCGGTCTATGGCGGCGCGCCGATGCCGCGCCAGATCGAGGCGATCCAAGGCGGCGCACAAATCGTCGTCGGCACGCCGGGCCGCGTGCTCGATCACCTACGCCGCGGCACGCTCGATCCGAGCGCCGTACGCGCGCTCGTGCTGGACGAGAGCGACGAGATGCTGTCGATGGGTTTTTTGCCGCAAATCACCGAGGTGCTCGGCTTTCTGCCCGCAGCGCGGCAGACGCTGCTGTTCAGCGCGACGCTGCCCGCCGATATTCGCCGAGTCGCCGAGACGCGGCTGAAGAATCCCGAATTCCTCACCTTGAGCGGCGATCACATCGGGGCGCTCGAGATCGAACACGCGATGTACTTGAGTCGCGGCGACAAGCTCTCCGAGCTGATACAGATCATCGAGGTCGAGAATCCCGAGAGCGCGATTATTTTTTGTAACACGCGCGACGAGACCAAACGCGTCGCCACGGCGTTGCAGCAGCAAGGGTTCGCCGCCGATTGGCTGAATGCCGATCTCGCACAAAACGATCGCGAGAAAGTGATGGCAGCCACGAGGCGCGGCGAGTTGCGCTTCCTCGTATGCACGGACGTCGCGGCACGCGGGATCGACATTTCGCACCTGACGCACGTGATCAACTTCGACTTCCCCGAGTCACCGGAGAACTACGTGCATCGCACCGGCCGCACCGGTCGCGCCGGCCGCACCGGCAAAGCGATCGCCCTGATCGAGCCGGGGGACATCGGAAATCTCTACTTGATGCGGCTCACCTACAAAGTGAAGCCGGTCGAACGGCAGCTGCCGTCGGCTCGCGAAGTGAAGACGCGCGCCGAAACGGACTTGGTGCGCTTGTTCGTCGAAGCATTCAACGGGCGCCAAACGCATCCCGATGATTTGGCGCTGGCGCGCCGGCTCTTGAACCACGAACAAGCCGAGCGGGTGATCGCTGGGCTATTGCGCGATCATCTCGGAGCGCGGCCCGAAGCGGCCGAAGAAGCGACGGCCGCGCGCCGCGCGAAAGCGCCCAGTGTCGTCGAACCGCGAAACGCTGGCGAACTCCGAGCCGCAACTCCAATCGCTCCACGCGCACAGCTCGGCGCTCCACGCGCGGAACGCGCCGAGCGTGAGCGTGGCGAGCGACCGCGCGGCGAGCGTGCCGAGCGCGATCGGCGCGAACACGGCGAGCGCGCGCGTTTGGAGCGCGATCGGCCGCCACGCGAAGCAGCACGCGGCAACGGCCGCGCGCACGGCGCAGAAGCCGACGATCTGCCGCGCTACACGATGAGCGATGCGGAGGCCGAGCCGAGCGCGGCGAAGGCGGCCAGCACGCAGCAGATTGCAAGCGCCGTGGAGCGCGAGGCTAGTTCCGAATCGGGTCTGCCCGGCGTGTCCGAAATCTACGTCAGCATCGGCCGTCGCGATGGCGCGCGGCCGAGCGACATCCAGACGATACTCGAGCAACACGGTCTTCACGCCGAACAGACCGACTACATCCGCGTTCGCCATCGAAACTCTTTTGTCGGAGTCAAGACGGAGTATTTGGAAAAGGCGGTCTCGGCGTTGAACGGAGCCGCCATTGCTGGCAAGCCAGCGTTCGCCGAACCCGCTCGTCAGCGCGATTGAGCTTGCGTGTGGGGTTAGATTTGGCAGCATCTATTCGATGCCCGAACGCCCCTCTCCCGACCTTGAGCGCATGCTCACCGACGTGGAATGGGCCATGTCCAAGCAGTTCGCGGCGCGCGATCTCGTGCCCATGCTGGAAAACTTGGTGCGCGCGGCGCCGCCTAGTTCGGAAGCCTGCTACTTCGCGAAGCTGCGCTTGAGCGAATTGATCGTTGGGGATGCACCGTTTCGCGCGGCTCGGCTCGCGCGGGACGTGCTCGAAAGCGGTGACAGCGATCGCGCGTGGGCGGTACTCGGACTCGCGCATTCGCTGCTCGGGCATTTTCGCTCGGCCGCACGAGCATATCGGCGCGCGCTCACGCTCGCGCCGGATTGCGCCGTGTACGAGCACAATCTCGGGCACGTGCTCGACGTAGCACTCGATCGCCCGCACGACGCGCTCGCGCACCTCGATCGCGCGCACCGCAATTTGCCGGAAGAACGCGAGATCGCAAGCTCGTATGCGCACGCTTTGTTGCGCAGCGGACAGCTTGCTCGCGCGCGAGAACTCTTGCTCCGTGCTGTCGACGGCGAGGCCGAAGCCGATCAAATCCTGTCGACCTGGCAGTACGCAAACGGAAACAGGCTGCCAATCAAGCGCGGTTTCTGAGTAGATTTTCCAGGCATTCCGTTAAAAAACCTATTTTCTGGGGTCTCGGCCCTTTGCGAGAGCAGTAACCGGAACTATCTGATTCGCGCATGTCCGTCCGACGTTCGCTCTCAGCATTTGGTTTGTTGTTCTTGTTTTCGGCTCCGGTTGCCCAAGCACAACAAAAGCCAGCTCCCGGGACTTCGCCAGCAGCAGCCTCCGCGCCGACCCCGGCGGCTCAAAACGAGCCGGAGTTGCCCGACGTTTCCGATCCGTTGCTCGCGCCACCGCCGCCGCCAATGAAGATGCTCACGTCCTGGCAAGAGGCCGTGCGCATGATGCGCGATCAAACGGTGCAACTGCGCGTGGCGCGCGCGAACGTGCTCGTCGCGCAGGCAGACACGCGCGCGGCGTTGGCACCCGCGTTGCCGCAGCTCGCGGCGCAGGGCTCGGTGCAACATCACTTGATCACGGGTACCGAACCTGTGCTTGGCCCGACTGGCATGCCGACCGGAGCAACCGTGACAGTACCGGATCCCTCGACGTTCTGGGCCGCGTCGCTCAACCTCACCGTGCCGATTTTTCATCCGTCCACTTGGTACACCTACGGCAGCGCCAAGGATCAGGTCGAAGCCTCGAAGCTCTCCGACAAGGAGATCGAACGCGAAGCGATCGCGAACGTCGCCGACAAGATTGTCGGTGTGGTCACGGCCGAGCGGCTCGCCGAGGTGAGTCGAGCTTCGCTCAAGGCTGCGCTCTCGACGGTGGATTTGACCAAGCGTCGCGCCGCGCTCGGCGCATCCAACACGCTCGACGTATTGCGTGTCGAAGGCGAAGCTTCGGTCTCGCGGTCTCAAGTCGTCTCGGCGACTGAAACGCTGATTCAAGCGCGCGAAGCCCTCGGCACCGCGCTCGGTCGGTCCGAAGCGTGGGGCGTCACACCCGACATTCAGCTCGATGCACTCGCCGCAGATGCCGAGAAATATTGCCGCGTCGACAACGACATCCTCAATCGCAGCGACGTGCGCGCCGCGCAAGCCAACTACGGCCTTGCTGACCGGCAAGTGAAGAGCGTCGATTATGCCTATCTGCCGACGCTCGACGGCGTCTCGCAGTTCAGCCTGGTCGACCCAACCAGCGCGATCAACAACCGCCACGAGACTTGGACCATCGGTGCCGTGCTGAATTGGACCATTTACGACGGTGGGCTGCGCGGGAGTCAACGCGACGCCGCGATCGCCAATCGAGAAGCAGCGCGGGCCAATTTGGACGAGGCAAAACGTGCCGCGTCGCTCCAAGTCACACAGGCCTTGCGCAACGTGAAGGTGGCCGAGGCGAACCTCGCAGTCAGTGCGAAGACTCGAGAAATCGACGCCGAAACCGCGCGTTTGACCAAGATTTCGTTTCTCAACGGCAGCGAGACGAGCTTCGACCTGGTGACCACGGAGGCAGCCCTGCGCGTCGCCGAAGTTGACCTGGCAGTGAAAGAGTTCGACGTCATGCAAGCGAAGATCGCGGCGTTGCTCGCGCTCTCTTCGTGCAGCATCTAACGATCGCGGTCCGTTCCCACGGGGGCTCGCTGCTGCTCCGAGCGCGCACCCCCCTTGCTCGGGCGCAAGGCCGGGCTCTGGCGATTTGCAACCGTCGAGCCCAGCTACTACGTTCAGGCTCGTGAGCACGCAACGAGACAAGTTGTTTTACGGGCTCCTCGCTGCCACGGCGGCGATCTTCGTTTATTTGATCACGTTCATTTTCTTCAAAGCGCCGGTCGCCCAGCTCCAAGCTGGAGGTCTCGCGCAGAAGATCTTTTATTTTCACGTGCCAGCCGCCTACTGCATGTACTTGTGCGGCGTCGTTTGCTGCGTCGCGAGCGCGACGTATCTAGCCAAGCCGTCGGATGCCGCCGATGCGATCGCGCGCGCCGGCGCGGAGTGTGCCGTCGTGTTCGGCGCCATGATGCTAGCGAGCGGGCCGCTCTGGGCGAAGAAAGCCTGGGGCGTGTATTGGACTTGGGATCCGCGACTGACGACCACGCTGCTCAGCGTGCTCGTCTACGTGTCTGTGGTCGTGCTGCGCGCCTTCGCGGGCAACGGCGAGGCCGAGCGCAAATTCGCCTCCGCGCTCGGCGTGCTCGGCACCGTCATCTTGCCGATCATTCACTATTCGGTGCTGATGTGGGGCGGCAATCATCCGACGGTGATTGGCAAAGGCGGCGGTGGACTCAAGTCGCCGGACATGGTTCAAGCGCTTTTGGTCGGTTTCGTGGCGATGACTCTGCTCGCCGTGTTGTTGCTTTGGTCGCGCGCGCGGCTCGCGCTGTCCATCTCGCGCATCGCGCGCTTGGAAGAGCGCGCAATCGCTAGCGGTGAGCTCGACTACTGAAGGACCCATGATCCAAGCGCAACCCGAAACCGGAACCTCGACCGACCCGAGCGCGCGTTCGACGGAATTCGTCGCAGTGCAAGGCGGCGGCGAAACCACCAGCGCGGCGACGCTGCTGGTCACGGCGTACGTCGTGATGTGGGCGCTTTTGCTGGGCTTCGTGCTGCTCAGTTGGCGACGGCAGGGTCGAGTCGATGCACGGATTTCCGAGCTGGAGAAAGCGCTCGCGAGCGGCGCCCCCAAAAGC
>DATATR010000445.1:0-5497 GCA_036268695.1 Polyangiaceae bacterium | reverse complement strand
CTCGGCGTGATTTTGTACGAGCTCATTTCCGGCAAAGTGCCGTTCGAAGCGACCACGATGCCGGAGCTCTGCGCGCTCGTCTTGACCGAGCCGCCTCCGCCGCTGCGCGAGCGCTGCCCGTGGGTGCCCGCCGAAGTCGCTGCCGCCATCGCGCGCTGCTTGCAGAAGGATCCAAACGATCGTTTTCCGAACCTGTCCGCGCTGGCGAATGCGCTGGTCGAGTTCGGGCCGCAAAAAGCGCGTCATTCGGCGGAGCGGATCTCGCGCGTGCTGCGCGCGGCCGGTGTCCCCACGCATTCGCTCGCGCCCAACGCAGCGCCGTCGAGCGGCGGAGCAGCCGCCGCGCGGCCCGGCGAATCGACGAACACGGCGTGGGTGCCATCGAGCACGGGCAATACTTCGCGAAAGAGCGCAGCGCCGCTGATTGCCATCGCTGGAACGATCGCGCTCGGCGCCACGTTAGCGGCGGTCTTTCTGTTTCACGGCCATCAATCGAATCCGGACTCGGTCGCGTCCGCTGCCGCGACTTCTTCGAGCAGCGTAGCGGCAGAACTGGTGGCAACGCCGAGCGTGACGCCGGCCGCGCTCGCGCCGCCAGCGCTTGCGGTCGAGCCCGTGGCTTCCGCGCCAGCGAGCGGAAATGCTGCCGCGGCACCCGCTCTGCCAGCGACTTCAGCGGCGAAGATCAGCGTGGCGCCGCAGCGCGCGAGCGCAATGACGAAGCCGGGCAAAGTCGCGGCCGCGCCGGTCGCGGCGCCACCAGTCGCTGTGCCGGTTGCAGCGCCGGAAGCGCCGAAGAAGCGCAATCCGCTCGACATCGGCCTCAAGTGATGATCGGTCGCTCGTTTCAACGCCGGCTCGCTTGCTCGATTGCCGTCTCCGTCTTGGCTTTGACGTCCGCGCCGTGTTTGGGCGCCAAACCCAAAAAAGAAGCCACGAAAAGCGCGCCTGCGCCGAGCGCTGCGCCGGCTCCCGCGTCAGCGCCCGTAGCCGCCGGACCGAAGTCGCTCGCGGACACGTTGAGCGGTGAAGCCAAAGCCGATTACGACTCGGGCAAGCTCCTCTACGGCGATGGCGACTATGCCGGCGCGCGCGTGAAGTTTCAGGCGGCCTTCGATCAGACTCAGGATCCGCGACTACTCTGGAACATGGCGGCGTGCGAAAAAGGTCAGCGGCACTACGCCAAGGTCGTCGTGCTGATCAAAAAATACTTGGAGCTCGGCGGCGCATTGCTCAGCGAGGACGATCGCAAGGACGCCGCTGAGTTGCTCAGCGCGATCGAGTCGTTCACCGTCGGACTCACGATCCATGTCGACGAAGCCGGCGCGCAGATTTTCGTGGACGGCGAGCTCGTAGGCGACTCGCCGCTCCCTGGGCCGCTCACGGTCGACATCGGCACGCGCCAAATCGAGCTTAAAAAGCCGGGGTTTGCGCCATTTTCTCAGAACGTACCGGTCGGCGGCAGCCAGCAAGCCGAGCTCAACGTCAAGCTCACGCGCGAGGTGCACGACGGCGTGCTCGCCGTCGGCGCGCCGGCCAAGGCGACGATCTTCATCGATTCGAAACAAGTCGGCGTCGGGAGTTTCGTCGGAACTCTGCCGAGCGGCGGCCACACGCTGCGCGTGGATGCACCCGGTTTTCGTTCGTATCAAAGCGAGGTCGTGATTCAGGATCACGAGCGGCGCGACGTGGACGTCGTGCTCGAGCCGATCGCCGCGCCGAGCGCAGCGCCAGCGGAGCCGGAAGGAGCGCTCCACGGCCTCGAGCTCGGTGCTCACTTGGGTTACGGCTCCCAGTCGAACCACGTGCACATCGACACGAATGACTCGACTGGAACGCACAGCAGCGATCAAACGGCGCGCGTGAACTCCATTCCGGTCGGCATCGACATCGGTTACCGGCTCGGCCGCCCGACGTATCTCGGCATTTTCGGCGAATACGGCACGCTCGATCGCTCGAACACCTGCGGCGTGGCGCGGCACGGCCCGCATTCGGATTTTTTGGGCGACCCGGCCATACGCTACGGATACACCAGCTGTTCGATGGTGAAGGCCGGAGTGCTGCTGGTATTCCACGTGCTGCCGCGCACGATCGTCGATCCGTACTTCGGCTTCGAGGCGGCGGTGCACGGCACGTTCACCCACTTTCGCAGCTTCGATCCGACCACCGGGCAAACCACGGACGGCAAGGACAACAATGGTTCGTTCCAGCCGGCGCTACGAATTGGCGTCGATAGTCATCCACTGCCCGGACTCGGTGCTGGAATTTTCGGAACGTTCGGCCCGGTCTTCGGCGGAGAGGGTCAACCGAGCGACTCGAACGGCAACAACAGCTGCCCGCTGAACAACGGCTCGAATGGCTCGAATGGCTCGACCAATTGCCCTTCGGAGAACACCAGCACCAACCCGGGCATAGCGCTCATGTTCGGCCTTCGCCTCGCGTACACCTTCCAATGATCCCGAAGTTCGCTTCATTGCCTCGACTCCGCTTCCGCGCGCTCCGTGCGCCGGTCGTCCTGGCGAGCGCAGTGGTCGCGGCCGCCTTCGCGGCGAGCGGCGGCTGCTCGAATTTCTTCGGCGCAGGGCCTGATCCTGCGGCGGACGGACGCGTCGATGCCAGCGCAGTCGGCGGCTCGGGCGGCTCCGCTGGCTCCACCGGCTGTAGCCCGCTCGCCGCGCTCGACCCGAGCAACACGAGCGTCGGTTGTGAGCAGCTTTACGAGTGCTTGCGCATGCA
Source organism: Polyangiaceae bacterium (assembly GCA_036268695.1). GTDB lineage: Bacteria > Myxococcota_A > Polyangia > Polyangiales > Polyangiaceae > PMG-095. The sequence goes on along the minus strand of DATATR010000445.1, from coordinate 2,761 downwards.
CTGCGACCCCGAGCTTCGCTCCTGCTTCGGCCAGAACTACGAAAACCAGAGCTTCGTCGGCTCGCTGTGCGAGAACCTGACTTCGTGCGTCGTTCAAAATCAGTGTAGTTCGGGCAATGACTGCGCCAAAAGCGCTCCAGGTGGCTGCACGACTTGTCTCGGCCAGCTCATCAGTTGTCAGCAATCGAGCTGTCAAAACATGTGCAATGGCCAAGGCGGCGCCGGCAACAGCGGCGCGATCACGCTCGTTCCCAACGTGCAGGTGAATGCGATCGCGCTCGACACGGACACCGTCTATTTCGAAGGCCAACAAGGCCTCGCCAAAGTCGGCAAAGACGGCAGCGGCGAAAGCGGGATCGCTGCCCTGGCGCAAGCCAGTGGGCTCGCACTGGACGCGAACAACCTGTACGCGATCGACGACATGAGCAACTCGGTCGTCGCGGTCGCAAAGAGCGGCATGGCTCACCAGACCACACTCGGCAGCTGGATGTGCGGCGGCGGTCAGGGCTCACTCGTGCTCGACAGCTCGGGGATCTATCTCACGAGCGGCCCGAACGTATTCAAGGTCCCAGTCGCGGGTGGCTCGGTGAACTTTTTGGCGAGTGACGTTTCGTCAAACAGCGGGCCGAGCTCCGGCACACGCCTCGCGACCGACGACCAATACGTCTACTACACCGCGACTGACATGGATGGCGGGCTACAACCGAGCCATCAAGCGATCAACGGCATTCTGAAAACTGCGACGCTCCCTGGTAACGGTTGCAGCAATCAATTCGGCACTCACCTCAGCGATGCCGACGGCACGATCATGTCGATCTCGCTCGCCGCCCAGCAGAGCGAAAAAGTACTCTTTTTCTCGGATCTCACCTCGAACGGGCTGACGCCGATCCTGGAACTCCGCACCTTGATCGTGACGTCGCCGTTACAGAGCTCCGGCGCCGGCACGATTGGCATGCTCCAAGCGCCGACCACGGCGAACAACTCGAACGCGGGCAGTCCGATCCTCGCCGATCCCGATGGCGGCTATCTCTACGTCGCCGGCTTCGACGGCATCTATCGCATCGCGTGCAATGTCGGCTCGTGCGACACGCTCGAGCTGTTCGTGCCAGGTGCCGCGGCAACCGCGATGGCGTTCGACGGACAGTATCTCTATTACGGCGATCAGAGCAGCGGTGTGAATCCGCCTGGGCTCAGGAAAATCGCAAAATAAATAGCTGAACCGAGCGCACTCTGTTGTGGCATTTCTGCTGATTGCGACAGCGAGATTGGCATGAAACACTCTTGCCATGTCCCTCTCGACCGCGCTCGCGAATGCCCAGTTCCGCAATCACTTTCACGCCTGCGCATTCGTCGGCGATCCGAGTGAAGAGCAGGATACGATCGATCCGTTCTTCATCGAAGGCATGCGTCGCGGCAGTAAGGCCGTCTATATCGTGGACCCAGCCCATCGGGACGAGCATGAACGCCGGCTCGCTGCGTCCGCGCCGTCGAGCGACCTGCTCGAAGTGACCACTTGGAACGAAGCGCATCTCAAAGGTGGCACGTTCGACCGCGAGCGCATGATGACGGGTCTAGACGAGTTGATCCGCGAACATGCCGCAACTGGACGGCCAGCGATGCATATCGTCGGCCAGATGGGTTGGATATTTTCCAACCCGCCGGGCATCGATCAGCTCGTGGAATACGAGGCGGACGTCAACGAGGTGCTGAACCGCGGACGAACGCCGACCGTCTGCGTCTACGACGTGCGTCGCCTGAGCGGCTCGATGATGATGGATTTACTTCGCGCGCACCCGCTGACGGTCATGAACGGCGTGGTCCACGAAAACCCGTTCTACACGCCGGCCGACGAAATGCTGCGGGACATTCGGCGTCGCTCCGCGGCGTCGTGATCGAATGTCGGAGCGCTCGTCGACCGAAAAGCTCGAGCGTTGCGTGCGCGACCTCGCGGCGCTGAACGCGCTGCCGTCGATGTGCGTCGGGCGTTCGCTCGATGAAGCGCTCGCCATGCTGGTCGACGCCCTGCCCACCGTGCTCGGCTGCAACGTGCTGTGCGTCACGATCCCCGAACCGCTCGGCCGACGCTGCGGTTGGTTGGCTGGCGAGCCGCTCAGCGCGGCTGAGATCGACCAATTGTCCGACGCGGCGTACGTGGATGGGACCGATCTCGTGCTCTATTGCCGCGGTCGAAAACTGTTTTGTTTGCAGCTCGACATCCCACTCGGCGGCGGCACGGGTCGCTTGGTGGCCGGCCGCGATATGCCGCTCGATCCCCAGACCGACCGCGTGCTGTTCCGCAGTGCGGCAAACCTGTTCGGTACGACGCTTCAATCAGCGAGCGAGCTCGATACCGCTAGGCGCAAGGACGATTTCATCGCCATGCTCGGACACGAGCTCCGGAACCCGCTCGCGTCGGTGTTGGCGGCGGTCGAACTCATGCAGCAGAGAGGCGCCGTCGGGCGCGAACAACGGGTGATCGAACGGCACACGCGCCACCTGGCACGCCTGGTCGACGACCTGCTCGACGTATCGCGCGCCACGCGCGGCCAACTCGAGCTGCGCAGCGAGTACGTCGCGCTCAGCGCCGTGCTCGAACGCGCGGCGGAGATCGCGGAACCCCTCGTCCGACAGCACCGACATTCGCTGCGCATAACGGGCGGCGAGGGCATCACTTTGTACGCGGACGCGATTCGTCTCGCACAGGTTTTCGGCAATCTGCTGACGAACGCTGCAAAGTTCACTCCGCCGGGCGGCAACATCA
>DATATR010000444.1:0-23908 GCA_036268695.1 Polyangiaceae bacterium | reverse complement strand
GCGAACGGCGACGGCGTGCAGTCGATCGGCGAATCGACCGTCAGCGGCGATACGAAGGGCAGCAGTAAACGCGTGGCCGGCGTTGCCAAAACGGGGCCGTCCACCGACGGCGACAAGGCGCTCTCCAATCTCAAAGGCTTGTCTGGGCTGAATGGGCTCGGTCCGAGTCGCGGTCCGGATACCGGCGGGCCTTCGGGCAACAGTGTCGGCACCGGGCAACTCGATAGCGGGCAGATCCAGAGCACCGTCGCGCGCTACACCGGCAGCGTGAAGCGCGCTTGCTGGCAGCCCGCGCTCGACACGCGCGACAAGGACGCGCCGACGACCGCACGCGTGAACGTCGCGATTACGGTGCAGGCGAGCGGCAGCGTTTCGGCCGCGAGCGCGGACGGCGATCCGCGCGGTTATCGCGGGCTTGCTCAATGCATTTCCAGCCGCGTGCACGGTTGGCAATTTCCGCCGTCCGGTGACACCACGACCGTGAAGATCCCGTTCGTCTTCGCCGCGCAGTGACCTCGCTTCGTGCGCAGTGCCGCACAGGAGCACCCCAAAAATAAAAACGCACTCCGCCGGAGTGAACCTTTGGAGTGCGGTCGCAGCTGCTCGTAAGCCGGGTTCTGTTGCGCGCTTTGGTCGCCCTCGGCGCGCTGGCGGTCATTCCTCTGGGGCGCTCGTTACCGAACACCTCGTGCGGCCTACCCAGGGACTCGGGCGGGCAGCCCTCGAACGTCCCTCTACATGGCCTTGCTCCGGATGGGGTTTGCCGTGCCGCAACCGTTACCGGCTGCGCGGTGGGCTCTTACTCCACCGTTTCACCCTTACCCGATGCGCCGAAGCGGTCGGGCGGTTTGCTTTCTGTGGCACTTTCCTCGAGGTTTCCCTCACCGGGCGTTACCCGGCATCCTGCCCTCTGGAGCCCGGACTTTCCTCGAAGCGAGAAGCTTCGCGATCGCCTGAGTTGCTGCGGCGCGCGCGAGCGTAATCACAAGCCGGCCGAGATACAAACGAGAAGCGGCGCCACGCGACAACGCGCAGCGCCGCTTTCAGTTGCCGCGATCAGGCCGCGTCGTGGATGTCGAGCCAGCCGTTGCCGCGCGAGAGCTCGGTGATGCGGCTCTTCAGCTTCTTCTTGGCGCGGGCTTCGAGCTGACGCGCACGCTCGCGTGACACGCCCAGGCGCCGGCCGATTTCGGCGAGCGACATTTCGTCTTCGTTGTCGGCCATCAGTCGATTCTCGACGATGTAACGCTCGCGCTTGTCGAGGCCGGTGAGCGCCGCGCGCACCGCTTCGCGCACGTGCCCGCCGACTTCGGAGCCGACCAAGCCGTCTTCTTGGCTGGGATCATTGGCTGCGAGCGTGTCGCCGAGGGTGGTCGCGGAGTCGTCGTAGACTTTCGCGTCGAGCGAGACGTCGCGCGCTTCCAAGCGACGCACCATCGAGGTGACCTTCGCCTTCGGCACGTCGAGCGCTTTCGCGAGCAGCTCGTCCGCGTGATCGCCTTCGCCGACCAGGTTCGTGATCCGGACGCGCTCTCGGCGGAGCTTGAAGAACATCTTCGAGCGCAGCGCGCCCGATCCGACGCCGACGAGGCTCCACGAGCGAATGATGTGATTCAAAATGTACGCGCGAATCCAGTACGCCGCATACGTGACGAAGCGCGTGCCACGGCTGGTGTCGAACTTTTGCAATGCGTGCACCACGCCGAAGTTCCCTTCCGCGACCAATTCGCCGAGCGGCAAGCCGTAGCGCCGATATTTGAGCGCGATCGCGACGACGTAACGCAAGTGCGAACGCACGAGTTCTTCGCGCGCGGGTTCGTCTTGGTGTTCGAGCCAACGCTTGGTCAGCACCAGCTCCTCTTCGCGCGAGAGCTGCGGATACGAATGGACCGCGGTGATGTAGTGCGTCAGCGAGGTGTCAGTTTGACGAGCCATGGTTCTTCCTGGTTTCCGTTCGTCTATTTCCAGCCTTAGACAAACTCGTGAGGGGCAGGGCCGGCGGCTGATCGAAAAGCGTATCGAGGAGCTTCGGTCGCACCTGGGCCTACGCGGCAGATTCTTCGGCGGTTCCGCGAAGTTTTGTTAAGCGAAAGGTTCGTACGCTGGGCAAACCCGGCTGGACGCGCGCGCTATTCGTCCTACGTTTCCGCCTGATTGTTCAATGCCGCAAACAGTGTGTCCGCGGAAAAGTATCACGCGCGCCACATCGTTGCACCGAGTCGCCATTGGCGTCTCGCGAGCGCGCTGCGATGATTGGCTAGCGGGCCGTCAATCGCGGTCGAGATCCGACCGGCACGGGCCCGCTAGCGCGACGCCGAGAAACTCAAGCCTGGAACGAAGAACCGCAGCCGCAGGTACCAGAGACGTTCGGATTGCCGAACTTGAAGCCGGAGCCGTGCGCGCCCTCGACATAGTCGATCTCCGTGCCGTCCAGATACTGATAGCTGAGCGGATCGACGAATAGCTTCACGCCGTGGGATTCGAATTGCTCGTCGAGATCCGTCGGCTTGTCTTCGAAGTACAGATCGTACTGAAATCCAGCGCAGCCTCCGCCGACGACTCGCAGCCGAAGCCCTTGGCCTTCGAGGCCTTCCGCTTTCGAAATTTCTTTAACTTTGTCTGCGGCTAGCGTTGTGATTGAAATCATCGGATGGGTTGCCTCCGCGCCGTCGCGCTCACCGGGGAGCGCTCCTTCGTCCATCAGCGCGCCGGTAGTATAGGCACGCGCGCCGGCTCTAGCCAGCGGAAGCGTGCACCGATCGCGCTGGCCGGCGCGGTTTTGGCTGCGGTTGCAGTGCAAGTGCCGGCCGCGTTCGCTGCTAGTGCCGAGGAACCTGCCGCGCCGCGCGCCACCGTGGCGGCGGATGCGAGTTCGGCCACGCCGGAAGCGGCGCCGGTTTCTCCGTTTATGGGCGCGCCCGCTCCGCGTACCGCGCCCCTGCCGCCATATCCGCCGCCGCCACCGAGTGCGGCTCCAGCCGACAATCGGGCTTTGCCAGCCGCGCCTCAAAGGCAATGACGGCGACACGTTCAACGGAGGCGGCGTCGGGCTTGGCGCTTGGCTCGGCTATGACATGTGGGTCAGCGAACAGTGGTCGCTCGGCGGCATGCTGCGCTTCATGGGTAGCCTCACACGCGAGAACCGCGAGGACGTGAATTATCAAACGTCGATGGGCGGCGCGAGCTTGTCGTTCACTGCGCTTGATCAGTAACCCAAAAGAGTTGCCCCGAGCGACAGGCGAGCACGACGGCGTTTGGAGTCGGGGTCGGTCGGAATGGGTCGAGACAGCCGCTGTCGTCGACGCGCTGTGCTTTGCCGTCCGCGCTGACGAAGATCGCGTCTGCGCCGCTGCGCGTGGCGGCGAGCCCGAACGCGAGGTCGCCGATCGCGAGCGCGGGCTTGAGGGCTCGTGTCGCCGGATCGAAAGCGCGCCCGGTTTCCGCGACCGGGACGCGCAGCGTTTCGCTGCCGGAGGGCGCGTGGAACGCGAGGAATCCGCCATCAGCGACCAGCGCCGAAGCTCCGTTCGCGAACACCACGGGTGGCCCGCTGAGCGACACGTTCGAGTCGCTTTCGAGCGTCGTCGCGCGCCCATTCGCCAACGAAAAATCCACTAGCTTGTGATTGTCCACGACTGCGAGGATCTTGCCTTCGCGCAGCGCGCCACCTTCGGGCGCTGCGCCGCCCAAGTTGCCGACCAGCTCGAAACCGCCGCTCGCGCGTGCCTCCGCGACGACGCCGTTTTCACAGATCGCGACGAGCCTCGAGCCGGCCTGGACGAGCCCAGTCACGGCCGCGGGCGCCTGCAATTGGCGCGTCACCAGGCCAGTGCGATCGAGCTCGAGCACGTCCGCGCCGCTCGCGACGAGCGCTCCGCCGTTTTGCGTCGGAATCGCCAGTGTCCGATGCTTCGAGCCTTCGAGTGGCAGCGCACGCGCGAACAGAGCGCGGCCGCCGGCGGAAAAAAGTAGCGCGTCAGCTTCATGCGTTATGACCAAAATCGTGCCGTCTGCGAGGAGCACTGGCGCAGCTGCGGCTTCGCTTTCGAGCCGCTCGGTCCAAAGCGTTCGACCGTGCGCGTCCAATTTCGAAATCCGCGCTTCGCCGTGGGCGACGATCAAATTGCCGTCTGCGTCGCTGGCTGGGGCTTCTCCGATTCCGCCCGGCACGCGCAAGCGAAGTGACACGATGGGCGCGCGTGGAAACACGATGCGCGCGTCGTTCGTGTTGGCTGCGTCGAGCCACTCCGAGCTCGCCAGACCCGGACTCGGCCCAAGCACGAACGAGTGCGTCGTCCTCGGATCGTCCGCGCGCGATGAGTGCGCGCAAGTCGTGGTGACTGCCACGAGCGACAGCGCGAAAGCGGCACGGCGTGGCGCATTCGCTTTCGGTCGCGGTGGTTGCACGAGCGCTCGCTTATTTGCTGGGCTTGAGCAGAAAATCTGCGCGAATTTGCGGGATCTTCGTGCCGGTGCGCGGGCCGTCGACCACGCCGTCGAGGCTGCCGAAGACGCTCAGTTTGTCGCCGCGTGCGAGCGTGAACGGCGCGCCGTAAGTGATGCGAGCGAGGCACGGCGCGCGCGCGCAACCGCTCTGAACGTCCATTACGATCACCGTGCTGTAGTTTTCGGTGCGTGCGTCCACGATCGATCCGTCGAGCGCGACGGCCCAGCCGCGTTTGGCGTCGGTTTGATCGGCGATGGTGGCGTAGCTGTTGGTCGAGAGCGGGCGCAGTCGCTCGGCTTCCTTGGCCAAACTGTCGACGCGTCGCACGCGCAGGGGAAATAGGCGCGGTGCGCTGTCTTTGCTGGTCGCGCGCAGCATGATCGTCGTTTCGCCGGGCGCGGACACATTCATCATCTGCGCGAAGCGACCCGCGCCGTCGACCGTGATCGGTCGATCGCCGACGCTGAGCGCCCCGGATTTACTGGTGCGACCGGCGAGCACGAAGTTCGAACCTTCGAGCACCACCGAAGCGCCGGGCGCATCGACGACGAGCGGCGTGATCCCGGCTTGCAAGGTGACGTTGCCGTCTTCAGTCGTGCCGCTCGGCGGGGTGACGGTGTACGGCACCCGTCGTTCGAGCGTTTTCACGGACGGCTCGAAGCCGGTGACGAGCGCACTCACGTCAATCGCATAAGTGCCTTCGCCATCGGCGTTCAGTGTGAGCGGCTTGCCGTCCACCGTGACGATCGAGCCGGGCAGGGCAGTGACGAGCACACGCAGCTCGGGAGTCGGCGCGTCGAGGCCACTCGTGTCGCCGCGGACTTGAAAGGCGAGCGGCACCGCGATGTCGACGAAGCTCTGCTTTCCGCGCGGCGTGACCAGCGCGATCGTCATTGGGTTGTTGCCGACTTTGAGCGGGCGCGACAAAGGCAGACTCGCGTGCGCGGCGCTGAATGTCGTGCTCGCGGCGTCGAGCCGCGCGCTCGTGCCGTCTTCGCAGGCAGCGCAGGTCAATTCGAGTTTTTCGCTGCCATCCGCGAGCGCGGTCGCGTGCGCTTCGACCGGACCATGGCCGCGATAGAATAACCAAACCACCAAAGCCGCCGCGAACAGGCCCGCGGCGACCACCATTGCGATAGCGGCGACGAGCGGAATGCGTCGGTTCGGTTCGGGCCGGCCCGGCGAGCTGCGCAAAATCGCTTCATCGCGCGGCGTGGCCACGACCGGTCCCGGCGAAGACGGCACTCGGCTCGTCGGCACGTGGCTCGACGGCACCAGGTTCGAGCTCGGCACCGAGTCCGGGGCCCGAAGCGGCGCTTTGGGTTGCCCGGGATTCAGCGGCGCGATGCCCGGCCGCGCCACGCCGAGGATCGTCTTGTGGCTCGAGGGCATGGTTTGGCCCGGCGGAAGCAGCGGCTGAGTCCCACTCGGCACGAGCTGTTGCTGGGTGACGGGCGCGCGCTGACCTGCCGCAGGTGGCGGCGGAGGCGGCGTCGGCGTCGGATACTTTCCGGTCGCCGAAAACGAGCGCGCAGCCTGCACGGTCGGCGGAGCCATTCCGATCATGGTTTGGTGCGACGGTCGCATATCCGGCGTCGCAGAACCTGGGCCGCTCGAATGCGGCGGTTGGGGAGCGCTCGGATACGCCGGGGCGAGCGCGGAGTCCGGCACGCCCATGCCGATCATGGTGCCGCGAAACCGCTGCTCATTCGCTGCTGGCTGCGCCTGCGGCGGGGGCTGGGGTGCGGAAGCCGGCACCGCGAAGCCGACCACGGTGCGATCAAAGTGAACGAGGCTCCTGCCGCAATGCCCGCACTTCGCGGCATCCGGGGGATTTTGTGTTCCGCACTGCGGGCACGGCCTCATTGCCCGCACTATACCCCCGAGAGCGCCCTCACCAAGAGCCCCGTTGGCGGCGTCGACTGCAAGGTCTTTGTCCAATTTCAGCCCGATCCCGTATGGGAGAGGAGATTCGAGTTCCATGCTCGCCAAACGCATCATCCCGTGCCTGGACGTTCGCGACGGCCGCGTCGTGAAAGGCGTGAATTTCGTCGGTCTGCGCGACGCGGGCGACCCGGTCGAGTGCGCTCGCCGCTACGACGCCGAGGGTGCCGACGAAATCACCTTCCTCGACATCACGGCGTCGATCGAAGGCCGCGGTGCCTTGCTCGACGTGGTCGAGCGCACGGCCGACGTGGTCTTCGCGCCGGTCACGGTCGGCGGCGGAGTGAGCTCGGCCGCGGATGTGAAGTCGCTGCTCGATGCCGGCGCCGACAAGGTCAGCGTCAATTCCGCCGCGGTCCGCGACCCGAACCTGATCGCCGAAATCTCAGGCGCTTGGGGCAAGCAGGTTTTGGTTTTGGCGATCGACGCCAAACGCAAGCCCGAAGGCGGCTTCGAAGTGTTCACGCACGGCGGCCGGCGCGGCACCGGCATCGACCCAATCGCCTGGGCCAAGCGCGGCGCCGCGCTCGGCGCGGGCGAAATTCTGCTCACCAGCATGGATCGCGACGGCACTCGCGCCGGCTACGACCTGGAGTTGCTGCGCGCCCTGGTCGACGCCGTCGAAATTCCGGTGATCGCATCCGGCGGAGTCGGCACGCTCGAGCATTTGCGCGAAGGGCTCGCCGATGGTGGCGCGGACGCGGCGCTCGCGGCGTCTATTTTTCACGATGGCCTGTTCTCGGTAGGTGAAGCCAAACGCTACCTCGCCGAGCACGGTGTTCCGGTTCGAGGAGGCTTGTCGACATGAGCGTGACCCTTTCCGAAGTGAGACGCGCAGCTCGCGCGCATCGCGCCCCACTGGCGGGCGAGAGTGCTGGTTATTTGGTTTTGGCCTTGGCCGACCAAGTGCTCAATGCGCCACGGCTGATCGATGCACAAGACGTCGTGCTGACCGAAGACGGCGCGTTGCGTCTCTTGCGCGGCCAAGCCAGCTCCGACGCAGAGGCCGAACTTTCGCTGCGGCGCGCGCTCGACGAGCTCTTGCTCGTGGCAAGCTCGGGCAGTGCTGCGCTGATGCGCGCGGGTCGGCGCACCGCGCCGGTCGGCTTGCCCGCGCTGGTCAAGGAGCTCGAAGCGGCGCTGATTCCGGTCAATCGCTCGGCTGCGCGGCGCGCGCTCGCGCGCCTGCAGCGCGAAACGGCTCGCGCCGTTTCGAGCGGCGCCTTGCCCGAGTGGATCGAAGCTCCGGCGCTGCCTGCGCCCGAAGTAGTCCTCGCGCCGCTCGCGGCGCAAGAAATCGCCGCGCAGCCCGACGATGACGACGGCGAAACACGCGCGATTGCTCTAGCGCCAATCCAGGCAGAGCCCTTGGCGATCGAAGAATCGCCGAGCGACGCGCTCACCGTCGCGCTCGATTTGCGCCCAGCAGTCGACGACGAAACTCCGAGCGAGCTCCTGCTCGAAGAAGACGTAGAATTCATCGACGAAGAGCCGAGCGACGCGCTCACGCTCGTGCGCGATATCGAAGTGGCGCCGCTCGCGAACGAGATTGACGAGCCAGCCATTCATAGCGAGCTGCCGCAAGAGGTCTGCACCAAACCCGAGCCGGTGATTTTACGCCAATCGCAACGACCAGCGGCATGTCCCGCGGTCGCGATCGCAGTCGAACCGCTGCCACGCACGCCGACGCTCGGCAGCCTGGCCGCGGAGTTGCCGGTGCTCACGCCCGAGCGGATTGCCGAGCTGTCGAACGGCGAGTGCACCGAGCCGATGCCGGAAGCCGAACCGCTCACGCACGGCGTTTCCATCGTCGCTTCGCGGAAGAGCGACGTGAGCGAGCTGCTCCAGAGTTTTCAAATCAGAGAGAGCGACGGCCATCGTGAGCTCTGCCGCGCGATCAAAGAGATGGCCGAGCTCGATCTCACGCCCGCACCGTTTACGGCGCTGAATCGCTGACTCCGGCCGCGCGGCTCACGTGCTCGAACGCGCGCGAATCGCGGGCTGCGCGCAGGCACGAGCGAAAGCCCGTGGCAAAGGTCGACGGGATCTGAGAAGCTCGTCCTTCAATGCACGTTCAGAACTTGGCGATTCTGAAAGGGCTGGTCAGCGTGGCGTGGGCCGACGGGCGCTTGGCTGGCGAGGAAAAAGAAGTGCTCGAAGCGCTCTTGCAAGCGTTCGAGGCCACGCCGAGCGAGGCGCACGAGCTGCGCATGTTCGCGCGCGAGCCGAAGCAGCTGGAGGACGTGCCGATCCACGACTTGAGCGCGGACGCTCGGCGCGTGCTGCTTCAGCACGCGGTCTTGCTCAGTTACGTCGATGGCGAGCAGGACGCGAAAGAAAAGAAGATCATCGACCAGCTGTGCGAAGTCTTGCGCATTCCGGCGATCGAGTCGCGCGGATTGATCGCCGCAGCGGAAGATCGCGCGAAATCTTTGCTCAGGCTTTTGTGAGCGGCTCGCGACGAGTCACGTCGCGAGCGTCAGATTTTTCAGCCGCTCGATTCCCTTGAGCAGCGCGATCGGGCTGAAAGGCTTGGTGTAGTAAGCCGTGGCGCCGGCCTCGGTGGCGCGGTTGCGCGAGTCCTGGTCGTCTAACGCGCTGATGATCACGACCGGGACTTTGCTCGTTGCTGGATCGCTGCGCAGCCGGCGGCAAACCTCGAAGCCGTCGTATTGGCCGGGTAAATTCAGATCGAGCAAGACCATGTTCGGCGGATTCGTCATGGCAACGTCGATCGCCTTGGTCCCCGACGCAACCGCGGTCACGTCGTAGCCGCGCGCTTGCACCAATGCTTCGATCATGCGGCGGATCGAGTCTTGGTCCTCCACGACGAGAATGCGCATTCTTCGGAGAATAGCCTAGTTACGTCCGCCCCGCGCCAAAAATCTCCTGCTCGTACTGGGGCTCGGGCTTGCGGGCTCAATCCGGCCGCGGGCGGAGCACGATCCAAACTTCGCTCCGGCCGCCGGTGCCTTCGCGCATGCTGGCGCCACTCCCGAGCACACCGCCGATCACGTCGGCGACGAGCAGTGAAACTCCCGCCGGGCGACCGAAACTCGCCGGATCGGTGCGGTGCTGAATCACGTCCGTGCGCGACGCTTCGGGCACGACCGGACCGCCGTCCTCGACGCTGAGCAGCAGCCCCATTTCGGTCGGCACGATCGTGAGCGACACGTGGCCGCCGCGTGGCGTCGCGGCGATTGCGTGGTGCAGCAGCGCGCGCAAGAGGACGCGCAGTTCGGACGCGCGCGTCTCGAACGGCGCGAACTCGGGCAACTTGGTTTCGATGGTGACGTCGTGACGTGCGGCGCGTGACTCCGCGGCGCGTGCAGCTTCGCGCGCGAGCTCCGCGACATCCGCGCGCTTGACGGCTTCGGTCAGATCGCACTCGGTGAGCAACCCCAAATCCCCGAGCAGCTCAATGCCGACGATCATGCGGCGCGAGAAGCTCTGCGCGAGTGGCGCTTGCTCGCCGAGTTGCTGCACCAGCTCGGCCACGTCCGCGCGCAAACCGTCGAGCCAGTGGCGCAGGACGCGCTGCAACGCCGAGGCGGTATTTTGCAGCAGTTCGAGGCGATCGACGCCGGTTTCGGGCGGCGCGGTCGGCGGAATCTCGCTGCGCAAATCGCCGGCCGTGACCACCGCCGCGAGCTCGCGTGCGTAGGCCTCGCCGAGCTGCTGCGCTTGCTCGAGCTCCTTGCGCAGCTCGACGACCTCGCGCTGATCGCTCGCGCCGTCCGCGGGCAAAAAGATCGATTGCATGCCGCGCTCGAGCTCGACCCAACCACCATAACGAGTGGCCATGCGGCTGAGCCAACGTCGCTCGATGTCGCCCGCGGCGGCAGTATCGGGACCGAGTTGAACGGAAATCTTGACCCACTCGCCTTGGCGCCGGATTTCGACTTCCGACGGGCCGCTTTGCCCGTTCGGGCTACTGTCTTGGTTCACGAGCATATGGAACATGCGCCGCATGTCCGATTCCTCGCCGAACACTTCCGTACCCGAGCCCGGCTCGATCGCGATGCGCGCGTGCGGCGCGACTTCATACAAGAGCGCGGCCAAATCGATCCGACCGCGGCGCGTTTTGCCACGGCTGCCCGAGTTGAGGGCGCTGAGCATGTTGATCGCGTCTTCGAGCGCGTCGAGGTTGGTCTCGACCGGCAAACTCGAATCGCTGCTGCCGATGTTTATCTCGGGACCCGCTTTCGGGAGCGCCGGCTGCTTGAGCTGCGTGACGCCCTCGCGCAAGGCGTGCGCGGCGCCGCGCGCTTCCTGGGCGAGTAACCAACTGAGCTCGTGCCGCGTGAGCCGATCTTTCGACACCGTAGCGCAATCATAGAACGAAGCAGGACGAGACGGCTACCGCGTACTATTGTGAGGACGAAAGGCAACTCGAAGTGACGGCCTTACACCCGAGACCACATGAATGGCATTCCTTTTGTCTCGGATGCTTTTCTTGTTCGCCATCCACCCAAGCGAGCTTGGGTGTAGGCAAGGGAACGAGACCGACTGCCAATCGGGGACGCAACAGGGCTCTTTCGTCCGCGTCCGCGTCCGCGTCCGCGTCCGCGTCCGCGCCGGCGCGCGCCGCGCTCGAGCGAGCGGCCGCCCGGTCTTGGTTTGGCGCGGTGTTCCTGGGTGCGCTCGCGCTCGCAGGTTGCGGCGATCACTCGGTGCGAAGTCCATTCGCGCCAGACTCGGGTGAGGCGGGCGCCGCCGGTGCCAACGACGGTGACGGCGGGCTCAACGTCGGTGATGGCGCGGTCGATCCGACGCTCGGCGGCCCCTGCAGCGACGACGGTGAATGCAAAGACGACTTCGATTGCACCGTGGACTCATGCGACATGAGCCTCAGCCTGTGTCGTCACACGCCGAAGGACAGCGTTTGCGACGATGGGGTGTATTGCAACGGACCGGAAGTGTGCGACCCGAAGCTTGGCTGCGGGCCGGGCGCGCCCGTGTCTTGCACCGATGGCGACTCTTGCACGATCGACACGTGCGTCGAGCAAGATCAATCGTGTCAGCACGAACCGCGGGACGCCGATGGCGACGGCGATCCGGTCTGGAATTGTCCAGGCGGCGGCGATTGCGACGACACCGATCCAACCGTGTCGAGCAAGGCCAAGGAGATCTGCGGCAACGGCAAAGACGACAATTGCAACGGTCAGATCGACGAGATGCCGTGCGTGTCGCCGCTCTACGACACCTGCGCAGCTCCTCTCGTGATTGGCCAGAGTGGAATCAGCTCGCTCTCGCTCGCCGCGACGCTGCTCGACTATCCGACCACGTGCGCGCCGACGGGGCAGAACTTTCACGATGTCGTGGTTGCGCTTTCGGTGCCGGCGGGCGCGCCACAAGATGTCGACGTGGTCGCTCAAAGCGACGCGACGCAACTTTCGCTCGGTACGGCAGACACCTGCGGCGACATCGCGAGCGCGAGCTGCGCGCCGAGCACGGTCGGCAGCGCGGGCAGCGAGTCGCGAATGCACTTTTATGGGCTCGCGCCGGGAAACTATCCGCTTTACGTCGCGGCCGACCAAGAGACGAACGTCGAGCTGACCGTGAAGTTCTCGGCCGCTTCGAGCGCCCCAAGCAATGAAACTTGCGGCACCGCCACGGCGATCGTGCCGGGCGTGCCGCTCACGGCGTCGCTGGCCAACGCGCTGCCCGATCTGGAAAGTGCTTGCTCGGACGGCTCGAGCGAGCTCGTCTACGACTTCACGCTCGACGCGGCGAAAGACGTGCAAATCTTCGCCAGCCCGCTCGACACGCTCGGTGTACCCGAACTCTCGCTGCGCGACGCACACTGCAGTTCGAAGAGCGACGAGCTCAGCTGTCGCGTCGGCACGCCCGCGTCGCTGTTCGCGCGTGCGCTGCCCGCCGGACAATATTTCCTTGCGGTTGGTTCCACCGGTCCGAGTGATGTCAACGTCGAGCTCGACGTAGCGGACCCAACCGCGCCGCCCGCCGACGAAGGCTGCGCCGATCCGCCCGCGCTCACGCTCGGCGAAACCGTCGATCTGACGCTCGCGGATCATGCCGACGCAGTCGACGTGGGCTGCCTCGCGGGCGCGCCGGATTCCACGCACAGCCTCACGTTGAGCGCGGCTTCGGATGTGTTGCTCGTCGCCGGCTCCTCCAACAACGACAGCGTGGGCGTGAGTTTGACTGGCGCGAGCTGCTCGGCGTCTTCGCTGCTCGCGTGCGGCCTTTCCACGAGCACGCCAATCAGCGCGACGGACGTGTTCACGAGCGCCGCGCGCGCCCACGCCTACGCCGTGCCCGCCGGAATATACCGTGCAGTCGCCGAAAGCGCGGCCGGCAATCCAATGACACTGACCGCATTCGCGCGACCAGCTCGAGCAACGACCTTCGTCGCCTTTGCCGACGACTGCTCGGCACCGTTCGAAATTCCCGCGAGCGGCGGGCACTTCGAAGGCAACACCGCCAACGCCAACCCAGACTACGACGCAGGCTGCGACGTCGGAAATCAAGCGCCGGGCGGCGCGCCGGATCAAATGCTGCACCTCAAGCTCGACGCGAAAAGCCGCGTCGTGCTCGACATGATCGGCAGCAACTACCAAACCATGCTCAGCGTGCGCAGCGGCGCGACCTGTCCAGGAACGGAGCTGCCGCTGGCATGCGCCGCGGGTTACGTTCCGGACCGCAGCTATCTGGATTTGGATTTGGACGCGGGCGACTACTACGTGCAAGTCGATGGTTACGACGGAGATTCGGGTGCGTGGTCGCTAGACGTATATGTCACGCCCGATAGCCTTTGATTTATTGGGTCATCACCTGGTGCGACTGAAATCGTACGAGAAAATTCCTGGCGCCCCGCGCGGCACCTGAAACGCGCTAGCCTCGTTCGGCCTACGTCGCGGGCGGCACGCCCGGTGCTTAAGAGCTTTGCGTCCGAGCTTGGTCCGGAGAACGAGATGCGAACCCTGCACTACGCCGCCACGATCGGCTCGATTTTCTTCGCGAGCGCGAGCGCCGTCGCCGCACCGAACGGCGCGTCCGTGCTCTCGCGCACCGAGCGCGACGCATTGCTAGCTGGAGACGTCGTGTCGCGACCGATGCATTTCGAGACACCGCGTGGCAGCTACGTCGGTGGGCTCTCGTATTCGATCGTCAATGCGCCAGCGGCGAACGTGCTCGTCGCGCTGAGCAACGTGGACACTCTGCCCCAAGCACTGCCGCGCACCAAAGCCGCACACTTGATCGACGTCGAAGGAACGGTCGCGCGGGTCGAGCTCGTTCAAGGCCAGGGCGCGATCGAAGCTTCCTACACGGTGCGCCTCGAGCGCGCTCCGGGTCGCTCGGAGCTCCGTTTCCGCCTCGACCCGACACGGCCGCACGATATCGAAGACGTGTTCGGTTTTTTCCGCGTCGAGCCCTTCGGCGAAGGCAAGAGCCTGGTGACCGTCGCAGCCGCGATCGACCTCGGCCCCGGAATCGCCAGTCTCTTTTTCAGCGACGCGGTCGAGCGCGTCGTGCTCGGCGCGCCGCGCCAGATCCGCGACTACGTCGAGCCGCACGCGTTCGCGGCGCTGTGAATCCCAGAAAATTCCTGACAAGATGGCCCGACTCGCATGCTTGCTCGGGTCTCGGTCGTCGCTCTGAATACTTATCGCGAAGCGGTGCGCGCGCGGGTGCTGTACGGGCTCTTCGCGCTCGCACTCGCGACGGCGGGTTATTCACTCGTCGTCGGCGCGTTCGCCCTGAACTCGAGCTTGCGCGTCGTGAGCGACTTGGGCGCAGCCTCGATTTCGATCTACGGCATCATCGTCGCGGTCGTGCTCGGCGCGACTTCGCTCTATCGCGAGATCGAATTAAAGACGATCTTTCCGATTCTGGCCCGGCCGATCCGTCGCTCGGAGTACTTGGTCGGAAAGTATCTCGGCACCGTGCTCACGCTCGCGGTGTTCATCGCCGCCGATTCGGGAGCGCTCTTGCTCGCGCTCGGCGCAGAAAGCGGCGGCTCACTCGCGACGGCGTTTGCGCTGGGCGCCGGCATCACGCTCGTTTTCGGCGCGCTGGCCGTCGGCTGGCCACGCGTGCGCACGTTCGCGCCACTGCCCTGGGCGTTCGCCCTGCTGCTCGCCGGCGCTTGGTTCGCTAGCGCAGCACCGGATGATCGTCGAGTCGTGCTCGGCTCGGCGCTTTTGACTTTGTCCGAGGTCGTGGTGGTGACCGCGATCGCGACGCTGTTTGCCGCGTTTTCATCGCCGTTTTTGACCGCGATCTGCACCTTCGGCGTGTTCATCATCGGCCGTAGCGCCGACACGCTCGCGCATTTGCCGGTGCGCCTCTACGGCGCGACGCTCGCGCACTTCGGCAGTGGCATCGCCAAGGTCGTGCCCAACTTGATGCTGTACGTGCCGCCGCGGCCGCTGCTCACCGGCGAAGCATCGGGCGTGGCCCTGGGCAGCTATTTGGGCATGGCCGTGCTTCACGCGCTCGCTTGGGCGGTACTGTTGCTCGCCTTCGCCAGCTTGCTCTTTCGGCGTCGCGACTTTCTATGAATCGCCTCGGCCGAGTGCTGCAACAAGCTGCGCTCTTCGCGTTTTTTTTGGTGTTGATCTGCGCGGCACTGACGGCGCGGGTGATCTCCGAAGGAAACTCCGAGCTTGCCGCAAGCGACGTCGCGTTCAACGACGGCGACCTTCGCCCCGCGCTCGAGCACGCGCGGCGCGCCGCAACGCTCTATGCTCCGGGCGCACCGCACGTCCAGCGCGCCTACGAACGACTGATCGCGATCGCGCTCGGCGCCGAAGCCGCCGGCGATGCGAAGACCGCGTTTGCGGCTTGGCAAGCCGTGCGCGCTGCGGCGCTCGAGTCGCGACACGTCTGGGTTGCGCACGCCGCCGAGCTCGAGCGCGCGAACCAAAACCTGGCGCGGCTCGAAGCACTCGCTCGCTCCGCCGCCGATGCCGACCAGGGCAAATTGGAGCGTCAGGCTTTGTCGCGTCTCAGCGCTGACAGCGCGCCCGATCCGGCCTGGATTGCCGTGCTCGGGACGGGTTTTTTGTTGGCGCTCGCCGGCTTGGCCTTGTTTGCCTTTCAGGGTCTGGACAAATCCGGAAAGATTTCGCTGCGCCGCGCGCAGCTCGGGATCTTGCTGTTCGCGATCGGTGCCGCTTGTTGGACCCTGGCCGCGTACAAAGCGTAGGCTAGGCCCGAAGCGCGATGAGCTCGAAGCGCGAACAGACGCCGGTCGCTGATGAATTTTCGCGCATCCTCGCGCGTTTCGTCGAGCACCTCGCGCACGAGCGGCGCGCCTCGCCGCACACCGTAGCGGCGTATCGACGCGACTTGGACGGGCTCGCCGAGTTCCTGCGCGCGCGGAGCCAAGGTGCTGCGAAGCTCGCAGCGCTCGACAAATTCACGCTGCGCGCTTGGCTCGGCGAAGTCGCAAAACACGTCGCGCCGCCCACGATTTCGCGCAAAATCTCGAGCGTGCGCGCGCTGTGCGATTACCTGATGCGCATGGGCGAGCTGCGCTCGAACCCGACCGCGACGCTCGCGAGCCCCAAGCTACGCCGTAAATTGCCGCGCTTCTTGGCTGCCGAGCAAGCCGCGGAGGTGATGAGCGCGCCACTCGCGCAAAAGCGAGGTCGCGAAATCGAACATTTGCGCGACGCGCTCGCGCTCGAGCTGCTTTACGGCTCGGGCCTGCGCGTGAGCGAGCTCGCGTCGCTCGATCTCGAGCAGATCGCGCTCGAGGCAGCCGAAGTGCGCGTGCTCGGCAAAGGCAGAAAAGAGCGCATCGTGCCGCTCGGCTCGAAAGCTCTACTCGCGCTCGACGCCTATTTGCCGCGACGCGCCGAGCTAGGCCACCCTAAAACCCGCGCCCTCGACCCGAAAGCGCTGCTCCTGAGCCGGCTCGGAAAGCGGCTCGGCGTGCGCTGGTTACAGGCGCTCGTGAAGCGCTATGGCGCGCTCGGGACGGGCCGCGCGGACCTGCACCCGCACGCGCTCCGCCATTCGTGCGCCACGCACATGCTCGAGGGCGGGGCCGATCTGCGCGCGATTCAGGAAATGCTCGGCCACAGCAGCCTTTCGACGACGCAGCGTTACACGCACGTGTCGCTCGACCAGCTACTCGCGGTATATGACCGAGCGCATCCCTTGGCGAATGGCCAAGGGCATTCGCCCAAACGCCGTGATGGGTCCGCCCGCTAACCGCAAAAGCCCTTTCGACCAAGTACTCAAAGCGTGTTCCGGCGCTGCCCTCGGTGCGACGCTTGGTCTCGCGCTCGCGACGAGCGTCGACTGCGCCTATGCGCGCTCCGGCCAATACGCCGCGCGTTGGCTCGCGGACGCAGGACTGCTGGCTCCGATCGCGCTCTTGCTCGCGGCGGCTTCGGCCGGTCTGCGCCTGTTCTTTCACGGCGGAGAGACGCCGCGTCCGCTCGCTGCACTTCGGCGATTGCGCGCGCAAGAAGCGGAAGCGCAAGCGCGAAGCAACGCGCTCTGGCTGGTCGCTCCGCTCGGCTTCGTGCTGTGGCTGATCGCGGTCGCCAATTCGTCCACGCGCCTGCTCGGTTCGGACGTGTCGGCCAAAGCCGCAGGCGCGGCCATCGCGCTCAGCGCACTCGGTTTGTTTTGGGTTACGAGCCAGCTCGTGCCGAGCGTCGCTCGCGCTCTCGGTCGCCTGTCGCGTATCCGCACGCTCGATCCGATTGCAGCCGTGATGCTCGGCGTGGGCGCTGGGATTTTGGTTTTTGGCTATGCGGTTTGGTCCGGCGCACCGAGCGGCGCGGGCGGCGCGCTCGCGGTCTTCGGGGTATTCAAACGCCCCGAGCTCGATCTACGTGCGCCGGCCTTGCTGCTGCTCCTGCTCGCTTGCGGCTATTTTGTGCCGCATCCGCGGCGGCGCGCCGCCGCGTTCGGCGTGCTCGTCGTCGCGTGTTTGCCGCTCGCGCTCACGCTGCGCGCCGCGCACGGCGGGCTCGAATCGCGCACCGTCGCGCTCGGTATCGAACGCGACGCGCCGCTCGGCAAGATCGCGCTTTCGACCTTGCGCAAACACACCGACCACGATCACGACGGCTACTCCGAAGATTTCGGGGGCGGTGACTGCGACGATCGCGATCCACGGCGAAATCCCGGCGCGACGGACATTCCCGGAAACGGCATCGATGAAGATTGCTCGGGCAGCGACGAGCCGGTCGTGGCAGCGGCGGAACCTCCGCCGAGCGAGGCCGTAGATACGGAGCGAAAGAATTTGCCCGAGCACCTGAATGTCGTGCTGATCAGCATCGACACGATGCGGCACGACGAAGGTGCGGCGGGCTACGCGCGACCCGTCACGCCGAACCTCGACAAGCTAGCCCAAGAGAGCGTCGTGTTCGATCGCGCCTATTCGCTCGCGTCCTATACGGCGAAGAGCGTCGGTCCGTTTTTGATCGGCAAATACAGCAGCGAAACCCATCGCGACTGGAGCCACTTCAATCGCTTCACGAGCAAAGACACGTTCGTACAACAGCGGCTGCAGCAAGCCGGTGTACATACCGTGAGCGTGCAGGGTTATTGGTATTTCTTCCTGAACACCGGGCTCGAGCGCGGCTTCGACGTGATCAACAAGAGCGCCGCGCCGGCGCTGGTCACGGTCGACGGGGACAACAATACCAACGGCGACAAGGTCAGCGACGCCGCGTTGGTCGAGCTCGCGAAACCCGAATTGCTCCAGCAGCAGTTCTTCATCTGGATTCACTACGTCGATCCGCACTCGGAATACGTGCCTCACGAAGGGTTCGACTTCGGCGCCACGAGCCGCCAGCGCTACGACGGCGAAGTCGCGTTCGTCGATCATCACGTCGGACGAGTGCTGGATGCGCTGGAAAAGTCTCTGGTTTACGATCGCACCGCGGTCATCATCACGAGCGACCACGGCGAAGCGTTCGGCGAACATGGCATGATTCGCCACGGCTTCGAGCTTTGGGAAGAGCTCGTGCGCGTGCCGTTGATCGTGCGCGTGCCCGGCGTCGTGCCTCGGCACATCGAGGCGCCGCGCAGCGCGATCGATCTGGCGCCGACGATTTTGGACTTGTGCGGCGTGCCGGCGCCGACACCGAGCGCCAACGATTTCCTGAGCGGCAGCTCGCTCGTGCCGGATCTGTTCACGCCGAGTGGCAAGGAGCCGCGCGCGCGACCGATCTTCATCGATATGGCGGCCGGTCCGAACAACGCCGATCGTCAAGCGTTGATCGAAGGTGACGAAAAGCTCGTCGCGAGCGGCGGCCGCCCGCTGAGCTTGTATGATCTCGGCGCAGATCCCGGTGAAACCAAAGACCTCTTGGACGATCCGGCGCGCGCCGAACCGATGATCGCCAAGTACAAAGCATTCCGGCGGACACTGCACGAAGTCTACGTGAAGCCGGAGTGAGCCCGCGCTCGGCTCTACTCGAGTTCAACGAGGACTGCGCCGCGCTCCACGTTCGCGCCGGTTGTGACGCGCACCTCGCGCACGACACCGTCGAGCTTTGCGCGCAACTCGTTTTGCATTTTCATGGCTTCGATCACGACTAGCGCGTCGCCCTTCGAGACGCGCGCGCCGGGCGCACAGGCCACACGCACGATGCGGCCGGGCATTGGCGCGAGGATCTGCTTCGAGCCGCGCGCGTCGTTCAGCTGCGTGCGCTGGGCAGCGCGCTCGCGTTCGCTCTGTGCGCGAACTTGGAAACGCCCGCCGGCCAGGGTGGCTTCCCGTTCGCGCGCTTGGACCGACACGATTCGTCCTTCGACGAGCAGCGTGTGGAGCTCTGGATGCGCTTCGAGCGAGCGGACGCGGAGCTCGCGCCCGTCCGTGCCGCGCACTCGAAATTCGTCACGATCGCGGGTCACATCGAGCTCGATGCTCTGGCCCTGAAGCTCCACGACGTAGCGCACGCTAAGGCTCCTCGGGTGGCGCGGGCATGTGCGGTGCAGGGCTCGAATCCACGGTCGGCGCGTAGCCTCCGAGTGGCGGCGATCCACGGACGCCGCGCTCGGCGCAGACGACGGTCACGCGCGAGGGCGCGTAGATGAACAGAGTGGCCAAGCCGGAAAGCAGGGTAAATGGGTCGCGATTCACCGTCACCTGCGACCAGCCATTCGGGCAAATGCGGCTGAGATCGTAGGGATCTTCTCCGGGGATCAAGCCGAGCAAGAAGGCGGGGTGCCAGCGCTCGTCGTAGCCGGGCGCGGCACTGCCGGGTGGCAAACCGGAATGGACCGTCGTCGCCGCGCAACCCGAGACGAACCAGGCAACCCCAAAAAAAATAAACCGAGCCTTGCTCATCTCGGCGCTCGACAGTGCACGACGACCTCGCGCGGTGTGTACATGCCGAGCGTCGCGAAGCTGACCAAGAGCGTCGGTAGCGTCGGGCCGATGCGCAGGCGCGCGACGCCGGTGCTCGGGCAGTCATCGCGCGCATCGAGCTCGCTCTTGCCCCAAATTCCAAAAACGTAGCCGGGCACCCAGTGTTCGCGCACCGGCTCGGCAGCGCGCGGCGTCGCGACGCAACCGACTCCGAGCGCGATGAACACGAGCAGCATGCCGTCCCGGATGCAGGCAGCGTGCTCTCGCGTTCGCTCGGCCATCTGTCTCGCTCGATCCCGCCCGCGAATGAAGCTGGGAATTTCGGGGTGGGCGCAGCAGGGATTGAACCTGCGACTTCGTCCGTGTGAAGGACGCACTCTACCGCTGAGTTATGCGCCCGAAATTTCGGGCCCTTTTTAGCGCGCTCGCTCGCTTCCCGCAACCCATCTCGCGGTGGCGGGAAAATCCGCGCTTGCGGCGGCAAGGCCGAGCCGAAAGCCGCGAAAGGCTCCCGAATGGTGATATAGGAGCGACGTTCACGGAAGCCCGCGATGAGTGTTTTCCCCGTTTCGGTCAGAACTCCAGACTTTCGCCGTGCCGATCGGATCCGCGGGCTCGTCATCGTGGGCGCGACGTTCGTCGTCTGTTTGCTGATTTCGGTTTGGGCCAAGCGCCGCGCGAAGCCCGAAGTGAGCATGCCGCCCGCGCCGCCGACGAGCGCGGGAGTGGTCGGCTTTCCGAAAGCAGTCGACGTGCTGAAGACATTGCCGGCCGCGCGCGCGTTGACGCGGCGCAACCTGCTGCGCGGGATTTCGATCGAAGGAGTAACGGCGGGCGGGCTCGTCGATGTGTCGAGCATCGCGCGCGTGCGTTATTCGTTTCAGAGTGCGCCGGGCGAGGGACCGCAGCCAGCGCGTGAGCCGGGCACGCTCGCGCGAAGGCCGTATTGCGGTCGTCAGGATGTCGAGGTGAGCAAATCGGGGATGGTCGCTTCCGCCGATAGCCCGGATGCTAGCTGCGCGCCGCATCCGAGCGATCCGTTGCCCGAGCCGCGCTGCTCGCCGGCGGACATTTGGAGCTATGCGACCGCGCACGGCGCGAACACGCGCTACAGCGCGCACATCGAATATTACCGCGCGAGCGCGGGCCCGGCGTGGCGCTTCGAAGAGGCCAAAGGCGGTCCGCGTTTTTCGCTTTACGGTGATTGCAAGCGCCAGCTCGACGGGCGCGATGCCGCGAACGTTGCGCCGTAGTTAGGTATCGACAGAAAGCCCGGCGCGGCGCTCGAGCGCGAGCCACAACGCGGGCACGCTATCGGGGAGCTCCGTGGAAAAACCGAGCACGCTCGCGCCGGGCGCGCTGATTTTCGCGAGCGCGGCGCTGCGTTCGCCGCTGCGCAATTTGTCCAGCTTGGTGGCAATGACGAGCATTTGCACCGGGCCGCGCGCGCTCGAGCCGCTCGTGCCGAGCATTTCGAGCAAGCCGAGGTCGTCTGCTTCGAGGCCGCGACGCACATCGACGAGCAGCGCGACGACGCGTAACGTCGGGCGTTCGAGCAAGTAGCCGTCGATCAAATCTGCCCACAGTTTGCGTTCGTCCTTCGAGCGCTTGGCGTAACCGTAGCCGGGCAAATCGACGAGGCTCAGGTTCACGCCACTCGCGGTGCGCACGTCGAAGAAATTGAGCTGGCGCGTGCAGCCAGGCGTGGAGCTCGTACGCGCCAAGTTGCGCCGGTTCATCAGCTTGTTGAGCAAGCTGCTCTTGCCGACGTTCGAGCGCCCGGCGAACGCGATTTCGATTTGCATCGGCGGCGGCAATTCGCCGGCGCTCTTGGCCGCGGCCGCGAATTCGGCGTTCACGATTCGCGGCGTGTTCGCGCGCGAAGCGGCGGACGTCGATTTTGCTTGGCTCATGCGTTCTTCGGCCAAGGCGTAGCCGAAATTTCAGCGCCGCGCACGGCGTGCGCGCATCGCCGCGGCGAGCGAACGCAGCTCCGGGCTCTTGACGAGCCAGGCAACCCCCAAAAAAACCGCGCAGAATGCGGCTGAGCCGAGCGCACCGGGTAACGCCCGCGCGAGCGCACGGGCCGGTGCCGCGGGCGTGAGCGCGCGCGCGACCGAAGCTCCGGCGAGCACGCCTGCGACCGCCGCGACCAGCGTGCGCAGTGCGGAGTCGAGGATTTCGCCGAGCCGCATGTGCTCGAGTTTTTTGCCGAGCGCGATCCAGAGCAAGAGCATTTGCACGGCGCTCGAGCCGGTGACCGCGAGGCCGATCCCGACTTGCCCGAGTGGACCGCGCAAGAGCAGTGCGAGCGCGATGAACACGCACAGATCGGTGGCCGCGACGAGCACCGGCGTGCGCGTATCCCCGAGTGCATAATACACGCTCACGAGCTGTCGTACGGCCGCGACCAACCAGATGCCGAGGCCTTGTGCCATCAGTGCGTGCGCGGTGCCGTGCACCGAGATCGCGTCGAATTGGCCGCGCTGAAACAGCAACACGACGATCGGCTCGGCGAGTCCGACCAGCAGCGCCGTGGCCGTCAGCGCGACGAACAACGTGAGCCGCATGCCGAATGCGAAGGTGCGGCCGAGCTCTTCGCGATCGCCACGCGCGGCGAGGCGCGACAAGCTCGGCAATGCCGCGCTCTGCAGCGCCATCACGAAAATGCCCTGCGGAAAATCGCACAAGCGCAGCGCCCAGCCGAAGTAACTCTGCGAGCCGGGCGCGAGCTCGGACAAGAAGCGGCGCGCGAGCACCACGTCGATGTAATAGACGCCCATGCCGATCAGCACCGGGCCCATGCGTCGCAACGCTTCGCGCACGCCGGGATGACCGAGCTCGAGTGTCGGCGGTTCGAAGAAACCGATTTGGCGTAGGCTCGGCCACTGCGCGACGACTTGCATCACGCCGCCGACGAGCACGGCGATCGCGAGCGCGAGCGCTGGGTCATAGCCGTGTGCGCCGAGGAAGCCGGGCAAGCCGAGCCCGAGCGCGATGAACGACACGTTCAAGAGCCCGGGCGCAAATGACGTCGCGACGAAGCGTTGATACGTGTTGAGCGCCGCGACGCCGAGCGCCGCGGTGCCCATGAAAAAGATGTACGGGAACACCCAGCGCGTGAGCTCGACCGTGCGCGCGAACTCGCCCGGATAATCTTTGTAGCCGTCCGCGAACAGCGTCACGAGCTCGGGCGCGAACACCACGCCGAGCGCGCTCACCAGCACGAGCACCGAAAGCGACAGTCCGCGCGCCCCGCGGAAAAAACGCCTTGCAGCGTCGTCGCCGTCTTGTTCGCGAATCTTGGCCAGCACCGGCAACACGGCGTTTTGCACCGCGCCTTCGGCGAGCAATTGCCGCAGCACGTTCGGAATCAAGAACGCGACGAAGAACGCGTCCGTGACCGGGCGCGGAAACATCGCCGCGATCGCTTGGTCGCGGCCGAGCCCGAGCAGGCGGCTCACGAGCGTGCCTGCAGCGACGATGCCCGCGCGCCCGGTGATCTTTTTCTGCTCGCTGTCGCCGTTCACGCTTCGAAGCTTCTACTTCGTTGTTCGTTTTTTTACGAGTTTTGGTTGGGCGCCCTCGACGACCCAGCGCGCGTTGGGGTGGACCGAGCGCGGCTACTCGATGCCGCCGTGAGCTTTCAGCGCTTGCTCGACCAACTCGAGCGCGAGCGGCGCGGTGACGTCGTCGAGCTCGCCGCCATTCGCTGCCGCGCTGAAAAGCGCGCGTTCGCTCGCCGCCAAACGCCGTCGCGCGCCGCCGCAGTTGCGGCACACGAGTCCGCCGCGCGTGGCGTCGACGGCCGCCGGTTGGTTCGCCCCGGCGAGCTTGCCGCAGCTCACGCAGCGCTCGAAATCGATGCCCCAGCCAAACGCCGAAAGCAATCTGAGCCCGGCCGCGGCGAGCCGCGTGCGCGGCGAAACGCGATCGTTCGAGTCCGCGAGCTGATCGAGCAATGCTTCGAGCGCGGCCCAAACTTCGGGCTCGGGTGTGCGCGGAGGCGCCGCTTTTCGCACCCAATTGAGGGCCAGTCCGGCCGCTTGCATGCGCTCGAGGTCCGTGACCAAGAACGGCCGCGCGCGCTCGAGCTTGGCTTCGCGGAGCACGACGAGCTCCGCGCCCGAACGATCGTCGTAACCGACGCGTAGCGTGTGCATCGCTTCGAGCACGCCGCCGAAGCGCTTCACGCTCTTGCGCGCGCC
>DATATR010000443.1:0-8444 GCA_036268695.1 Polyangiaceae bacterium | reverse complement strand
GTACGAGCAAGACGTGCGCATGTCCGGCAAAAAAGCCGTGTTCATGGGCATCTGGGTGTTGCCGAACGCGAACTCCTTGGACGTGATCGCGCGCGTCCACAAAGAGATGAAGACGCTGCAAGACGAGCTCCCGACCGGCATGACCGCGCTCGTCGCCTTCGACTCGACTCGTTACATCAATAGCGCGATCACCGAAGTGAAGCACACGCTCGTCGAGACGGTGCTGATCGTCATCGTCGTGATTTTCTTGTTCTTGGGCTCGCTGCGCACCGTGCTCGTGCCGCTGGTCGCCATTCCCGTTTCGCTGATCGGCGCGATTTTCTTGATGCAGGTATTCGGCTTCACGCTGAACTTGCTCACGCTGCTCGCGGTCGTGCTCGCGGTGGGTCTCGTCGTGGACGACGCGATCGTCGTGGTCGAAAACGTGGAACGCCACATCCGCGACGGCAAAACGCCGATGGAAGCCGCGCTAGTCGGCGCGCGCGAGCTGGTCAGTCCGATCATCTCGATGACGATCACGCTGGCCGCGGTGTACGCGCCGATCGGCTTTCAGGGCGGCCTCACCGGCGCCTTGTTCCGCGAGTTCGCGTTCACGCTCGCCGGCGCGGTGTTCATTTCCGGCGTGGTCGCGCTCACGCTCTCGCCGATGATGGCCTCGCGCTTGCTCAAGGCCGAGCACAGCCAAGCCTTTTTGGCGCGGAAGATCGACAGCACGTTCGAGGCCATCAAACGCGGTTACCAGCGCGCGCTCGCAGCAACGCTCAACAATCGCCCGCTCGTGTACATCGTTTGGGCGACGCTCTCGGTCGTGCTCGTCCCGATGTACTTGTTCTCGCCCGCCGAGCTCGCCCCGAACGAAGATCAGGGCGTGGTGTTCGGCGCGCTCGACGTGCCGGCCAACGCTTCGCTCGAGCAGATGCAAATCTACGCGACACAAGTGAATCAGATTTTTCAGACCGAGCCCGAATACGAGAACGCGTTCCAAGTCACGTTCGCAACGGCCGGCTTCGGCGGTATGCTCACTAAATCCTGGGAAGAGCGCAAGCGCAGCATTTTCCCGATCCAGGAAGAATTGAGCCGCAAGCTCGGCGTGATCACCGGCGTGCGAGCGCCCGCGTTTTTGCCCTCGGCGCTGCCGAGCGCGGGCTTTTTCCCAGTCGAGTTCGTGGTCGCGTCCACCGCGCCGCACGAAGAAATCCTGCGCTTCGTCGAGCAGCTGCAGCAAAAAGCGGCCAAGAGCGGCATGTTCGCGTTCCCGCCGGTGCCGGACACGCGCATCGACCAAGAAAAGGCCGACATCGTAATCGACAAAGACAAAGTCGCGTCGATGGGTCTGAGCATGCAATCGGTCGGCAATGATTTGGCGTCCGCGTTCGGCGGCAACTTCGTCAATCGCTTCAACATCGACGGCCGCGCATACAAAGTCATTCCGCAAGTCGAGCGCCATGGCCGGCTCACCACCGATCAACTCAAAGACATTTACATCGGCGGCCCGAACAACAATTTGATTCCGCTGAGCTCGGTCGCCACCATTCACACCGGCATCGAACCGCGCACGCTCAATCGCTTTCAGCAGCTGAACGCGGTGAAGCTCTCCGGCGTCGCAATCCGCGGCTTGGACGCGGGCCTCAAAGTGCTCGAAGACGAAGCCAAGCGCATCCTGCCCGCGGGTTATCGCTACGATTACACCGGCGAATCACGGCAATTACGGCAAGAAGGCGGCAAGTTCCTGCCCGCGATGGGGCTCGCGCTCTTGCTCATCTTCTTGGTGCTGGCCGCGCAATTCAACTCCTTTCGCGACCCGTTCGTGATCCTCGCCGGCTCGGTGCCGCTCGCGATGTTCGGCGCGATGATCTTCACCTTCCTCAAATTCTCCGGCCCGCCCGGCATGCACTTCAAGCTGACCGAAGGCTGGACCACGACGCTCAACATCTATTCGCAAGTCGGCTTGGTCACGCTCGTCGGCTTGGTCTCGAAGAACGGCATTCTGATCGTCGAATTCGCGAATCAACAACAGCTCCTCGGCGTGAACAAGATCCAAGCGGTGTACGAAGCAGCGTCCACGCGCCTGCGCCCGATCTTGATGACCTCGGTCGCGACCGTCGCGGGCCACTTCCCACTCACGCTCGTCACCGGCGCCGGCGCGGTCGCGCGCAACTCGATCGGCATCGTGTTGGTCGGCGGCATGACCATCGGCACCTTGTTCACGCTGTTCGTGATTCCGTCGGTCTACGTGCTGATTGCCAAAGATCATCGCGGTGAAAGCCACGCGATCCCGGAAATGAGCGGCGAACACCTGCTCCCCGAGGGCGCGCACGCCGCGGAATGAGCCGAAAAAGGCCGGCACGCGCCGGCCTCGAAAATAGTCGCAACTCGCTGCGTGGCCCGGCCGACCCCCGAGCCATGACCAAACACATTGCATTGATCGCGGCCGCCGCGCTCGGCTTTTCGAGCGCATGCTCCAGCGCAGACGGTTCATCATCCAGCGCAAAAACGCGCGACCTCGAGCTCGTGCTGCAGTGCGCCGGCAGCTACTCGTGCATCTTCACCGCGCTCGAGCAAACCGACCCCGGAGCGGCCATCGTCAGCGACAACGAGCTCGCCTTCGCCAACAACGTCTGCAGCACCGCGCTGTTCAACTTGTATCCGAACGGCACTGTCGTCTTCAACGCGGAGTTCGAGCAGCCGCCCGGAACTTGGACCGGCGATCGCGACGAATTCTCCGCTTGCTTCAGTGACTCGAAGTTCGGCTGTGTGAATTGCAGTTTGACGGCGGGAGCGAGCGCGCCCGCATCGCGAACCAGCGTGCCGCAACCGGTGACAGGCTATTGTGAGGGCGGCGCGCAACCATGCAATGAACGAAATGAGCCTGATTGCACCGAATTGAGCGGCTGCATGCTCGTGCTCAGCGACACTCCCGGACAGGATTTCTGCACTGGCGCTCCGACACCTTGCTCAGGCTTTGATGGCCCTGACGTGTGCAACCTCGATTCGGGATGCTGGTGGAATTACGCTGAGTCGCCTTAAAATTTGATTGGGGCCCGCGCCGCGTCCCATCGCGGCAAAGGGAGAAATCCGCGCGCGCCGTCGTGGCTCGCCTCCACAAAAGCGGCTTAAAAGTGCCGTGCTAAAACAGCAGCCGATCATGAAGCACTCGGCCCCCACTCCGCCGCTCGCGCCGCCCCAGGCACCCCAAAAACCAGCACACAGCGAGCACCACGGCATCCCGATCGAGGATCCGTGGGCGTGGCTCAAAGATCCGCACTACCCCGAAGTCGACGACCCGGAAGTGCTCGCCTATTTGAAAGCCGAGAATGCTTATTTCGAAGCCGCGCTCGCGCCACAAAAAGCGCTGATCGAAAGCTTATTTCAAGAGCTCAAAGGCCGAATCAAAGAAGACGACGAGAGCGTCCCGAGCAAAGACGGCGACTATTTCTATCATTGGAAGTTCGAGCGGGGCGCGCAATATCGCGCTTGGTATCGGCGCCGCGCGATGGGCAGCGAAGCCGAACTCTTGCTCGACGAAACCGCGCTCGCAAAAGATCTCGAATATTTTCAACTCGGCTCACTCGAGGTCAGCCCGAACGCCGAGCTCATGGCTTATTCGACCGACACGAACGGCTCCGAGCGTTTCACGATGCGCGTGCGCGATTTGAAGACCGGCGTCGAGCTTTCGGATCGGATCGAGGAAACGCAAGGCGGCGCGGTGTGGAGCGCGGACAGCGCCGGCTTTTTCTACACGTTGGTGAACGAAAACTGGCGGCCGTACGTGGTGAAATATCACCGCCTCGGCCAAGACCCGGCACGAGACGCGGTGATTTACGAAGAAGCCGACGGCGGATTTTTCGTCTCCGTCGGCCGCACGCAAAGCCGCAATTTCGTCGTGATTTCGACGGCCGATCACGTCACTTCCGAAAATTACCTGATCCCCTCGCGCGAGCCGCTCGAAAAGCCGCTGCTCGTCTCCGCGCGCCAAACGAATCGCATGTACGATTTGGACGAGCGCGAAGGCACGCTCTACATCCTCACCAACGACACACACGTCAATTTTCGGATCGCGACCGCGAGCGTCGAAACTCCGGGGGATTGGCGCGAGTTCATCGCCGGCTCCGAGCGCCACTATTTGCGCGACCTGACCGCGTTCAAAGGCGCGCTCGTGATCGAAGAGCGCGTCGATGGGCTCGATCAAATCCGCGTGCGCGGCTACGACGGCAGCGAACATTACGTCGCGTTTCCGGAGCGCACGTACACCGCGTCGGTCGCGTCGAACCCGGAATACGAGGTTACGAAATTGCGACTCAGTTACGAATCGATGATCACGCCGCGCACGGTTTACGACTACGCGCTCGCGGCGCGCGCGCTCGAAACACTCAAAGTGCAGCAAATCCCGAGCGGCTACGACCCGATCCAATACGACAGCGTGCGCCTCAGCGCGACCGCGCGAGACGGCGTGAAGGTGCCCGTGTCCGTCGTATTCAAAAAAGGCTTCCCGCGCGATGGCTCGGGGCCGCTCTATCTTTATTCGTACGGCGCGTACGGCCACGCGGTGCCGCCCGGTTTTTCGAGCGCGCGGCTTTCACTTTTGGATCGCGGCTTCGCGTTCGCGATCGCGCACATCCGCGGCGGCGACGATCTCGGCTATCAGTGGTATCTCGACGGCAAGCTCGAGCAACGCAAAAACACCTTCCACGACTTCGTCGACGTCGCGAAATTTTTGGTTGGGGAGCACTTTGCGTCGCCGGGCGGCATTGCGATTTCGGGTGGCTCCGCGGGCGGCACGCTGGTCGGCGTCGCGGCGAACCTCGCGCCCGAACTGTGGCGAGCCGTCATCGCGCACGTGCCCTTCGTCGACGTGCTCAATACGATGCTGGACGATTCGTTGCCGCTCACGCCGATGGAGTGGCCCGAGTGGGGTAACCCGATCACGGACGCGGCCGCCTTCAAAACCATCCTCGCCTATAGCCCGTACGAAAATGTGACGGCGAAAGCTTACCCAACCATGCTGATCACGGCGGGCTTGAACGATCCGCGCGTCACTTATTGGGAGCCCGCGAAATGGGCCGCCAAACTGCGCGCGCTCAAGACCGATTCGAATTTGCTCTTGCTCAAGACGAACATGGGCGCCGGTCACGGCGGCAAATCCGGGCGTTTCGAGCGGCTCCGCGAAGTCGCGGAAGAGTACGCTTTCGTGCTGCGCGCGTTCGGCAAAGCTTGAACGCGGTCATGGCAGAGTTTGCGCTTGCGCCGTGCGTTCGAGCTCGTCTTCCTCGAACACTGAAAGCGCCGCGACCGTGCGACAGCGTGGCCGGAGCAAATACGACGTTAGCGCGAGGACCGCGAATACCAAGGGTGCGGCGATCTTCGACGCATCGTCGCCACTCGCTGCGTGCGAAATCGACGCGCTGGTCAAATCAAAACAAATTCCCGCGTACGCCCACTCCTTCAACACGGGCAGGCCGGGCACGAGCAGCGCGATGCCGCCGAGCAATTTCCAAAAGCCGAGGATGCTCGCGAAATACGCGGGGTAGCCGAGATGCTGCATGCTGCGCAGCACTTCCGCTGGGTGCAGCAGGCTGAAAGCGCCGCCGGCCGCTAAATCGAGGGCCAGAAGCGCGGTCGTGAGCCAATAGACAATCGTTTTGATTTTCGACAGTTGCATGATCGTGCTCCGCTGGTTGGCCCGTCCGCGAAAACCATGATCGCGACCGCGGCATCATCAACACGACGATCCAGAGCGCCGAAAATCGACACGCTGCGCGATTTTTTTTATTTTTGCACCCGCTCTGCCCACGCTCGTGCACGGCGTTCGCCCTGCGCGGATCGGCGCTGTCAGCGCGTCGCTGTTCCCGCGTGACGCATGCGAAAGCTGGGATAGTCTGGTATTCGCTCGCACCGAACCCACGTGACCGCCCGATTGCTTCATCGCGCGCTCGGAGCGCCCTTACTTCTGAGCTCGACCGCGCTCGTGGCCTGCGAAGCGCGCACCACGTCGGTCGGCGCCTACGACGCGCCGGTGACGATGGGACACGCGGTAGACGCCTCCGAGATCACGCCGCAAGCAGTGACCATCTTTGGCCCCGTGCCGGTGTTCGCCGCGCTCACTGGCTACGCGAGCGACGAGACGAGCGCGACGCAGGCTTCGCAGGTGCCGCTCTACACGCCCTACGACAGCACCGATCCGGCTTGGTGGGACAATCTCGTCGCCGAGCAGAGCCAGGCGCGCACGCGGCGGCTGTTGTTCCCCACTCGCGGCGTCAATTCCCTCGATCCTTCGAACACGAGCGGCCCAGGTGACATGAATCCACGCCGGCTCTCGGCTTGGGTCGATGCGGTGATGCGCGCCGGCAGCGGGAATTTATTCGAAGCCGGCTGCTACGTCGACACGCCGTTCATGGCCGAGCTCAGCGCCACGTTCCACGGCTCGGCGGACGGAACTCCATTCGACCTCTCGAACCAAAGCGATTGGAACGACGTATTCTGGCTGCGCGCAATCAAACCCTGGTTCGATACGGTGCCGAGCTCATTTTGGTGGACCGCGAGCGACAACACGCCCGGCGGTCGCGGCCCCACCGTGATTCAATTCGCCGCGCTCGATACGGCGCGATTTCAAAACATCAACGGCAACGCGAGTCAGCTGCTCGGCTTCATCGCCCAGCAGTTTCAAAGCGCGTACGGATCTGCGCCGGTGTTCGTGCTGGACCAAAGTTGGTTTTCACTCGATGCGAGCGTGATGATGCTAACCGACGTGATCGGCAATTCTCCCAGCTTTTCGCCGCCCGCGACGCCGAACGCGTTCACTTCGTATCAGAATCGCAGCTTCGGCACGGCGGTACCCGGCTTCACCGATCCGAGCTACGACGACCCGAGCAACCCCAACTATCATTCGATCTCGCTCGTGATCGCACGCGAAACGACGAACGCGGACGGCAGCAGCGAAAACACGCTCGAAAGCGGGCTCGTCGCGGCGACGAACACAAACTCGGTCACGCTGTTACAGAGCTTCACCGACTACGACGATTCCTCGGGCTTCTATCGCAGCGCGGCCTGGGATTTTCCGAATCAGTATTTGAATCTGACACGCCGTTACAGCGATCTACGCACCGTCACTTTGCAGCTCGAGGCCGAAGGCTGTGACAGCTTCAACGACACGACGCCCGGCAATTCGGGCGGCGCGTTCCGCCGCTCCGGAGACTTGGACGTGCGCACGCTCACCTCGGGCAGTGGCTGGGCCGTGACCGACACCGTGGCCGGCGAGTGGCTCGAGTTTCGCGACGTCGATTTTTCGGCGGGCAACTACGAGTTCATCGCCAACTACTCGACCACTGACGGGGCCACGCAGAGCTCGGCGCCGCAAAAACATCTACAAATCGCGGTCGACGGCACGAAGCTCTTGCCCGCACTCGTCCCCGGCACGCAGAGCGCGGATTCGTTCAACGCGATGTATCTCGGTCAAACGACGCTGACTCATGGACCGCACACGCTCCGACTCACTTTCCTGGATGGGAACGTCGATCTCGATTGGTTATTTTTGAAGAAGACCGATCCGCTGATCACGCTGCAAACATCCGGCGGAACGTTCGTGTCCGCGATCGTCGGCGGCAACGACGTGCTCGACGGCTCCATCGTGAAGGCGTCCATCTACGAGAATTTCAGCATCGACGATTTGAACGGCGGCGCGCTCGAAAACGGCGACCGTGTCGCGCTGCAGACTTACGATGGCTATTACGTCACGGCCGATCCCGCGAGCGGCATGGTCACGACCGGCGCGCGCGCCCCGGACGACACCACCACATTCACGATCGTGATCGTGGACGCTGCGGACGCCGGCAATCAGCTCACGAGCGGCCAAAGCATCGCGCTACTCACGGCCGATGGCGCGCACTACCTCACGGTCGGCACCGATCCGAACGAACAGCTCGACGCGAGCGGCAGCAGCATCGGCCCAGCGCAGACGTTCGTGATCGGCCTATCCCCGCAATCGCCGCAATAGTGGCCGCCAAAGCCGTTACTTGAACGGCTCGGGCGTGCAGCCGCGGCCGCGACAACCTTCGACGTCCACGCCGCGCGGATGCACTTCGGTTTTCGCCCAGCAGCCCGCGCTCGTCGTGTCTTCGTCGTAGTCGTATTCGCGATTGCCTGGCGCGTCGTTGTGGAAGAAGCGCGTGATCACGACGCGATCGCCGTCGAGTTTGATCCGCGCGTGAAAGCGATAGTAATTCCGGGAAGGAATCTCGTCTTGGTACGCCTCTGCCGGCGCGTCGAAGAAGAGCCGCGCTTTCAGCGTACAGCCGTCATTCGTGAGACTCACGCTCGAGAATTCGTGCTTGTGCACGTGCGCGCTGAACGGCGCTTTTTGCGACCAAGCCAGTGCGAGTGCCGGCACCAGAAGCACCGCGCTCGAAACCCCAAATCCAAATTTTAAATATCGCACGGCCCGACGTCTC
>DATATR010000442.1:0-3510 GCA_036268695.1 Polyangiaceae bacterium | reverse complement strand
CCGCCGGGAGGTTGGCCGCCGCCGGGTGGATAGCCACCGCCGGGAGGTTGGCCGCCGCCGGGTGGATAACCACCGCCGGGAGGTTGGCCGCCGCCGGGTGGATAACCACCGCCGGGTGGGCCGTAGCCACCTGGTGGGTATCCGCCGCCGCCCTGCGCAGTGATCGACTCGTGGTTCTCGAGAATGCTCACCCTAGACCTCCGGATTTACGAGACTGCCAGGGCATTCGACGGCCGTCTACTCGGCCCTTCGTTCTGGCCGTGCGCGTATCAAAACGCTCGACCGCACTTAAGAGCTGCTCTCGGGGCCGGAACAGCTCCGCAGGCGGATCAACGCTCTCCGACGCAGCTCAAGGCGCGCCCTGAATCGTCGAGTAGATTGCGGACAGGAGCGACAGATCGGTACCGGGCGCATCTTCGCTCAGATCCCAGGCCATCATGCCACCGCCTTGCATCATCGCGAACGCGGTCTTCTGCTGAATCGTCGGGATCCCGTTGTAATACTCGCCGCCGAGATCGTCTTCGTTCGCGGCCGCGGGATCCATCCTCACGAGCGTCGAATAGGGCACGTTGTTCGGGCGACTGTAGAACGGCACACCGAGGATCAGTTTGTCGCTGGAAAAGCCTTTGCTTTGCCACAGCGCGAGCGAGCTCTGCGCAAAGCTGAACGGCGATGCGTTTTGCGGCCCGGGTCCGCCGTCGTACGCCATGATGTTCACCATATCGATGTATTGAATCGCGTCCGCCGTGATACCAGCCGAGCCGCCGTTGAAAGCCGCGCCCGCGATCGTGAGCAATTTGCCGTTCGGACGCAGCACCGCACTCAGCTCTTGCATCATCGCGGTGTAACCCTGCGCCACGTCGGCCTCGGGATATTCCCAGTCGATGTCGACGCCATCGAGTTGATATTGATTGACGTAGCCGCCGAGCGTGGTCGCGAATTTGCTGCGCGCATCGGCACTGGCGGAGATCGTGTTGAAACCGCTGTCGTTACCGTTGTTCCAGCCGCCGATCGACAAGAGCACGCGCACGCCAGCTTGATGCGCGCGTCCGACGAGCGCGCTCAAGAGCGTCGGCGGATCCGGAAGCGTCACCGAGCCATCCGGGTTCTCGATCGCGAACGCGTAGTCGATGTAGTTGAGCTTGTCGAACTGCAGCGCTGTCGGCGCGCCCGCCCATGAAGGCCAATACCCGACGGTCTTGAACGCGGGCGGATCGGGCAGCATCACCGGTGCTGCGCCAGCACTGCCGCCGGCACCGGTTCCAGTCGCGGGCTCGCCGTTGGCGTTCGTCCCGGAGTCGCTGGCAACGCCACCGATCGGACCGCAGGCCACCGCGCCGCACAGCGCGAGCCAAGCCGAGCACGAAAGCCGCGAGCGCAAAGCCGAACCCAAGGCAAAATCGAAGCGCATGCCTCAGCTTGAGGGCATTTCGTCCAGGCTAGGCGTTCAGTTTTTCTCCAAATCTTGGCGCATTTCTTCGCACGCGCAGCGCGCGACACGGACCGAGCCGCTACCGAATCGTTTCTTCGCGCCGCGCGAACGCGCTCATTCGCGTTGATACGTGCCGATGATTTCGCCCCAGGCGAGCACGTGATCTTTCATCGCATCGAGCACGTCCGAGCGGCCCATGCCCATGTCCAAATCGAGCGCGCGATCGAGCGCGAAGACTTGGAAGTGATAGTGATGCACGCCGTGACCCGGCGGCGGCGCGGCCGGCGTGTAGCCGAGCTCGAGCTTACTGTTTTGTCCTAAGCGATAGGATTGTTGCGACTCCGCGTCCAAATCTTCGGCCACGCCGGGCATGCCGTAGACGAGCCAATGCAGGTACGGTTCAGGAAATGGCGCGTCCGGATCCTCGCAAATCACGACGAGTGATTTGGCGGCTTCGGGTACGCCGTGAAAACTGATTGGCGGCGGTGCGCCCACGCCGTCGACCGTGCACGAGATAGGCAATGCCGTGTCCGCGTCGAAGGCGACGCTGCGCACTTCAATCGACGGCGCGATGCCTTCGGCAACCTTGTGTGCCGCGAGCTTCTTTGCGCCCGCGTGAATTCCGCTGATCGCGTGACCCGCGGCAACGCTCACTTCGTGTGCAATTCCCATGCTTCGCGCAATTGCACGAAGCATACCGCGGCAATGCGCGAAGAAATCGCGCGACTTGCCCGAGCGCGCCGCTCACGGCGCCGGCGCATTTCGTCGCATGTGGCAGCGCGGCAATGAAAATCGTCGCCCGAAACGCTTAGCCGAGCTTGGCCTCGTAGCTGGCTTCGTCGAAACCCACGAGCGCGATGCCTTTGCCGAGCACGATCGGGCGCTTGATCAGCTTGCCGTCTTTGGCGAGCGCGTCGATCGCTTCAGCCTCGCTCATGTTCGGCAAGCGATCACCGAAGCCGCCCTCCCGATAAGAGCCGCCCGACGTGTTGAACAGCTTCTTCAGGGGAATGCCCGCGCCCTTCAGCGCTTCGCGGAGTTCAGCTTTCGACGGCGGGTGGTCGACGATGTGGATCGACTCGAATTCGACGCCATGCGCGTCGAGCCACTTCAAGGCTTTCCTGCATGTACTGCAGTGTGGATATTGATATACGCGAAGCTTGGGCATGGCGCGTGATGCTAGCTCCTTTCTAGCCCTGCGCTGAATGTGCTAATTCGCGGACTCGCGCATGAAGGGCAATCTCAAATCTTCGTTTCTGGCGGTCGGTTTCGCGGTAGCGATCGTGCTCGGTTACATTTTCTTTGCGCGGAAAATGCCGCCAAAGAACGCCAGCGCGACGGCCGAGTCGGCGAGCGCGATTGCTTCGGCTTCGAGCGGCGCGTCTTCCGGCTCGGCATCCGTCAGCGGCAAAGATCCATGCGAGCACGCCGCCGATCGCTGTGCATGCGCGGCAGAGCGCGGCGCGGATCTGTTGACCGCGTGTTTCGCCGAACGCGCGTTACAGCTGATCAGCCGCGCGCCGGCTTCTTGCGCGACGTCGGCGTTTCTCGGGGTGCGCGCGGAGACGCTCGCGGCAGTCGAGCGCAGCGAGGAAGCCAGCAAAGTCGCTGCGACGGCGCTGCAAGCGGATCCGAAGAATCGCTTTGCGCGACGCGCGCAAGCCATCGTCGCGATCCAAACCCACGACTACGAGAGCGCCGACAAAATACTCAACACGCTCGCCTCGGAAGATCCCAAAGATGCCGATGCGCTCTTTTACTTGGCGCTTTCACAACGTCGGCGCGATCACTATAACGGTGCTCGTGAGGGCTTTTTGCGCGTGCTGCGCCTGAACCCGCAACATATCGATGCGCGCTACAATTTGGTCACGCTGACCGCGGCGGCCGGCGCCGCTCAAGAAGCCGAACACGACTACGAAGAGCTCGAGAAGATCGCGCCCGCCGGCGATTCGCGGCTGATTGCCGCGCGAGCCGCGCTGCGCGGCGCGGAAAAAGGTGCACCCGCGGAGTTGCCCGTGTTGCACCAAGGCGCGCCTGCGCGTGCGCCTGCAACCACTGTCGCACATTGACGCCGATCG
>DATATR010000441.1:0-15650 GCA_036268695.1 Polyangiaceae bacterium | reverse complement strand
CGCCCGCGTCCGGCGGCAAACCCGGGACCAGGTGCAGCGCGAGATCGTATTGTTTGACCGCGGCCTTATAGTCGCTGCGCAGAAATTCGAGATTTCCGGCCAAATAGTAGGCGCGCGCGCGGAACTCGGCGGGCTGGGTCGCGTCGATCGCGATGAGCTTCAAGATCCGCTCGGCGCAGTCCACGCCGTGACCGCGCTGCGCGAGCTCTGCGTCTTGCTGTGGCGTCGGTCCGGCGTCACCCTTCGAGAATTCTTCTTCGCCGAAGCGATGCCCGAAGCGCTCGGCCATTTTGAACAAGCCAAGCCCCAAATCGAAGCTCGCGTTCGGCCGTTCGCGCACCGGATCCGGCGTGCCGATTTCGCCGTTCTCGCATTTGCCGGTCGCGAGGTACGTTTCGAGCAGCGACACGGCGCTGCCCGCGTCGCCCGCGTCGTAGGCCGAGATCGCTTCGTCCACGCTCGGCGCGTTGCGTTCGAACAATTTGTCGCTCGCCTTGCTGGTGCAGGCGGTGGACATGAAGAGCGGCGAGAGCAGCGCGGCCGCGGTCACGGTGGCGGCTTTTTTCAGCCGCTTTTTCCGCAATTTGTTGGGCGGTGGCACCGCGCTCGGCTTGCTTCGGCGCGGCGCTTCGTTCACGAAGGTCTCGAGCAAAATCAAGAGTAACGCGAGCCCGAGCGGATACATGTACACGTCGGCGTAGACGGTCTCGACTTTTTCGGACAGCTCTTCGCTGACGAGCCGCGCGAGCCGGCGCGAAATCTCGCCGATGCCGGTTTCGCCGTGCGCGCTCCGCACCACCACGCCGCCGGTCGAGCTCGCGACTTTGGCGAGCTCCGCTTCGCCTTCGGCGGAGAGCGACGTAGTGAGCAGTTTGCCTTGCTCGTCCGTGCGATAGCCGTGGCTCTCGCCATTTTCGTTCACGTCCGGGATCGGCTCTGGCGTGCGCCCGCCGATTTGCACCACGTCGATGGTGATGTCCGCAGATTTGGCGGCTTCCGCTGCCGCGACCGGATCGCCTTCGAGATCCTCGCCGTCGGTGACCAAAACCATCACGCGTTTGTGCGTGCTCGACTTCGGATCGCGTTCGAGCAGCTCGCGGCCAGCCTCGAGCGCGCGCGCGATCGCCGTGCCGGGGACGGGCATGTCGTTCGGCGTCATCTGCCGAAAAAATTGGGCGATGGACGCGCCGTCGCTGGTGAGCGGAAACGCGATTGGCTCGCCCGCGAACGCGACGGCGGCGAAGCGCGCGCCGGGCAACGCTTGAATCAAGCGTCCGACCTCGGATTTCGCGCGCAAAATCCGCGAAGGCGAGATGTCCTTCGCGTACATGCTCTTCGAATAGTCGAGCACGATCACGACGTCGAGGTTCGTCGCCGGGATCAAGCGCGTGCCGCGCCCGTATTGCGGTTGACTGAGCGCGATGAACGCGAGCCCGACCGCGATCACCACGAGCACGCCTTTGAACGCGCGCCGCCGGCTGGCATTGGCCGTGACCAAGCCGCGCATCAACGCTTCCTCGCCGAAGCGCTTGACGTTGCGGCTCAACAAAACTCCGCCCGCGACCAGCACGACCGCGAGCACGAGCGCGAGCGCCGTGCCGAACAGCCACTCGGGCACCGCGAACTTCACGGGAACCTCCGCAGCACGAGCGCGCGTAGCGTCGCGTCGAGCGCGAGTAAGAGCACGCCGGGCAAGAGCAGAAACGCGAACAAGTCTTCGTAGTTTGCGATGTTGGCTTCGAACTTGGTCTTCTCGAGCTTGTCGAGCACGTCGTGGAAGCTCGCTTGCAAGGCCTTCGCGTCGGTCGCGACGTACATCGAGCCACCGGTCTTCGACGCGAGCTCCCGCAAGAGCTTCGGGTTGACCGGAAAATGCATCGATACGTAGTGCGGCTGCCCGAACAGGTCGAAGCCGTCTTGAACCTCCGCCGCATCGCCTTGGCCGATTTGAATCGTGTACAAGCGCGCGCCGACTTCATTGGCCAAATGCGCGGAATATTCCGGTGAAATCTTGCCGCCGTTGGAGTCGCCGTCGGTGAGCAGGATGATCGCTTTGCTGTGCGCGCGGCTCCGGCGCAAGCGCGCGGCAGCGACGCCGACCGCATCGCCGATCGCGGTCGCGTTCGCGTCGATCACGTTCAGCTCCATCTTGGCGACGAGCTCGTCGAGCAAGTGGTAGTCGAGCGTGGGCGGCGAAAGCACGTATGCGCTCGAGCCGAACACCACGATGCCGATGCGATCGGTCTTTCGGCGCGCGATGAAATCGCGAATCACGGCTTTGGCCGCGTCGATTCGGGTCGGGCGCACGCCGCGCGGTTTCGCCGGCACGTAGCTCTGCAAATCCTGCGGCAAGTTCGCCATCGCGGCTTGCATCGAGCCCGACAAATCCAAAACCACGATGATGTCGATGCCTTCTTCGTCCGCGGCCTGCGGCCGCAGCGTGTTCACCGGCCGCGCCAAAGACAACACACACAAGCCGAACCCGACC
The DNA here is from genome assembly GCA_036268695.1 of Polyangiaceae bacterium. Taxonomy (GTDB): domain Bacteria; phylum Myxococcota_A; class Polyangia; order Polyangiales; family Polyangiaceae; genus PMG-095. The sequence continues at coordinate 13,162 of DATATR010000441.1, read as the reverse complement.
GCGCGCAGCACGCCCGGCAAATCGCGCAGCCACACGCGCATGCCCGAAGGCCCGACACCGAGCGGCGCCAGCGTGCCGAGTTTCAGCCGCGGCATGCGTCGATCTTCGCCCAGCGTGGCGCGGTAGAACACCGCCGGCACCAACAAAAGCCCCAGGAAATACCAGCGATTTTGCCAACTCGCGTGCAAGAGCTCGTCGCCGCGAGTGAACGCGGGATAGGCCAGCCCGAGCGCCAATGCGAACAGCGTGTAGAGCACGAGCAAGCTGCCGCGCGCGAGCTTTCGGTAACGCGCGGCCGAAGCGCGGAGATCGAACCGCGGCGCACTTGGCTTGGCTTTTTTGTTTGGGGGCGCCTGGCCCGGCGCGCCCGTCGTGGTGGCGGACAGAGTGCCGTTCGGCTCGCCCGCAATCGGCGCGCTGCTCATCGCGGGCCTCCCTCGTCGCGATCGTCTTCGGGCGGCGCGAACTCACTCCGCTCGGGTTCGGCGTTGCTCTCGGCCTCGCTCACGGCGTTCGTGTCCGTCGCGATCGGCGGCAGCACCGGCGCGATCACGATCGTACGCGTGACGATGTGCTCCGCGCGCGACATCAAGTCCATGCATTCGCTTTCGCTCGGCGTCAGCTGCGCGAACTTGACCAAATCCGCGTCGCGCATGAACGTCTCGATGCCGCCCAGATCTTCGATCGCCGGCGACACGTTGCGCAGCGACCCGAGCGCCTCGCGGGTCGTGCTCTCGAGCCCGTCGTAGCCGTAACGATCGCCGAGGTAGCGCCGGAGCACGTCTGAAACACGGTCGAAAAGCTCGGAAAGTCTGCCTTCTCGCGTGAGCCCCGCGTGCCGAATGTCGTGCAACGCTTCGAGCGCGACGTCCCAGGGCGGGCGCGGTGGTGGTGGCGGCGGCAGCTTCTTCGGTCGCTTCAGCCACTGCAGAACCAAAAGCGTGAGCAGCGCGCCCGCCACGAGCGCGATCAGCACGGCCACGACGACGTGCCTCGCCGCGGTCCAAATCTCGCGCTGCCGTCGCGGCGGCGGATTGCCGTGCGGCTGCGGGTGCGGCGCGTTCGCGATCGGATCCTCGACCAGCACGGTGTGCGGCGCGGTGCACACCGTCACGAGCTCGCCGCTCGCGCGCGAGATCGTGATCGGCAACGGCGGCAGCGTCATCTCGTGCCGGCCCGGCTTCGGTGGCAGCGGCACGACGAAAATCTGGAGCCGCGTTTTGACGTTTGGGCCGTCTTCGTTGCGGCTGAGCTTCGGTCCCGCGGCGCCTTCCGGATCGGGCAAGATGAAGCCGGCGCGTTCGACCGCTTTGGCTTCCGGGCTGTCGCTGAGCAAATGAAAGCCGGTCGGTAGCACCGTCTCGCCCTTGCCGTGCACGACGTCGATCTCGAGCGTCAGCGCATGTCCGCTGACGCCACGTGCCGGCATCCCTTCGCTGAATTTGGGCCGGTCTTTGCCCTCCGGAATGTGCTCGATGCAAACATCCTCGCTCGGCGGCGAGCTCGCCGAAGAGGACGGCGCTGCGCTCGCGCTGCCGCTCGCCGCCGTGGCCGAGCTCGAAGTAGCGCCTGGCGCGCCGGCGTCGGGCGCGCTGGCGAGCGCGCTCCCCGCGACGAACCACGCCGCGCCGAGCAACCCAAACAAATAAAAACGCGCGGTCACCGGTGCGCCCGCCGTGCGCGTCGCGCGAATAGATCGCGAAGCGGTTTGATGTAAGGTTGATCGGTGCGCACGACGCAATAGTCGAGCCCGAGCTTGGTGAAGAGCTTCACTTGCTCGGCGCGAATGCCGCGCATCTGTCTGGCGTAGTGCGCGCGCACCGCGGGGCTCGACGTATCCACGATCACGCTGTCGCCGCTCTCGAAATCCTCGAAGCTGCTGAGCCCGACGTTCGGCAACTCTTCGTCGCGCGGGTCGACCAGCATGACCGGGATCACGTCGTGCCGCGCCGAGGCGAGCGAGAGCGCGCGGTCGTAGCCGCTCGTGAAAAAATCGCTCATTACGAACGCGACGCTGCGCCGGCGCGCGACCGAGTGCAGCGTCTCGAGCGCGACTTTGAGATCGGTGCCCGTCCTCTCCGGCACGCGGCCGAGGATCTCGCGCACCACGCGCATCACGTGTTTTTCGCCTTTTTTGGCGGGAACGAGCTTCTCGATTTGATCGGTGCTCAGGATCAAGCCGACGCGATCGTTGTGCTTGATCGCGCTGAACGCGCAAGCCGCCGCGACTTCGGCCGCGAGCCGCGCCTTGCTCGAGGTGTGCGTGCCGAAGCGCTGGCTGGCCGACAAATCGACGACCAGCATCATCGTCATCTCGCGCTCTTCGACGAACACTTTGACGTATGTCGAGTTCATGCGCGCGCTCACGTTCCAATCGATCGTGCGCACGTCGTCCCCGGGCTGGTACTCGCGCACTTCGCGGAACGCGAGCCCTTGGCCCTTGAACACCGAGGTGTAGCTGCCCGAAAGCTGCTCGGTCGCGAGCCGATTGGTCGTGATCTCGATTTTGCGCAGAGCCTTGAGCAGCTCTTTCGGAATCACGACGTCACCTTTGCGCCTAGCATGACAAACAAGCGCTCAGGGAACTTCGACGACCTCGAACACGCGCCGCACGATGTCTTCGGCGGTGACTTCCTCGGCCTCGGCTTCGTAGCTCAAGACCACGCGGTGCCTGAGCACGTCCGGGCCGATCGCTTTTACGTCTTCGGGCGTGACGTAGCCGCGATGGCGCAGGAATGCGTGGGCACGCGCGGCCAGATTCAGCGCAATGCTGGCGCGTGGACTCGCGCCGTACTCGATCAGCGGCGCCAGATCTTTCATGCCTTTTTTCTGCGGTTCGCGCGTCGCGAACACGACATCGACGATGTAATCCTTGACCCGATCGTCCATGTAAACGTCGCGCACGACTTTGCGCGCTTCGAGCAGCTGCTCGGGTGTCGTCTTCGAGCTTGCGAGCGAAGCGACCACGCCGGTCATGCGATCCATCACCAGGCGCTCTTCTTCGCGCGACGGGTAACCGACCTTGACCATCAACATGAAGCGATCGATTTGCGCTTCGGGCAACGGATAGGTGCCCTCTTGTTCGATTGGATTTTGGGTCGCCATGACCACGAACGGGTCGGGCAGGGGATAGCTCTTGTCTCCAATCGTGACTTGCCGCTCTTGCATCGCTTCGAGCAGCGCGCTTTGCACTTTTGCCGGCGCGCGATTGATCTCGTCCGCCAGCACGAGGTTCGCGAAAATCGGACCGAGCTTGGAGCTGAACTCGCCGGTTTTCTGATCGTAGATCACGGTGCCGATTAAGTCCGCCGGCAAGAGATCCGGCGTGAACTGCACGCGCGCGAACTTGGCGTGAATCGCGTTGCAGATCGTGCGCACGGTGAGCGTCTTGGCGAGGCCGGGCACGCCTTCGAGCAACACGTGACCGCCCGTCAGAAGGCCGATCAAGATGCGTTCGATCATGTACGACTGACCGACGATGACCTTGGCGATTTCAGCCAAAAGATCGTCCACGAAGGCGCTTTCTTTGGCCACGAGTTCGTTGAGCGCGCGTACGTCCTGCATGATTTTCCTGGGGTCGGTGAGCCGCTTCTAGCGCGGTGGACGCGCCGGAGACAATTGACAATCTTCGGTTATTCCGCCCCCGACACTCAGGGCACGCCGAGCGCCCAGGCGAGCCCGGCTTCGGCCAGCGCCGAACACAAAACCGCCCCTGCCGCGTAACCGAGCCCCAGCCCGAGTCCGGCCAGGGAACGGCGCGTCTTGACGAAATGCACCGGAATCGAGAGCGGGCCGAAGGCGACCACCGCGGACAAGAAGCTCGCCTCGTTCCAGGCGCGGCACAGCTTCTCCTCTGGCAGACGCGCCAGATCGCGCTTGACGATCACATACGGTAATGCCGCGTTCAGCACGAAGCTCAACGCGATGACCAGCGCCTCGGACATCGCAGCCTCGAAGCTCAGGCGTCTTTACGGCTGCACGTCGTGCACCAGCTCGGCGAACGCGCTGTCTTCGCCGCCGGCGGGGCGGTTCGGATGGTGCAACGCGCCGCCCTTGCCCGCGTTCATCTCGCAGTGAATCGAGGCCGTGTATTTTTTGAGCGCGTCGTCGTAGCTGCGCGCGGAGACGACGGCGCTGCCGACGTCACGCAACGCTTCGTCCATCGGCGAGCAGCCGGCGCTCGGTGGCGGCAAAGCGAGCGGCTTCGCGTTCTCGCAGCAGCCCGAGCGCACGACCGAGTACGCTGCCATGTCGTACCAGCCGATGCGGGCGAAGATCTTCATCGCTTCGGTGGTGGTGCCCTTGGCGCCGTTGATCACCGCGACACGAAGCTTCTCGGCGCCGGTGCGCGGATCGGTTTCCTCGCACATCCAGCCCATGTCCGGCGCTTTGTCGAACGAGCCCTTCGGCAGGTAACCCGCGACGCAAGAGCCGGTTTTGTCGGACGTCGCGCTCACGGTTTGGCTCGAGGCCGTGACCGGGATGTCCCCGAGCTCGATCGCTTTCTTCGGTTCTTCGGGCGGCGCAGGCTTTTGCACTTCGACGACCTTCACCGATGGTTTGCGCATGCGCGAGAACGTCCAGCCGCCGATCAGCCCCGCGCCGATGCCGAGGCAGGCCAGCATCACGATGCGCGACGATTTCTTCGGCGGCGCGGCGGGCATGCTGCGCCGCGGCGGGGACGACGTGCGCACGACTTCGCCAAGCGAGGACGACATGCCCGGCGGCAGCGGTGGGGGCGAAGTCGAGTGGGGTCCGGGCTGCATCGGCTCTTCGCCGGCGTGCTCGACGAACCAGCGGGCGAGCTCGCGCTTGAGCGGTCGCAAATCGTGGCTGCGCGCGCCGAGATCGCGCGCCAGGCCGTGATAGAGCGCGACTTGTAGCGCGAAATCGCTGATGCCCGCGTCGGCCACGGCGCTTTCGGATTCGAACCCGGCGCGCGGCGGCGGCTCACCGCTCAGCATCAGGAACAAGAGCGCTGAGACAGCCCAACTGTCGTCGGGCTCCGAGGGCGGATCGCCGGCTTCCCACTCGGGCTGGCGAAACGCGGCGTCTCCCTTGGGCACGGGGGCGATCGCGAGCACCGGGCCGTCACGGCCTTCGGGCGTGAGGACGACGTTGCTCGGATGCACCAAGCCGTGCGCGCCGCCGGCCTCGTGCAAAGACGAGAGCGCGTCCGCGACGCGCAGCGCTGAACGCACGGCGTCGACGGACGCTTTTTTCCCGATCTCGGCCAGGCGCTCAGCGAGCGTTTCGCCCCTGACTCGTTCGCAGACGATGACGTGCTTGCCGTCGATTTCGCTGACCTCGAGCACATTGGCGAGGTGCGTGTGCCCGAGATCCTTGGCTTTGGCGAGCGCGCGCGACGCGGCCGCGCTCACTTCGAGCACCACCACCGGCGCTTCGTGATCGGTGTCGTGCCCGGCGTAACCGACGGGCTCACCGTCGCCTTCGAGGCGTTCCTCGACGCGATAACGCGAGCTGATGACCAGCCCGGACTCGAGCCCGGCACTCACCGTTTCACTCAACGCTTTAAGCCCTAGTTTCTCGCGCCGAAACTTTATCGGAGCGTAATCCTCGGCTTAGCGTCGCATCAAAACGCAGCCTGAGTCCAGGGCCCAGGCTGGTCCTTCGCGGCGGCTCGTGTAACGAAGCGACGCTTAACGATGTAAGCAAAGCGGCGCTCGTCGTTCGGCCGCTCCGCCAGTCGCTCGGTGACGACGAATCGCGCTCGACGAATCGCGCTCGTTCGCGACCGTGAACGCCTGATTAGCGCCTCACTGGAACCGGGCTCGGCTAGCATTCGGTCGGAGAGCGCGATGCAGATCCTCGCAGGTACGAGTGGCTTCAGTTACGCCGAGTGGCGCGGACTTTTTTATCCGGAGAGTCTGCCCGGCGACCAGATGCTGCGCTTTTACGCCGAGCGGCTGCCGAGTGTGGAAATCAACAATACCTTTTATCGGATGCCGAAGCCCGAGTTGCTCTCCGGTTGGGGCGACGGCGCGCCGGACCAGTTCACGTTCGCACTCAAAGCGCCGCGGCGAATCACTCATCAACAAAGACTCGCTGCTGCAGCAGACGAAGTGGCTCACTTCTTCAACGTCGCCGCGGCGCTCGGCGAAAAGCTCGGCCCGATCTTGTTTCAATTGCCGCCCTTCTTGAAGAAAGACATTGGGCTCTTGCGCGCGTTCCTGCCGCTCGTGCCCACGGGCAAGCGCGCCGCGTTCGAGTTCCGGCATCCATCGTGGTTCGAAGACGACGTATACGCCGCGCTCGCCGAGCACAACGCCGCGCTCGTCGCGGGCGATCTCGAAGAAGTCGAGAAATCGCCGCCGCTCGTGGCCACGGCGGACTTCGGATATTTGCGGCTTCGTCGCTTGGATTATGAGCCGCCGCAGATTGCCGATTGGGCGGCGCGCATCGCGGATCAAAAGTGGCGCGAAGCGTTCGCCTATTTCAAACACGAAGCGCTCGGTCCCATGTTCGCCGAAGCGCTGCTCGCGACCACGCGCGGCGAAGCGATGGCCGATCTCACTGCCGTGCGTGCCTCGATCGCCGCGCCGCCGCCGAAGCGCAGCACGCGCGCCGGCAAAGACACCAAAGCGCCGCGTGCGTCGAAAGCACCGAGTACGTCGAAAGCACCGAGTGCGTCGAAAGCACCGAGTGCGTCGAAAGCGCCGCGCGCGTCGAAAGCGCCGAAGAAAGCGCCGTAACGCGCGGGTTGCGCGCAGGCGCCGTGCCTTGTGGCAGCCGGGAAATCGCGTAAGGTCCGGGCGGCCATGTACTTTCAGGACATCATTCTGACGCTCTCGCGCTTTTGGGCCGAACGCGGCTGCCTGATCGTGCAGCCGTACAACTCGGAAGTCGGCGCCGGCACCTACAACCCGGCCACATTCTTGCGCGCGCTCGGTCCCGAACCGTGGAATGCCGCCTACGTCGAGCCCTCGCGTCGCCCGACGGACGGCCGCTACGGCGACAACCCGAATCGCTTGCAGCAGTTCGATCAATTCCAAGTGATCCTGAAGCCGAGCCCGATCAACATCCAGGATCTCTACCTCGAGTCGCTCGCCGCGCTCGGCACCAAACCGCTCGAGCACGACGTGCGCTTCATCGAAGACGACTGGGAAAGTCCGACGCTCGGCGCCTGGGGTCTCGGCTGGCAAATCTGGCTCGACGGCTTAGAAATCAGCCAATTTACTTATTTCCAACAAGCGGGCGGCTTCGACTGCAAACCAGTCAGCGGCGAGCTCACTTACGGCCTCGGCCGGATCGCGATGTACCTGCAAGATGTCGACACGATGTACGACCTCAAATACAGCGCGCAGGTCAGCTTCGGCGAGCTCTACAAACGCGCGGAGTGGGAATGGTCGACGTACAACTTCGAAGAAGCCGACGTCGCCGCGCACTTTGCCGCCTTCGACCAAAACGAAAGCGAAGCGCAACGCTTGCTCGCGCGCGCCGAAGACCCGCTAAAAAAACTCGTGCTCCCCGCCTACGACTTCATCGTCAAGGCCGCCCACGCCTTCAACGTGCTCGACGCACGCGGCGCGATCAGTGTCACCGAGCGCCAGCGCTACATCCTGCGCGTGCGCACGCTCGCGCGCAGCGTCGCCGAGAGCTATCTCGCGCAGCGCGAAGCCCTCGGGTTCCCGCTCTTGAATCAAGCCAAAGCGGCCGAGTAAGCGCTCGTCGTACGAGTTCGAGTTTGGGTGTCGCCGCGTTACAGCGCGCGCGAGGCGTGGTGGACGCGACGCGCTGCAGCGCGAACCGGCTGCGCTCCCGCCGTATCGCGCCTGGGTGCGCGCACTTTACACGGCGGCGCCGAAAAAAATAATACTCGAGTGTTATCCGATGCCGAGCTCTTCGCGCAGTGCTTGGCCGAGGAAGGCGAATTCGGCTTCGGAGTTGTAGACTTGGGCCGCGATGCGCACGAAGCCCGACGGAAAGCCGGGCAAAGGCACGATCGGGACTTCGATCTCGCGGCTGAGGAGCGCGGCGTAGAGCGCGTCGGGTGTGGGGACTTTGGGGGTGTGTTCGGGGAAGAGCACCGCGGCGAGCGAGCCGAGCATCGAGTCGGGCGCGGGCGGCGTGGTGCCGAGCGCGGCGCACAGCGCGTCGCGACCACGCAAAGCGAGCGCGCGGTTGTGCGCGTAGAGCCCTTCGAGCTTGCCGTCGAAGAGACCCGCGAGGAATTCGAGCGCGACGGGCACGCTCAAGACCGCGCTCGGGTCGAGCGTACCGGGCCAGTCGAATTCGAGCAAAAATCGCGGGCGATCGTCGCGTGGGACGGCCCAGCCGTGGCTGATCACCAGCGGGTGAATTCGGGGCTGGCGCTCGCGCGAAACCCAGAGGAACGCCGCGCCTTTCGGCGCGCAGCACCATTTGTGCAAATTGCCGGTGTAGTACGTCGCGCCGAGTCGTTCGAGATCGATCGGCAACATGCCGGGGCCGTGCGCTCCGTCGACGAGCGTGTCGATGCCGCGTTCGCCGAGCGTGCGCACGAGGCTCTCGAGCGGCAAGATCAAACCGCTCGGGCTCGTGACGTGGTCGAGCAAGACGAGCCGCGTCTTCGGTGTGACTTCGCGTAGGATGGCTGCGCTGAGTTGATCCGCGGACGCGAGCGGGAATGGGAATTGCGCGACGCGCACGCGCACGCCGCGGCGGGTTGCCCAGTATTGAACCGCGTTTTTGCACGCCGGATAAGTGTGATCCGCGATCACGACTTCGCTGCCGGCTTCTTGTTCGATCGAAGCGAGCACGGTGTTCACGCCAGCGGTGGCGTTGGGGACGAACGCGAGATCCTCGGGCTTTGCGCCGAGAAACGGCGCTAAAACGCCGCGCACGCGATCGAATTCTCGTTCCAGCTCGCGCAAAAAGAAGTTTAGCGGATTGCGTTCGAGTCGCGCGCGGAATTCTTGCTGCGCAGCTTGCACGGGCTTGGGGCACGCGCCGAACGCGCCGTGATTCAAATAGACGATGTTCGGGTCGAGCGAGAAGTGCGGCGCGAATTGGCTGCGCGCGGGCTTGGGTTGTGCGTTCACGGATACGTCCCGGGTTTGAAAAGATCGGACAGATCGTTCGAATCGGCGACGGTGGGCAAGGGTGGAAGTCCGAGGATGCGCTCGATCGAGCGAAGCTGCGCGCTGTGCGTGTAGTGCTCGTGGCCAGTGTAGCCGGGCTTTACCATCGGCCCGATCGCGATGAAGGGCAATTTCAGCGTGGACTCGCCCTCGTCGAAGCTGATGAAGATCACGCTCTCGTTCTTGTTGGCGTAGTCGATGATGCGCGGCAGTTCGCTCTTGAGCCAGCGATCTCCGGTCGCGACCGGATTTTCTTCGGGGCAACCCTTTTGCCAGTGCATGTCGTGGCACTCGTCCGGCGTGATGAAGACGTAGCTTGCGAGCTCGCCTTGGAGATCCTTTTCCAACGCCGAATACGGCTTGTGATGCGCGGCGCAGTACGCCGCATCTTTGCTCGGCGGATCGCCGGACACGTCGCGGAAAAAAATAAAGGGATTGTGCTTTGGCGCATAGAAGCCGGCGATCGCGATCGGGCATGCGCCCGTATCCGCGTTCAAGCCCTCCTGATAGCTCATCCACGACAGCCCTTTGGCGCCCTTAATTTGGGTGACCAAGTGCTTCGTGCTGCCGGTGCTGACGGACGGCGAGGGTGGATCGTCGCCCAGGAACGTCGCGTCCGAGAAATGGTGCGTCCCGGCTTCCATCCAGACGTAGTGAGCTTCGCTCGGAACTTCCAGCGGCAGCTCGTCCTCGAAGTTGTCCGCGTGCGCGTATTGTTCGACCAGCGAACGCAAGTACGGCGCGTTCACCGGGTCGGAGTAAATTTCGTTCGCGTCGTGGTTCTCCATGGCGATCACGATCACGTGTTTGATTTTGCCGCGCGTGCCGGCACTCAGCGTCGCGGACTTGGCGTTTGACGGCGCAGCAAGCGCGGGCTCTGTGGCGCTTCCGCTCGTCGCCTGAACCAGGCTGGGCGGAGTTGCGCTGGCGGCGTCTGCGCTCGTCGCCGGCATTTTCACGGGCTCGAATGACGTGCCTTCCGGCGCTGGGGGTTCGGGCGTGCGATGGCAGCTCGCGCCGAGCAGCGCGGCGCACAAAAAAAGTCCATGCCTGTTCATTCGCGGCATTTCTTAGCCGCTTTCATGCCATTCAGTCGCGTTCACGGCAAACGCGCGGCAGCTGGCGACGGGATTGGCCGCGCGTTTGTTCAATTCGCCAGCGCGCGTTCGAGGATCGCGCGGAGCTCGGCGTCGGTGAGCGCGACGGGGTTCGTCTTCAAACTGCCGCTCGGGCTGGCTACGACACGCGCGACGTTGATTTCGGCGTAGCTCGCGAGGTTCGGCAAGGCGAGTGCGCGGCGCAATTCGACGAGCGCCGTCGCAGCGCGCGCGATCTCCGCGTTCGTGCCTGCGAGCAGCTCGGCGAGCTCGTCGAGCCGCGCGCGCGCCGCGACGTCTGCGCGCGCGGCCTCGGCATTGACGGCGAGCGTCGTTGGTAAGAGGCAGGCGAGGCCGGCGCCGTGCGGGATGTTCGGGTAAAGGCCGCCGAGTGGCGCGATCAAGCCGTGCGCGGCGCCCAAACCGGCGTTGGCCAAACAAATGCCGCCGAGCGTTGCGGCGAGCGCGAGGTCCAGCGCGTCGGCTTCGCCGGCATTGCCGGCTGCGAGCGCGTGGAGCGCGTGAACAGCGCGTGGAATGCCGTCGCGCGCGAGTGCGTCCGTCATTGGCGAGGCATTTTTCGAGCAGAATGCTTCGCACAAGTGCGTGAGCGCGTCGAAGCCGCTGCCAGCGCGCACGCGCTCGGGCGCTTTGCCGGACAGCGCGGGGTCGACGAACGCGGCGCGCGGAAACAAAAGCTCGGAGCGCATGCTGCGCTTGACGAACAAGTCCGTCACTTGCAAGACGGCGTTCTTCGTCACTTCCGAACCCGTGCCGGCGGTGGTCGGCACGCACACGACGGGCAAGGGCGCGATCGCGATCGGTTTGGGTGGGCTCGCCAAGCCTTCCACGTAGTCGCGCGCCGAGCCCGGGTTCGTGCCGAGCGCGGCCGCGGCTTTGGCGACATCGAGCGCGCTGCCGCCGCCGATCGCGAGCACCGCTTCGGCGCCGCTCGTGCGCGCGAGCGCGGCCGCGCCGTCCGCGAGCTCGATGTCCGGCTCGCGCGAAACGGAAAAACGCACGCAATTCAGGCCGAAGCGCGCGATTTCGTCGTTCAGCGCGGGTTCGAGGCCGAGCGCGCCGAGCGAGCGCGCGCCGGTGACGAGCAGCACTTTGCGGCCGAGTGCTTGCACCTCCGCGAACGCTTTCGTCCACACGCCCGCGCCAAACACGAGCTTCGTGCGATGCGCGAACTCGAAGCCCGCTGCGCTCATTTGCTCAGCGCCACGGTTCGGGCAAGACGCTCGTGCATTTTTGGGGCGAGCGCGGTTCCGCCATCATCGGCGCGACGGTCTCTTTCCATTTCGAATAGTGCGCGGTTTGTTGGTGCGCGACAAAGCCGCTCTCGTCCCGATAGACTTCGTAAAAGACGAAGCGATTCGGATCGTCGTTGCGGCGTAGGATATCGAAGCGCACATTGCCGGGCTCCGTGTGCGTTCCGAGCGAGTTGTCGCGCGTGGCGGCGATGAAGGCGTCCACGTGTTCGGGTTTGACATGCACATTGACGACTACGGCGTACATGCGCCCGAATCTTACTCGGCGCGGTTCGCATTTGAATCACGACTTTGCGCGCGGAGTCGCCGAGCGGTGAGGCTCCGGTGCGCGGCTGGGCCGTGTTGAACCACAAAAGAAAAACGGGGAGAGCCGTTGCTCTCCCCGCAATTCGTCGCGATCCGCCGCGATGTGCGGCGCTTTTCTGGGTTCAGTTCGCGGTCGGCGCGGGCGCGGTGTTCGCTTGCGCGGCGGCTTCGGGGCTTGCGTTGATGCGCATGCCGTAGAACGAACGCCAGACGAAGAACAGCGTGCCGAGGCCGAAGATCACGCTCAGGATCGTGCTCGTGGCTTTTTCGAGTTGAAGCGCGAGCTCCACCGCGAGCAAGCCGAACAGGGTCGTGAATTTGATGATCGGGTTCATCGCGACGGACGAGGTGTCCTTGAACGGGTCGCCGACGGTGTCGCCGACGATCGCGGCTTCGTGCAGCGGCGTGCCGCGTTCCTTGAGCTCGACTTCGACGATCTTCTTGGCGTTGTCCCAGGCGCCGCCGGCATTGGCCAAGAACAAGGCTTGGAACAAGCCGAACAGCGCGAGCGAGATCAGGTAGCCGATGAACAAGAACGGATCCATGCACGCGAACGCGAGCGTGGCGCAAAATACGGTCATGAAGATGTTGACCATGCCGCGCTGCGCGTAGCGAGTGCAGATTTCGACGACCTTCTTGCTGTCTTCGATCGACGCGGCTTCGGCGTTTTCGAGCTTCATGTTCTTTTTGATGAACTCGACCGCTTGGTACGCGCCGGCCACGACGGCTTGCGTCGAAGCGCCGGTGAACCAGAAGATGATGCCGCCGCCCGAAATCAAACCGAGCAAGAACGGCGCGTGCAGGATGCTGAGATACTCCACGTTTTTCGTGAGACCGTCGGTGAGCAAGACGACGATCGAGAAGATCATCGTGGTCGCGCCGACGACTGCCGTGCCGATCAAGACGGGTTTGGCCGTGGCTTTGAAGGTATTTCCGGCGCCGTCGTTTTCTTCGAGCAGCTCTTTGGCGCGCGCGAAGTCGACCTTGAAGCCTTCCTTCTTTTCGATTTCGGCGGCCACGCCTTCGATCTCGGTGATCAAGGAGAGCTCGAATACCGACTGCGCGTTGTCCGTCACGGGTCCGTAGGAGTCGACCGCGATCGTGACCGGGCCCATGCCGAGGAAGCCGAAGGCGACCAAGCCGAACGCGAACACGGCCGGCGCGAGCATCAAATCGCCGAGGCCCATCATGCTGAAATAGTACGCAAGGCCCATCAGGACCGTGAGCACTACGCCCATCCAGAATGCGCTGTAGTTGCCCGCGGTGAGGCCGGACAAGATGTTCAAGGACGCGCCGCCTTCACGCGACGAAATCACGACTTCTTTGACGTGCGCCGATTCGGTCGAGGTGAAGACCTTGATCAGCTCCGGGATCACGGCGCCGGCGAGCGTGCCGCAGCTGATGA
>DATATR010000440.1:0-4980 GCA_036268695.1 Polyangiaceae bacterium | reverse complement strand
CCGTACACGTCCGCGGTGTCGAAGAAATTGACGCCGAGATCGAGCGCGCGGTGCAGTGCCTTGAGCGACTCCTCGTCGTCGACCGGACCCCACGTGCCGCCGATGGCCCATGCGCCGAAGCTGATCGTCGAGACAGTGAAGCCAGTGCGGCCGAGCGCGCGATATTGCATGGCGCGGACTCTACTCGCCTTCGCATCGAGGCGAAGCGTCGAACCGCGTGCATTGCGCAGAGTTGCGCGAAATTCGCCGAATTTTGCGAGATTTGGTCGACAACGATGCTAAATCCGAGCGCGTGGATCGCGCGCGTTTCGAACAAGCCATAGAAGCCTTCGATCGCGCCAACGCCGAAGATCCGAACCAGATCGATGACCACGGCGCGGCGCGCCCGCGCGAGCTCGTTCAGGCCGAACGTTTGTCGGCCTGGGTGCAGAAGCTCGAGCCCGAGCCTTCGGAGGCACTCGCGCTCGCCGCGCGCTCACAACACATTCGCCGCTGGCAAATTCCGCGTGGCTCATTTCCCGCCGGTCGCGTCGGTTATTTACAATGGCGCACGCAGCTCGGCCGCTTCCACGCGGACACGACGAGCGAAATCCTGAGCGCACTAGGCTACGAGCGCGAGCTGATCGACGCCGTGCGCCGGATCAACCTCAAACAAAATCTCCATAGCAACGCCGACACTCAAACGATCGAAGACGCGCTTTGTCTCGAGTTCCTCGAGTTCGAATTCGAAGCCTTCGCACACCAACGCGAAGCCGAAAAAATCCGTGAAATCGTGCGGAAAACCTGGAAAAAAATGTCGCCGCGCGCGCACGAATTGGCGTTGAAGTTGTCGTTCAGCGCCGAAGCGAGCGCGCTGATTCAACAGGCGCTCAGCGGTTGATTTTGATTTTGGGTGCCGCTCAACGCGCGCGCTGTCGCAATTTGTCGATGCTCATCGCGATCACGATGATGAAGCCCGTAAAAATTTCTTGCACCCAGTTGGGCAGGCCAAGGTGCGTGCAGCCGGCTTTGATCACCGTGAGTAAGAGCGCGCCGGCTAGTGCACCCGCGGCCGAGCCTTGTCCGCCCGCGAGCGAGCCGCCACCGATCACGACCGCCGCGATCACGTCGAGCTCGAGCCCGACCGAATCGGTTGGATCGCCGACGGTGAGCGTCGAGAACTCGAGCAAACCGGCGAGGCCGACGAAGAGTCCGGCGAGCGTGTAGACGAACAGCGTCGTCTTCGGGATCGAAATGCCGCACAGCCGCGCGGTTTCCGCGTTCGAGCCAACGGCCACGATTTGCCGCCCAATCTTGGCGTATTCGAGCAGCACCACGCCGAACACGCTCGACGCGAGCATCAACCAAACACCCGGCGGTACGCCCAAGAGATGTCCGTGGGTTTGCATCAAGTGATCGATACCGTGCGGATCGGCGTCGATTTTTTGCTCGTCCGCGATGCCCTTGGCGGCGCCGCGCAGCACACTCATCGTGCCGAGCGTGACGATGAACGGCGAGATCTTGAGCCCGGTGACGAGCGCGCCGTTGAACAGCCCGAGCGCGCCGCCGGCGAAGATTCCGCAAATCGCCGCCGGCAAGGGGTTCATGCCCGAACGCAAGCACTCGGCGACCACCACAGTGACCAACGCAACCGCCGAGCCGACGGATAAATCGATCCCGCCGAGCACGATGATCAACGTCATGCCTACCGACGCGACGCCGGTGACCGCCGTTTGTCGCAACATGGTCAGCAAATTCGCGGAGCGCGCGAAGGTGTCCGGCGCGAGCGCCGCGAACAGCGCGTACAAAAGCCCGAGCGCGAGCAGCGGCCCGAACCAAGGCGCGCGCAACCAGCGGCGCAAATCGTTCATCCGGTCGCCTCGAGCAAGAGCGCGTGTTCGCTGAGCTCGCTCACTGGGCGGGCTCGGCCGAGCTTGCCGCGCACCATCACCGAGACGCGATCGCACACGCCGATCAGCTCCGGCAAATAGCTCGACACCATCAAGATCGCGTTTCCGCGCGCCGCGAGCTGGTCGATGATGCGATACAAATCGGCGCGGCTCCCGACGTCCACGCCGCGCGTGGGTTCGTCGAGCAAGAGTACGTCGGCTCCGTGCTGAAGCAGCCGCGAGAAGCAGACTTTCTGCTGATTTCCGCCGGACAAATCGCGCGCGAGCTGGTCCGGACCGCGCGCGCGAATGCCGAGCCGCTGGAGGTACGAACGCGCGACGTCTGTGCGTTTTTTCGGGCTCACGAAACCGAAGCGCCCGAGTGACTCGAGCTTCGAGAGCACGATGTTGTCGCCGATGCTGAGCGACTCGGCGAGTCCTTCGCCTTTGCGATCTTCGCTGAGCAGCCCGACGCCCTGCGCGAGCCGGTGCGCGGGCGAAGCCGGGCCGAGCACGGCTTTCACTTGGAGCGTGCCGGATTTGACTCGGTTCAAACCAAAGATCGCGCGCAGGAGCTCGGTCCGGCCCGCGCCGAGCAGGCCCGCGATGCCGAGCACTTCGCCGCGCCGCAGCGCGAGCGAGGCTGAAATCGGCAATTTTTCGCCGGCGAGCTCGCTCAATTCGAGCACGATCTCGCCGGGCGTGCGCGCGGAGCGCGGGAACAATTCCGCGACTTGTCTGCCGGCCATCAGCTGCACGAGTTCGCTGCGCGTCGTAGCCGCGAGCTCGGCGCTGTGCACGAACTGTCCGTCGCGAAGCACCGTGTAGCGCTGCGCGATGCGCTCCACTTCTTCCAAAAAGTGCGACACGTAAAGCACCGCGATGCCGCGCGCCGTGAGCCCGCGCACGACTGCAAAGAGGCGCTCGGTCTCGCGTGAATTGAGCGTGCTCGTGGGCTCGTCCAAAATCAGCACTTTGCAATTTTCATGGGCTAGCGCGCGCGCCAGGCAAACGAGCTGCCGATCGCCCTGGCCGAGCTCGCGCACCGGTCGAGCGAGCGCGGGCACGCTCGCGCCTTCGGGGAACACTTGCTCGAGTGCCGCGCGTGCGCGCCGCGCCGCTGTGCGCCGATCGACGAAGCCGAAGCGCGCGGGCAACGTAGCCAATAAAATATTTTCCTCGACGCTCAGATCGGCGCAAATCGCGGGCTCTTGTGCCACGTACGCGACGCCGAGCTCGCGCGCTTGCTCCGGATCGCGCGGCCGATAGGGCTGGCCAAACAATTCGAGCGAGCCTTCGTCCGGCGACTGGGCGCCGGCCAAGATTTTCAAGAGCGTGCTCTTGCCCGCGCCATTTTCGCCGAGCAGCGCGTGCACTTCGCCCGCGTAAATTCCGAGCTCGACATTGCTGAGCGCGCGCGTCGCGCCGAAGCTTTTAGCGAGGCCTGCCGCGCGCAGGATCGCTTCGCCGCGTGGGGAGCTCATGGGCGGCGTTTGCTCGCACTCACGGCGCTGCGCCGAGCCACTGGTTCAGATCCGGTTTGACGAGCGCGAGCATGTCCGGATTATTTTGGTTTTCCTTGTCGAGCAAGCTTGCGCCAGTGTCGATGCGCTGGTCGACCTTTTGCTTCTGCAGCGCCGCGGCCATCGTCTTTACGGCGAGGTAGCCCATCTTCATCGGATCTTGCAGCACGAGTGCGTCGATTTGCCCGGCGCTCACCGCTTGCACCAACTTGTCCGACGAATCGAAGCCGATGAAATGGATCTTGCCGGCGAGATCCGCTTTCTGCAAAGCGAGCAACATGCCGAACGTGGTCGACTCGTTCGGCGTGAAGATGCCGTTGATTCCGCCTTTTGCGGCGTTTTGCGCGAGCAGCAAATTCTCGCTCGCCGCGTGCGCGCTTTCGGTCGTCGCGCCGCCATAGCGGTTGTCGGACACGACTTTGATGCCGGGGAATTTCTCGAGCGTTTCGAGGAAGCCTGCTTCGCGATTGGTCGTGCTGGCCGAACCTTCGAGATAGCGGAGCACGATCACGTTGCCTTTGCCGCCGAGCAATTTAGCCATGCGTTCGCCGGCGAGCGCGCCGGCCGCGTGGTTGTCGGTCGCGACGAAGCTGACGTAGGACTTGTCTTTCAGATCCGAGTCGAAAATAACGACGGGAATTTGCGCGTCGGCCGCGGCTTTGACCGGTGCGGCGAGCGCGGTGTCGTTGAGCGGCGCGAGCACGATGCCGGAGACGCCTTGCGCGGTGAAGCTCTGCACCAGATCCACCTGCGACTTCAGATCGTCTTCTTTGAGTGGCCCCTTCCAAATCACGTTCAGGTTGGCTTCGCGTGCGGCTTTGACGGCGCCGGCGTGCACGGCTTTCCAAAACTCGTGCGTGGTGCCTTTCGGAATCACCGCGATGCGAAGTTGCTCAGGTTTCGCCGAGCCTTCGGTTGAGGCCGAACTTTCCGCCTTTTTCTTGCACGCGCCGCCGACGAGCGCGACAAGGCAAACCAAACCAAATAAAAATCGATCTGCGCGAGCCACGCGCCGAATCTAAGCATCTAAGCGCCCGCTCCGAAATGACGCAGGTGCGTAGTCCCCATTCTGACGCTGCCCAAACCCGTTGCACCGATTCGCTGTCCGCCCACGAGCGAGCAATGCGGGAGGTGCGGATCAACGACTCCAGTCCTTGCTTACTCGCCGCTCATCTTTTCAATCGTTCAAACTTCTGATTGACCCGAGCGAGCGCTGGCCCATGCCCCGATCGCCTGAGCAAAGGCCTTCAAGTCGGACACTCCGCTCGTCGCAGCTGCGTGCACGGCTGCTGTATCGACGCCTGCGTAGCCATGTGCGACGACGTTGCGCAGACCGACAGCGCGCCGCATCGCGTCCGCCAATTGTCGAGTCAACAACCCGTGCTCCTCGAGGCGCGTGAAGGCTTCGCCGAGATTTTTGGCGCTGGACCAGCCTTCATCGGCAATGATGTGGCTGGCGATATCCGCGCAGATCTGAACGGCTAGCATCAGGTTGAATGCGACGACGTCGAACGCGTCTCGATCGGCTTTTAGCGATTCCGGCGTGGCCGAGGCATGAGCTCGAATGCGCGACACCCGATCCGCAAGCT
>DATATR010000439.1:0-3426 GCA_036268695.1 Polyangiaceae bacterium | reverse complement strand
CGTGACGACATCGCCGGGCTTGAGATCGACGCCGGTCCAGAAGTCGCGCGGGCTCAGGTTGACGATGCTCCAGCCGCGGAATTGGCCGTCGACGAGCCGCGGCTCGACGTCCACGTGTTGCAAGAATTGCGGGAAGCCGCCGTCCACGAAGGCGTCGACGTCTTGACGGAAGAGGGCACCTTTCGGCGGCCGTGGCGCGACCGGCGCGGCCGCGACTTTCGCCGGCTTTGCCGCCGTTTGAGCTGATGCCGGCGGCGGCACGGGCGACGAACCGCAGCCGACGAGCAAACCAAAAACGATGAAGCTTGCGCCTCGCATCGCGCGAATATGAACCGAAATCGCGAATGCGGCCAAAAAGTCGCTATTCGTGGCGCTTGGCGCCGGCCGCGTGCTCTTGAAAATAGCCGGAAGCCGCCGAAATGACGGTCTCGAAGATGCGCGACGCGACTTCCTGCACTTCCCCCACCCCAGGCACGTGCAGCACGTGATCGCTCGGGACCAACTCTTGGGCGCGCGCGTACACGGTCGCGAGCCGAGCTTGGATTTCCCGCGCGTCGAACAGCTCTTCGGCACCGCCGCGCGCGCGACGGCGCTCTTCGGCGACTTCGGCGGGCACGTCGATGACGATCGTGATGTCCGGGCGGAGGGCTTGCGAGTTGAGCTCGCGGATCCACGGGATCGATTCGGGGCCGTTGTGCGCGGTCACGGATTGATAGGCGAGGCTCGACAAATCATAGCGGTCGCTCACCACGACTTGGCCCGCGCGAAGTGCGGGCGCGATCGTCGAATCCAAATGATCCATGCGATCGGCGGCGAAGAGCAGCGCCATCGTCGACCAAGCGAAGTTGCGCGGTCCAGTCGCGTCCGGCACGAACAAGCGACGCGACAGGACTTGCCGGATCAATGATCCGATTGGCCCGGTGCTCGGCTCGCACGTGAGCACGACCTCGGGGCCGCGGCTCTTGATCGCTTTGGCGAGCAACTTCGAGTGCGTGGTGCTGCCGCAGCCGTCGATGCCTTCGAGCACGACGAACAAACCCGGAAAGCGGCGACCGGAGTCCGAAGTGCGAGAAATGGGCGGTTCGGTGTGCGGCATCGCGTCCGATTATCCTGATCCAAGTGGTGCACTCGACGCAATTGGCGCCGGATCCTCACCCAAGACGACATTGTCGATCAGCCGCGTTTTACCGACGAATCCGGCGATCGCGAACAGCGCGCGCTCGCCGCTCGGCTCTGCGTCGGCGATCGGCGAGAGCTCTTCCGCGTCCGCGATCGTGGCGTAGTCGAGGCGAATTTCGGCTCGAGCCAGAATGCCGAGCGCGGCGTTGCGCAGCGCGCCAACGCGACGTTCGCCGCCCGCAAATGCGCCGACCGCGGCCGAAAGCGCGCGCGGAATCCCGAGCGCGCGCGCTCGTTCTTCGGCGCTCAGATAAGTGTTGCGTGAGCTCAACGCGAGTCCATCCGTGTCACGCATCGTTTTGACGCCGATGATCGTCACGGGCAAGAGCAAATCGCGCGTCATGCGTTCGATCACTTTGAGCTGCTGATAATCTTTGCGCCCGAACACCGCGACGCATTCGCCCGCGACCGCGAACAGCTTGCTGACGATCGTGGTCACGCCTTCGAAGTGCCCAGGGCGATGTGGGCCGCACAGTGCCTCGGTGAGCCCGCTCACCGACACGCGCGTGCGCTCACCCGCGGGGTACATCTCGCTCACGTCCGGCGCGAATACGTGCGACACGCCCGCCTGCCGACACAGCTCGACATCTCGCTCGAGCGTGCGCGGATAGCGCGCGAAATCTTCGTTCGGGCCGAATTGCGTCGGGTTCACGAAGATGGTGACGCCGACTTCACTCGCGTGCCGACGCGCTTGTTCGACCAGCGACAGATGCCCCGCGTGCAGCGCGCCCATGGTGGGAACCAACCCAAATCTCTGACCCGAGGCGCGCACGCGGTTCGCCGCGGCGCGAAATTCCGCGACCGAACGAGAAACCGTGATCGTCACGATTCCTCGCTGGCTGGGCCGTAGCTCGGTGGCGGTTCGCCCAGCACCGCTTGCTGACCGGTTTCGAGCGCGGGTTGTTTTTTGGGGGTGGCGCCGAAACTGTGCGCGGCGCTCGGGAACTCGCCGCTTTGCACTTCCTTCACGTAGTTCTGCGTCGCGCTCACGATTTGCGAACCGAGCTCCGCAAAGTGCTTCACGAACTTCGGCTTGAAGTCGGGATACATGCCGAGAAAGTCGTAGCAGACGAGCACTTGGCCGTCGCACGCGGGACCCGCGCCGATGCCGATGGTCGGAATCGGAATCGCTTCGGTGATGCGCTCCGCGAGCGCGCTCGGAATGCCCTCGAGCACGACGGCGTAAGCGCCCGCCTCGGCCACGGCGCGCGCGTCCGCGAGCACGCGCTCGGCGTCCGTGTCGGCTTTGCCTTGCACGCGAAAGCCGCCCATCGCGTGCACCGATTGCGGCAAAAGCCCGACGTGAGCCATTACCGGAATGCCCGCGGAACTGAGCGCGCGAATCTGCTCGGCGAAGCGCACGCCGCCTTCGAGCTTCACCGCTTCGAAGCCGCCGGTCTTCAGCATTCGCCCCGCGCTGTCGAGCGCGCGCTCGACCGACGCTTGATAACTCATGAACGGCATATCCCCGACCACGTGCGCGCGATGCGCCGCGCGCGCCACGGCGCGCCCGTGATAACAAATCTCGTCCAGCGTCACGGGCAGCGTGTTCGGCAAACCTTGAACCACCATGCCGAGCGAATCGCCGACCAAGAGCACGTCCGCGCCGCCTTCGTCGAGCAAGCGCGCCATGGTCGCGTCGTACGCCGTGAGCACCGCGATTTTCGGACCGCGCTGTTTGCGTGCCAAGAGCGCGGGCACCGTGATTTTCGCTTCGTTCATCGCCGGCTCGAGCCTACCACCTGGTTGCCCAAGTCAAGCAGCGCTAAGCTTCGTTGGTCTTGGTGGCGAGCGAGCGACAGAGCGACTTTCAGCGCGGCTTCCGCTCGCTTGCAGCCGGCGTGCACCGTCGTCGAACGCTGACCCGCGCGCTCACCTTCGCGGGTTTCGGGCTCGTGCTCGGCGCTGTGGGCGCGCTCGCGATGTGGGCGCTGCGCCTCGGTCACGAGCGGCCGTTTGGATTTTGTTTGGGGGTGCTCGGCGCGGCCATCGGCGGCTATGTGGGGACGCGTCGCCGCTGGTCGGATCGCGACGTGGCGCTCTATCTCGACGCGCGCCTCGGTAGCCACGAAACCCTGACCACCGCGCTTCACGCCGAAACCGATGGTGCGAGCGAGCCCGCGCTGTCGCACGTCGTGGAACGCGCGGCGGGCGTGCTCGAAAACGCAGATCGCGCGCACGTCAAACCGCGCGTGTGGTCGCGCGTTCACGCGCTCGTGCCGCTCGGCGCGGCCGCCATTGTCGCGA
>DATATR010000438.1:0-5830 GCA_036268695.1 Polyangiaceae bacterium | reverse complement strand
AAGTTCGAGTCGGGCACCGGTTGGCCGAGCTTCACCAAACCCGTCGATCCGAATCACGTCGTCACGCACGAGGACTCGACGCTCGGCATGTCGCGCACTGAAGTGCGATCGAAGGGCGGTAACTCGCACCTCGGGCATTTGTTCGACGACGGCCCAGCCCCGACCGGTCAACGCTACTGCATCAACTCCGCCGCGCTTCGCTTCATCCCACTGAAGGATCTCGAAAAAGCGGGCTACGGCGAGTACCTGCCGCTGTTCGGCGCGACCCCTTCGAAAACGAATCCCGGCCCAAGCGCCACCCCCGCCAAATAATCCTTCGCGCAGCTACTGACCACCAAGCGCCGCACTCACGCCCTCGCACGTCGCGACCGTAGCCTGACGCGGGAAAACTTTTTCGAAGAGCACGCGGTGCACCTCGGCGTCCGCGTCCGCGCAGCCGTCGGCAACGGCGATGATGCGGTAGTCGGCGTCCGCCGCGTGGCGCAAGGTCGAGAGCACCACGCCGCTCGTGGCGATGCCGAGCAGCACCAACGTTTCGATCCGGCGCGAGCGCAGGATTGGTTCGAGCGCGGTTGCGCCGAAAGCGCCGACGCGGTGTTTGATGATCACCGGCTCGTCCGCGCGCGGCTCGAGCGCGCTCACGATTTGCGTCTCGGGCGCGTCGAGCAAGAACATATTCGTGTTTTTCAGCGCGGAAAAGCCCATGTTGCGCGCGCTGATTTCCGGGTAGCCCGGCCGAAACGCGACGCGCACGAACAGCCGCAGCGCGCCGGCGCGTCGCGCACCGTCGAGCACTTTCGCTGCGCCGCGTGACGATGCCGTTTTGAAAATCCATGAACAAGACGGCACAGGTTTCGGGTTCGAACGAGAGCGATGCATTCACGGCGGCCTCCTCGGGTAGAGCCAGAATGTAGTGTAAGCTCGGCGCGTGCCGCGACCGAATTGGTTCTTGGCGTTCCCGATCGATGGCGCGTTCGTCTCGGACTTGCCAGCGCTGCCGCCCCAGTTTCGCTTGTTTCACCCGGCCGACGTGCACCTGACACTGGCGTTTTTCGGTGGCAGCGGCGAAGCAGCGGCGCGGCGCGCGCTCGCGCTATTCGATGAACGGGTGAAGGAAAAGCCGCTCGCGTGCGTGGATGTCTCGCTCGCGGAAGTGGTGCCGATGGGCGGCTCGCGGCGCTCGTACACGGCGCTCTCGGCGCTGCTCGCAGCAGGGCGAGCCGAACTTTGCGCGATCATCGGCGAGCAGCGCGATGCGTTGCTCGAAGCGGCGACGGGGCGGCGCGAAGCGCGGCCGCCGAAGCCGCACGTGAGCATCGCGCGCCCGCGCGGGCGCGCGACCGACGCGCAACGCGCCGCCGGGCTGGCTTGGGCGGAGGCCTTGGATCTGCGCGGCGTTCACGCGCGACTCGATCGCGTCGCGCTTTATACGTGGCACGCGGCGCGGCACGAGCGACTGTTCGAAATCGTGGCTGAGCGCCCGCTGGGTTGACGCGGTGGCCGCGCACGGTCGCACTGGGCGACGCCCCCAAACAAAAGAAAACGGCCGCGCCGGTTGCGCGAAACCGAGCATGGTAAAAATGTTGAGTTCGAATAAATCACCCTAGCGACGAAACTCAATGCGCGTAGGGTTCGAAACGCCATGAACGAAGTCGTGAAAGGAATGGTGCAAGCGCGCGGAACGACGTACCGCATCGTGCGCATCGCACACGGCCACTACAACGTCGTCCGCGTGTTGGATGACGTCGCGGTGGGGACGTTCACCGCCTGGGGCGCGCTCGAAGTCGCGCCGGCAGGCATCGAAGGCACGATGCTGCGCGAGATCGCGCGGCTCGCGATTCGAGCCGCCAGAACCAGTTGGGTTGGGCGCTTGGCGTGAGCGTTTCGGCCTCGCTCGCTTTCTAAACCTCGAGGTTTACAGCTGCGTAAACACCGGAAATGACCGCGCAAGTTGACAAACAACGAGGATGCCTTACGAACTCGCCGAACTGAGCGTACCGTAGCGCCCGGAAGGATGCAGCCATGGCCGTAGTCGTAAAAGGAATGGTTCAAGTCCAAGGCACGACGTACCGCATCGTTCGCATCAAGCGCGGTCACTACAACGTCGTACGCGTGCTCGACGACATCGCGGTCGGCACATTTTCCGCGGGCAAGGCCTTCGACGTGCAGCCCGCCGGCATCAACGAAGAGCTCTTGCGCGAGATCGCGCGCGTCGCGATTCAAGGCGCAAAGACCACCTGGGCCGGGCGCATCGCGTAGGCCCAGACGGCCGATCTCGAAGCGCTGTCGCGCGCGGTCGTTGCCTTCGCGCGCCAAAGCTCCTGTTGCAAAAACGCCCATCTTTTGTGGCGTTTTCCGGCAACGAGTACGGCGCTGCTCTTCGTGCTCACGGGCAGCGCGCTTGAAACGCGCGCTACGAGTCACTGCCCGAAAGTCCGGCGCAAACTTTGCTTCGTCCAAAGCATGCGCACGATTGCAATGCGGCACCCAGAACCGGTGAACGGTCGCGCGCTCGCGCTGATCGGCGTGGCGATCTGCCTCGCCCTGGCGGCCGTGGTGATCGCGATCGTGATTGCGAAGACACGCGCGCAAAAGCGCGATCTGCACGCGCCGATCGCATACGAAAGCTTCGACGAACGAGCGCGGCAAATGGGCTGGACGATGCCAGGCGCGCCTCCGCAAGCCGAGCCACCCAGCGTGCCCACCGCCAGCGACGTGAACCAGAGTTTGCCTCCGCCACTGAACCAGAATTTGCCTCCGCCACTGATGTCGACCGCCGAACGCGCGCCGACGGCGAATAGCGCCGCGCCGAGCGCGTCCGCGCCACAGCCGAACGTCGTAGTGGTTCCGGAGCCCGCGCCGACGACCGTGATCGTGAACGCGACGCCGCGGGTCCCCACCGCGACGAACAACGCCGCGCCAGGCTCCCCCAACCCAATCAATCAAAACGAAACCGGCGCGACCGCTGCTTCAGCGCGCGGCGAAGAGCCGTGCGGGACGACAACGTGCACCGGCGGTCGCGTGTGTTGCAACGCGAGTTGCGGCACCTGCGTCGATCCGGGACAAAAGTGCTCGCAAGCGGTGTGCGGCATGAATCCGCTGCCGCAGAGCACACCGTGCGGACCGAATACGTGCAACGTCGGTGAGATCTGTTGCAACGCGAGCTGCGGCACGTGCACGAGGTTCGGCGAAAGTTGCGATCGCCGCGCTTGCGACAACGCGATTCAATATCCGTACAGCGAGCCGTGTGGGCTCGTGACCTGCAATGTCGGTACGGTGTGTTGCAATCCGAGCTGCGGAATTTGCGCGGCGCCGGGCGAACCTTGCAACCAGAATGCTTGCTAATGCACTGCCGCGAACTTTCGGCCTTGAATCTGTGCGTATCTCACTTGCGGTGCGCTCGCCGCGCTTCGCCTCAGGCGTGACGCTTTGCACCGCGCGGGGCTGCGTCGCGCGCGAATTTCAGGCTTAAACCTGCGCGTTGAGCCTGCGGGCGAATGGTACCCTCCTTGCTTCGCTCGCGGCATGCAGCAGCATCCTCATTTCGGGTTCGCGCTCGAGTACGTCAAAGACATCGAAGCCACGAAGCGTTATTACACGGACGTCGTCGGGCTCAAGGTCGAGCGCTTTCATCCGCGTTTCGTCCAGTTCGCAGGTTTCGCCATCGCCAGCGACGAAGCCATGGGCAGCGGCAAAGATCGCGAGCTCTATTGGCTCGTCGACGACGCGGCGGAGGCTTACGTCGAGATGTCGAAGCAGTCGGAAGTGATCATGCCGGTGAAGCAGCTGCCGTTCGGCAAGGTGTTCGGGCTCAAAGATCCCTCGGGCCAGCCGCTTTATTTTTGTCAGCTCGCCGCCGAGCGGCCGAGCAAGCGAGCCTAACCTCGAAGTGCGCTTCGTGTTTCCCGAGGCGCCGCTCGACCTGGCTAAGTCGATCGATGATCGCGGTCGAGGCGCCCGACTGGCGAGGCGCGACGAGGCGCATACTGCTGTTATGTAACTGAGGAGCAACGAAGCCAGCCGGGATGCATCGCCGCGAAAGCGATCGACTTGGCCATTCGAGGGCCCTCACCTCGATTCGAACGCAGGGTTCGACTCAGAGCGGCGGCGGCAGATCGCGCTGGCGAAAATCAGGGCTGTCTGACAGCACCAGCGCGCACTGATTGCGCACACACAGGTACGCGAACGTCGGGCAGCCGCCGGCGACCGGGCAATGCTCGTCTGGGTCACACGCGAATTCTTTTTTCGCGCGCGCCGCTTCGCGCTCGTTGATCACGTTGCTCGAGCACGGCGCGACGCAACAACTCGGCGCGGGCGTGCACTGCCAATCGTGTTGGCAAGAAGTATCGTAGTCGGGTGACGGCGCGGGCGGCGATCCGCCGGCCCGCTCGTGACAACAGCTCAGCAGTAAGACGAGCGCGAGTAAGACTCTCATCGTCATTCGAGCGTATCGCGCGGCCGAGCAAGCTTCGAGCGCGTCGCTGTTTACTTCGGTTCGTCGCGCTGAGCCGTCACGCTCAAAACACGACTTCGAGCGAGCTCTTCAGCTCGAGATCGGCGCGCCGCACGTCCGACGGCGTCACGCTTTCGTAGCGCGCGGTGGAGTCGATGTGGCTCTGCAAGTGCTTCGTGATCGTGAACGCGACGCCGCTCACGCTGAGCACCTTGTAGTCCGAGAATTGATCGATCCGCGGCTGGACGTAGTTCACGCTGCTCAGCAAAATGCGCTCGTCTGGCTTGAGCGTGAGCGCGATGTAATTGCTCCAGCGCTCGAACGTGCCTTGTCCGCGCGGATCGGGATCGCTGCTCTCGATCTCGGTGTGCTCGACCATGTACGAGCTGCCGAAGAACAACTCGAATGGCTTCGAATGCGCGAGCGCAAAGCGGGGACCCACGCCGACGAGCTCGCGCAGTTGCACGCGTCGAAAACGATCGCTCTCGAGTTGCGCGTACTCTTCCCACCAACAGCCCGGGCCGAGCTCGAGGTTGTGCCGCAGGTGCGCGAACCACTTCGCAACGCTGACGATGCCGCCGAGCTTCGAGTAGTCGCCGGAGAGATCGAGATAGCCGAAGTTCCGCGCTGTTCTGCCGCCGACCAGCGCCGAACCGCCGAAAATCACGCCCTGTGTATTTCCTGCGTAGCTCGTGGTCGTGACCGCGATGCGCGCGCCGAATTGGTGCTCCGTGACTTGTTGCCGCAGCGGTTCGACGTTCACTTGCGCATGCGCGCTCTCACCAAAGGTCACGACAAACAGCAAAACGGTCGTAAAAAGCGCGGCGCGCGACCACACACGCGAGGGCAACATCGCCGCCGCGCAATGCAAACGCCGGCCCAACGCGCGTTGTCGCCGCGCGTCGTACGCTGACTCGCGGTGGTGCTCGCATTTCCGCGACACGAAAAAGTTCGAGGCACGGCGCTTGCTTCGTCTTGGCCGACGTCAAGCGACGAAGGAGTTCCCCCAAATGCCGAAACCGTTCACCGAATGGACCGTGTTGCCGCATGGCACGCTCTCGCGCCTGGACGACAATCTGCTCTCGGTGACGGGGGATCTGCACATGCCGGTGGGCGACGTGCCGCGACGCATGACCGTCGCGCGCACCAAATCCGGCAAGCTCGTGATCTACAGCGCGATCGCGCTCGACGAAGGCGAGATGCGCGCGCTCGAGGATTTCGGCGCGCCGAGCTTCCTGATCGTCCCGAACGACATCCATCGGATGGACGCGAAGATCTGGAAAAATCGCTATCCCGAGCTGACCGTGATCGCGCCGGCTGGTGTGCGCAAAAAAGTCGAAGAAGTCGTGGCCGTCGATCGCACCGCGATCGATTTCG
>DATATR010000437.1:0-3703 GCA_036268695.1 Polyangiaceae bacterium | reverse complement strand
CGGCCGCGCGCGAGCACGATCAATTTTTTCCCGTCCGGGAAAATGAAATGATCGACCTGCGGCTTGATGTTTTCTTCGCGAATGTCCTTGTTGCCCTCGAGCCAAGCGATGTCGATTTCGCTGTCGAAATGACCGATGTTGCACAAGATCGCTTCGTTCTTCAGCGCCTGCATGTGATTGCTGCGCACGACGTCGCAACAGCCCGTGGCGGTGACGACGATGTCGGCGATCGGCGCCGCTTCGTCCATCGTCGTCACTTGGTAGCCTTCCATCGCCGCCTGGAGCGCGCAGATCGGATCGATTTCGGTGATCAGCACGCGCGCGCCGAGGCCGCGCATGGCTTGCGCGCACCCCTTGCCGACATCCCCATAGCCCGCGACGACGCAGATTTTTCCCGCGAACATCACGTCCGTCGCGCGCTTGATGCCGTCCGTGAGCGATTCGCGGCAGCCGTAGAGGTTGTCGAATTTGCTCTTCGTGACCGAGTCATTGACGTTCATCGCCGGGCACTTGAGCTCGCCCCGTTTGAACATCTCGTACAAGCGATGCACGCCGGTCGTGGTCTCTTCGCTCAAACCACGGATCGGATCCGAGCCCGAAAACAACTCGGGATGCTTCTTGTGGATCCAGAGCGTCAGATCGCCGCCGTCGTCTAGGATCATGTTCGGACCTTTGCCGCCTTCGAAGGCAAAGATCTGCTTCTGCAGGCACCAATCGTATTCGGCTTCGGTCTCACCTTTCCACGCAAAGACCGGCACGCCCGACTTCGCGATCGCGGCCGCCGCGTGATCTTGAGTCGAAAAGATGTTGCACGAGGTCCACGTCACTTCCGCGCCGAGGTGCGTCAGAGTTTCGATCAGTACGGCGGTCTGAATCGTCATGTGCAAGCAGCCTGCGACGCGCGCGCCTTTGAGCGGCTTCTTCGGCCCGAACTCCTCGCGCAGCGCCATCAAACCCGGCATTTCGGTTTCGGCGATCGAAATCTCCTTGCGACCCCAATCGGCGAGGCCGATGTCCGCGACGCGGTAATTCTTGCCCTCTTGCGTCGCGACGCCGCTCTTGCGTTTCTCGCCGACACCCGTTTCTTGAACGCTCTGCACCATGACCACTCTCTCCTTGTACTTGCTTCTCGAAAAATCCCGGACCTACCGGGCGGAACTCGATTTGCTCGTCGCGCGTTTAGCGGACAATAGAAGCCAACTCAAATGACCGTCGATGTCGTTTTGAAATAGGCCGCGCGGAAGCTCGCGGGCGCTCGCTTTTTCGAGTCCAGCGCCGCGCGCGAAATCTTCGAGCTCGCGCGCATCGAAGCCCATCCAAACATCTGCCTGTGCCTCGCGCAGCGCTTCGTCGGCGTGGCGCGCATAGTCGAGCAACAAGAGCGAACCGCCGGGGCGCAAGAGTGCGGCGAGCGCGGCAAACGTTTCGCGCGGCAAAGGCGCGTGATGCAACACCCGTGCGGCGACCACGACGTCCGCGCCGTCGCCCACTGCGCGGCGGAGCTCGGCATCACCGATTTCGCCCGCATGCAGCGTCACGTTGTCGTAGCCCCGCGCGAGCACGCGGCGCTCCGCGCGCGCAAGTTGAGCCGTGCTGCGATCGAGCGCTATCACGCGATCGAAGGCTGGCGCGAGCACATCCAAGAGCGCGCCGTCACCCGTTCCGGCGTCGACTGCCAGCGCGTGTCGATCCAGAAGCGACGCGAGCGCCGCGATGTACACCGGCAATTCCGGCGCGAGCAACAACGGCTCGTCGATGCGTGACGGGCGCGCGAAGAACTCTCGCGTCTTCTGATCGCGTGCATGCACGATCGTCGCGATGCGCGTGAGCGAGCCATCTCGCTCGCACAACGCGCGACCCGCGAGCAATGCGTCCGAGACGACCGGATCGGTTTTCGCTTCGGCATCGAGCCGCACCAGCGTGCGCGTACCCTGACGCCGTTCCGACAGCAGCCCCGCTTGACGCAGTGGCGCCGCGTGACGCGACAAGTTCGGCTGCGATTCACCGAGCAGGTCCGCGAGCTCTCCCAGCGCGAGCTCCTCTTCTGCTGCGAGCGCGAGCAAGCGCAACCGAAACGGATCAGCGAGCAGCCGATACAGCTGCCAGCGCGCGTCGAGGGTTGCCACCTGAGTCATCGATCGACGCTATACTTACAGATATTCGCAACTATGCAAGCATCATTTTAATCATATAAAATCGAATAGTTGGAGACCGTGCGACCAGCCGATCTGGAACGTCGCACGCAGATCGCCATCGCTAATTGCCGAAGCGATCGAGTTAAACTGAGCCATGGATCGGTTTCGTCGTTTCGACGAAGCGTACTACCACCGCTTCTACGAATCCCCACAAACGCGCGTCGTGAGTCCCGAGGAGCACGCGCACCTCGCTAGTTTTGTCGTTGGCTTCGCGCGCTGGAACCGGATCGAGCTGAAGAGCGTGCTCGATATCGGCGCCGGCATCGGATTGTGGAAGCACTGGTTCGAAAAGCACGACAAGAGCATTTCGTACTCCGGCACCGAGGTGAGCCAAGCGATGTGCAAAAAGCATGGCTTTCTGCACCGCGACATCGCGCGCTGGCGCGATCGCAAAAAGCACGACCTCATCATTTGCCAAGGTGTATTGCAGTACTTGCCCGATCCGGACGTGGCGCCCGCTGTTGCCAATATCGCAGCGATGTCGCGCGGCTTGATCTACGTCGAAGTGACGACGCGCGGAGATTTGCGCGATCGCTGCGACAAGACGCGCACTGACAGCGATATCTTCGTGCGCAACGGCTCATACTACCGTGGCATCTTGGCGAAGCACTTGGTCAGCGTGGGCGCCGGTTTATGGTGGGTGAAGGACAAGCCACCACCATTTTACGAGCTAGAAATGGCAGGTTGAAAGTGGAAGGTCGCACCGTCGTTCGCTTCGTCGTTGCCGCGATTTGCATCGCGGTGACCGGACTCGGGCTCGAGAACACCTACGGCGACAACACCGAAGTCAAAGTGCTGGCGCAGAAGACTGCGTGCGGTTCGCCCAGCTGCAGCGTGAATGTATTACGCGAATCGCGCTCCGCGTTTTCGCAGAGCTTCGGTTTTCAGACCGCGCTCGTGCAAAAAGGCAAAGACGAGCGGAGCGCGAGCGTGGACGTCGAATGCAAGCGTAAGCAAGTGCTGATCGGCGACTACGAGTGCGTGGTGACGAGCGGTGGCTTGCCGACGACCGCGACCAGCGCGGCGCGCTAGCTCACTTCAATTCGCGCGCGCCTCGGAGTCTCGTTCGAGGCGCGCGAGGAACTTTCGCACTTCCACGACGTCCCCCGCGTTCGGCAAGACCCCGAGGTAGCGCTGTAGGTTTTCGATCGCTGCCCGTGGCGCGCCGAGCTTGGCGCATAGATAGCCGTGGTCGCGCAGCTCGTCCGTGACGTCCGGCATCAGATCGATCAAACGATCGAGCACCAGCAAAAGCCTTGGATAGTCGCCTTGGGCCGCGTAGATGCCGCGCAGGTTCATCAGCATGCGCGCAACGATGTGCCGCACGGGCGTCGGCGCCAGCATCCCTTCCTGAAATTTCATTTTACCGGCGACGCGCTTGAGCAGCTCGGTCAAATCGCGCCGGCTGAGCGTGGCTCCGCCAGCAAACGGATCGACGATCACACTGCCTTCGGAGTCGTCAACGCGCGCCAGGAAGTGTCCCGGAAAGCCGACCCCGTGCGCGCGCA
>DATATR010000436.1:0-12598 GCA_036268695.1 Polyangiaceae bacterium | reverse complement strand
GGGGCCCATGTCGATCACCCAATCGGCGCACGCGATGAGCTCGATGTTGTGCTCGATCAAGAGCACCGAATTGCCCGCGTCCCGCAAGCCGAAGAGCGCGTGCGTGAGCAGCTCGATGTCCGAGAAGTGCAGGCCGGTGGTGGGCTCGTCGAGCACGTAGAGCGTGCGGCCGGTGGCTTTGCGCGACAGCTCGCTGGCGAGCTTGACGCGTTGGGCTTCACCGCCGGAGAGCGTGGTCGCGGGTTGCCCGAGCTGAATGTAGCCGAGCCCGACTTGGCGCAGCGCGGTGAGCTTTTGACGAATGCGCGGGATCGATTCGAACAGTTCGTCGGCTTCGTCGACGGTGAGGTCGAGCGCGTCGGCGATCGAGAGCCCGCGGTATTTCACTTCCAGCGTTTCGCGGTTGTAGCGGCGCCCGGCACACGAATCGCAGGTCACGTACACGTCGGGCAAAAAGTGCATTTCGACGCGCAGCACGCCGTCCCCCTGACAGGCTTCGCAGCGGCCACCTTTGACGTTGAAGGAGAAGCGGCCGGGCTTGTAACCGCGCGCGCGCGCATCGGGCAAGCCGGCATAGAGTTCGCGTAAATGCGTGAAGATGCCGGTGTACGTCGCGGGGTTCGAGCGCGGTGTGCGGCCGATCGGCGCTTGATCGATGCTGATCACTTTGTCGATGTGCTCGAGGCCTTCGATCCGTTCGCAGGGGCCAATCCAGCCGGTCGCGCCGTACAGCTCGGCGCGCGCGGCGCTGAGCAGCGTATCGACGATCAAGCTGCTCTTGCCCGAGCCGCTCACGCCGGTGACGGCGCTGATCAAACCGAGCGGCACTTCGACCGTGATATTTTTTAGGTTGTGCGCTTT
The DNA here is from genome assembly GCA_036268695.1 of Polyangiaceae bacterium. Taxonomy (GTDB): domain Bacteria; phylum Myxococcota_A; class Polyangia; order Polyangiales; family Polyangiaceae; genus PMG-095. Next base: position 11,737 of record DATATR010000436.1, on the reverse strand, counting down.
CGCGCCGACCACGCGCAAGACCAAGCCACTCGGCGGCTGCCGCTTGCTCGGAATGGGCAAATGCTTTTCGCCGGACAAATACGGACCCGTGATCGATTTCGGGTCGCTCATGATCTCGGCTGAGGTGCCTTGCGACACGATCTGCCCGCCGAGCGCGCCCGCGCCGGGCCCCATGTCGACCACGTGGTCGGCGCTCAAAATTGCGTCGCGATCGTGTTCGACCACGAGCACGCTGTTGCCTTTGTCGACCAGGCGGCGAAGCGCTTGCAACAGGCGCGCGTTGTCGCGCGCGTGGAGGCCGATGCTCGGTTCGTCGAGTACGTACAAGACGCCGACCAGAGACGCGCCGATCTGCGTGGCCAAACGAATGCGTTGGCCTTCGCCGCCCGAGAGTGTGTGCGCGGTGCGTTCGAGCGATAAATAATCCAGGCCCACTTCGAGCAAGAAGCCGAGCCGCTCGGTGACGGCTTTGATCAAGGGCAATGCGATCGCCGCGTCGCGCGGTTGCAGGTTGCTCTCGGTCGCGAAGGCTTGCAAAAATTCGCGCAGTGAACGGAGCGGCATCGCCGAAAGCTCGGCGATGTTGCGTTCGCCGAGCTTCACGGCCAGGGCTTCCGGGCGCAGGCGCACGCCGCCGCACGCTTCGCAGGTCTGCGTGACGATGAAGCGTCCGAGATCGTCCGGGCCGATCGCGCCGTCGTCGGATTCGTGATCTTCGCCTTCGGCGAACGCGCCCGTATCGAGCATGTGCTGCAGGCGCGGCACGATGCCGTCGTAGGTCGGCGCGGCGTGTTTGCGCGATTTGGTCGTCTGCGCGGGTGCATTGCCGTAGAGCAACGCGTGTCGCTCCGGCTCCGGCAGCTCCGCCCAGGGCGTGTCTGGGTTCACCCCCAAAATCTCGACCGCGCGCGACACTTCCGTGGCGGTGGCGACCGAACCGCGCCGCCCGAACGCGGCGATCGCGCCTTCGCGCAAGGAACGGGTTTCGTCCGGCACGATCCTGCCTTCGTCGATCGCCGAGCGCACGCCCAGGCCGTCGCAGCTCGGGCACGCGCCGTGCGGGCTGTTGAACGAAAACAAGCGCGGCTCGAGCGGGGGCAGGGTGATGCCGTATTCCCAGGACACGAGCCGTTCGCTCATCACCGTCGGTTCGCTGCCGTCGACGGGGTCGATCAGCAAGGTGCCGTCGCCGAGCTTCAACGCGAGCTCGACCGAGTCGGTGACGCGGCCTTTTGCGCCGTCGCGCACCGCGATGCGGTCGACGACGACATCGAGGTCGTGCGTCTTGTTGCGGTCGATTTCGCGATCGTCGCCGAGATCGACTTGCTCGCCGTCGATCCGCGCGCGCACGAAGCCTTCGCGGCGCAAGCGGTCGAGCTCGATGCTGAGATCGCCCTTTTGCTTGCGCACGATCGGCGCGAGCAAAGCGAGCCGCGTGCCTTCACCGCGCGCGAAGATCGAGTCCACGATTTCCTGCACCGTGTAGGCGCGCAGCACTTTGCCGGACTTCGGGCAATGCGGCACGCCGATGCGCGCGTAGAGCAAGCGCAGGTAGTCCGCAATTTCAGTGACGGTGCCGACGGTCGAGCGTGGGCTCTTGCCTAAGCCTTTTTGCTCGATCGCGATCGCCGGGCTCAGCCCTTCGATGCTCTCGACGCGCGGTTTCGGGAGTTGGTCGAGGAACTGACGCGCGTAGGCGGAGAGCGACTCGACGTAACGGCGCTGGCCTTCGGCGTAGATCGTATCGAATGCCAGTGAGGATTTGCCGGAACCGCTCGGGCCGGTGATGACGACCAGCTGATTGCGCGGCAGTTCGCAGCTGACATTCTTCAGGTTGTGCTGCGTGGCACCGCGTACGACCAGGGACTCCATGGCTTCTGACAGGGTTTGTGCGTTACTCGCGCCCCCGACGGAGCGCGGCAACGAGCCACATGGCATAACATATTCGTCGTCCTGCGCCGCTCGGTCGCCCGCGGCGGCATTTTCGGGCTTGCTTGATTTCGCTTCTCGCTGCCCGAGTTCCGGGCCTGCGCGGCTTCTCGGGCGAGCGCGAGTTTTGGCCTGCTCAGCGGCCGGAAACGCGAGTCATTGCTCTACCTGCCCGCTTCGATTAGCTTTCTGGCCGTGGAGCTTGCTTGGAAAAACGGCCCGGGAACCGCGGTTACCGGAACCGAATCGAAGTGGCTCTCACGGTTTTCGAGCAGTCGGGCTTCGGACCGCCGGCACTCGATGTGCGAAGAAGTGCAAGCAGGGGCCCATAGCTCAATCGGTCAGAGCCCCCGGCTCATAACCGGGTTGTTCCTGGTTCGAACCCAGGTGGGCCCACTGGCCCGTAGCTCGTGCTTTGTGTAGAGAGTACGCGGAGGAGCCGTTTTAGACAGTGACCATCCAGGCCCAAATCGCAGACTTAGAAAATTTAGCGGCGCTCGATGTAGAGCTGAAAGAGCTTCGCGACGCAGTGAATCAGGAGCGTAGCGGGCTCGATGCCAAGCGCTCGACTTTAGCGGCCCTCGAAGAGCGACTCGCCCGGAGCCAAAAGAACTCCGGGGACATGGACAAGCTGCGCGGGGACTTGATGGGTGAAGTGCGGCAAATGAGCATTCAAGTCGAACGCTCTCGCGAGAAGCTCGCGCGCTGCCGCACCGAGCGCGAAGCCAACGCCGCGCAGCGCGAAATCGAAGAGCTGCGGAAGCTCTACCGCGACCGCGAAATCGAAGTCGAAAAGCTGGACGGCTTTTTGGAGCAAGCGCGCGCGGACATGGCTCAGGTCATGACCGAGCGCGAAGCGCTGCTGGCCGAGCTCGCCGCCGTCGAGAGCGACACCGTCGGCCGTCTCGCGCAAGGTGAAGCCGTCGTGGCCGAAAAAGAGGCCGCGCGAAAGCTCTTGGTCGCGAACGTGCCGCCGGTTTTGTATCGGCGCTACGAGCTGATCCGCGGTCGCCGCGGCACGGCGATCACCTCGACGACGGACGGCACGTGCTCGGCTTGCCACATGCGACTGCCGCCAATGCTGTTTCAGGATCTCACGCGCGAAAACAAGTTCGAGCAATGCCCGAGCTGCAATCGCATCTTGTATTACCGGCCGGCGGCGGCGAGTGCGAGCTCGCAGTCGGACGCGCCTTGAGCGCGCGCGGTGCAAAATTGGCGATCGCGAAAGGCGAGTCGGTCTGAATGAAAGCGTGCCCAATTTGCGCACGGCTCTACCCCGACGACGCAGGGTTCTGCCCGGTCGACGGCTCGCAGCTCAATAGTGCGACGCAAGTGCCGGTGCTCGCGGACAGCCAAGACCCGCGCATCGGGCAACTGCTCGCCAATCGTTATCAAGTGCGGCGCGTGGTCGCCGACGGCGGCATGGGTCGCGTGTACGAAGCGCTCGACATGCAGGTGAGGCGCAACGTCGCGCTCAAGGTGCTGCACCCGGATGTGTCGCGCGACGAAATCGCGGTGCAGCGCTTCAAGCGCGAGTTCGAAGTCAGCAAGATGCTGCCCCACGACTACATCGTGGAGGTTTTGGATTTCCAGCCCACCACGGATGCGAGCTTCGTCTTGGTGATGGAGTTCTTGTACGGCGAGGAGCTCCGCGCCTTGCTCAAGCGCGAGAGTGTGATTCCGCCGGGTCGCGTGATCCGCATGCTGAGTCAAGCCGCGCTCGGGCTCGACGAAGCGCACGCGCGCAAATTCGTGCACCGCGATCTGAAGCCGGACAATCTGTTTCTGTGCCAAACCAGCGACGGTGACATCACGAAGGTCTTGGATTTCGGCTCCGCGAAGGACAAGGGCGAGTCGGCCAAGAAACTCACCGTGCTCGGCACCACGATCGGCTCGCCGTTCTACATGGCCCCCGAACAAGCCCAGGGCCTCGACACGCTGGATCATCGCGCGGACGTCTGGGCACTCGCCGCGATCGTCTACGAGTGCGTGTGCGGGCGCGTGCCGTTCATCGGCAACAACGGCCCCAGTATTTTGCTCGAGATCTTGACCAAAGAGCCGCAAGCGCCGAGCGAAGTCGGTAAGGGCCAGAAGTACCCGGTACCGCCGACGCTCGATCGCGTGATGGCGCACGCGTTCAAGAAGAGCGCCGCGCTGCGCATCGCCTCGGTTGGCGCGCTCGCGGACGCGATCGGCGCAGCCTACGGGCTCACCGGCAATCACAAGAATTGGGCCGCGACGCCGGAAGCGGATCTCAACGGCCGCGTGACCGCGGCCATGCCCAACCTGATGACTGCGGTGCAAGCTCCGCGCGGCGGCAACGCCGCGGACTCGTTTTTCGGCGAGACCGACAGCCTCGACACCATGGGCGATCCGTTTTCGGGTGGGGGCGCGCAAGCCATGCCGGCCCCGGCCGGGTTCGCCGCGCCCCAAGCGCAAGCTTACCCCGCTGACCCGATGACGAGCATCGCCGGCGTGCCGAAGAGCTCGAACAACGCCCTGTTGATGCTACTCGTCGGCGGCGGCGCGCTCGTGGTCGGGGTCGTCTTGGTCGTGGTTTTCATGCTGCTTCGCTGAACACCGCGCGCCGCGCGCGTGAGTCGTCGAGGTCGCAGGGCTGTGGTATTGAGCGGGCATGGCTCGCACGATTTCCCGTCAGTTCGCGCAGGTTGCGTCCGCGCTGTGCGCTCTTTCGATTGCGTCCGCCTGCAAGAATCAAACACCGCCCGCGGCCGAGGCGACTGCGGCGGATTCCGCGCCGCTGGCCGCCAACTCGGCTCCAGCCGCGCCGGCGAGTGACGCGCCCGCCGCGCCAGCCGCGAGCAAGTACTCCGAATCGAACTTCGAGCTCGTGCTCGCGCCGAAAGGTAATTACGCCTCGGGGCAAGCGGGCGAAGCAGAGATCGTGCTTTCCGCCAAAGCACCGTTTCACGTCAACCAGAACTACCCGTACAAGTTCAAGCTCAAGGAATCGCCGGGTCTCAAGTTCGCGAGCCCGGTCGTGGGCAAAGATCAAGTCAAGCTCGAGCCGGCGCGCGCGACGCTGCCCGTCGCGTTCACGCCGGAGAGCGCGGGCAAGCACACGCTCGCCGGGCAATTGTCGTTCTCGGTTTGCACGGACGACAAGTGCATGATCGAAAAGCGCGAGCTCGTGCTCGATATCGACGCGAAATAGTGGTTCGCCCGCAAACCGAGCCGCGCCGGCCCTTCGGATCTCGGTTGTGGTAACCTTCGAGCATGTCTGCCGAGCGCATTCTCGAAGATCTGCAACGCATCGCGCTCCTCGTCCAAAAAGAATTCAAGGAAGAGCGGCGGCTGCTCTCGTTCCGCGAATACCTCACGTTGTTCGAGACCAATCCAGTCCGGCATTCGCGCGACGCTTCGCGCTATTTGCGCGACATGTTCGATCACTTCGGTCGCGAAACCGTGCTGCGTCCGTGGGGCGATCTGACGCGCTTTCGCCTGTTCGATCTGCCTTTTTTGGAGCCCGGCGAGGCGCGCTCGGACGCACTCGTCGGTCAAGAGTCGGTGCAGTCGGAGATTTATCGCGCACTGTCGAACTTCGCGCGCGAAGGGCGCGCGAATCGCGTGCTGCTGCTCCACGGTCCGAACGGCTCGGCCAAGAGCACGGTCGCCGCCTGCATCGCGCGCGCGCTCGAACATTACTCCCAGCTCGACGAGGGCGCGCTCTACCGTTTTCACTGGGTGTTCCCGACGCAGGCGACATTGCGCGGTTCGATTGGGTTTGGGGGCAAGCGCGCCACGAGCGGCAGTGAAGACGGCAGTTACGCGCATTTGCCGGACGACCAAATCGACTCGCGGTTGTTCGTGGAAGTGCGCGACCATCCTTTGTTTTTGATTCCGCTCGCCGAACGCAAAACCTTGCTCGAGCGGCTGTTCGCGGAGAGAAAGGAAAATGAGCCGCCGCCAGCCTGGATGATCCGCGGCACGCTCTCGCACAAGAGCCAACAAGTCTATGAAGCGTTGCTGACGAGTTACAGCGGCTCGCTCGACGAGATTTTGCGTCACGTCCAAGTCGAGCGCTATTTCATTTCGCGCCGTTACCGCGTCGGCGCGGTCACGCTCGGCCCACAGCTTTCGGTGGACGCGGGCGAGCGCCAAGTGACGGCCGATCGCAGCCTCGGCGCGCTGCCCTCGGCGCTGCAATCGATGACGCTGTTCGAGGCTTTCGGCGAATTGGTCGACGCGGCCGGCGGTTTGCTCGAGTTCTCGGATTTGCTGAAGCGCCCGCTCGATGCCTTCAAGTACCTGCAGATCACCGCCGAAACGGGTGAGGTTGCCCTTCGTTCGCAGAACGTGCAGGTCAATTGCGTGATGCTCGCGAGCGGCAATGAAGTGCATTTGAACGCCTTCCGCGACCACCCCGAATTCGAGAGTTTTCGCGGCCGCTTCGAGCTGATCCGCGCGCCGTACCTGCTCAGCTGGCAAGACGAACAGCGCATCTACGACGCGCAAATCGCGTCCCAGGTGCAAAAACACGTCGCGCCGCACGCGACGCGCATGGCGGCGATGTTCGCCGTGCTCACGCGCATGCGCAGGCCGAAGTCGGATCGTTACGGAAAGCCGCTGCAAGATCTGGTCACGGAGCTCACCGCGATCGAAAAAATGGATCTCTATTCGACTGGCGCCGCGCCGACGCGGCTCGACGACGAATCCGGCAAAGTGCTGCGCGCGTCCATTGGCGAGCTCTACAAAGAGAGCGACTCTTACCCGATTTACGAAGGCAGCATCGGCGCGAGCCCGCGCGAAATGCGCACCGTGCTGCTCGATGCCGCGCAAAATCCCCGCTTCGAGTGTCTGTCGCCGTTCGCGGTGTTGAGCGAGCTCGATCGCTTGTGCGAGCGCACGAGCGAATACGCCTGGCTCGAAGAAGAACGGCTCGCCGGCGGCTATCACGATCACGTGCTGTTTCGCAAAGTGCTGCACAGCCGCCTGCTCGACGCATTCGAAGACGAATTCCGCGTCGCCAGCGGCTTGGTCGATGAAACGCGTTACAGCGATTTGTTCGATCGTTACGTGACGCACGTCAATTACTGGGTGAAGCGCGAGAAATTCAGAAACCCACTCACGGGCCAATACGAAGAGCCCGACGAACGCATGATGCGGGAAGTCGAAACGCTGCTCGGTTCGCCGGATAAACCCGAGGATTTGCGGCACGGCCTGATCAGCACCATCGCCGCCTGGGCCATCGATCACCCCGACGAACCGCTGGACAACGCGCGCGTGTTCGCCTCGCAGCTGCGGCGCTTGCGCGAATCCGCGTTCGCCGAGCGACGCAACGCGGTCGCGAAGCTGTGCCGGGACCTGGTGATTTTGCTGCGTCAAGAGGGCGCCGGGCTCAACGAGCAACGGCGTGTCGCCGCGCGGAAAACGCTCGAGGCGCTCGAGGCGCGCTTCGGCTACCAGCAGAGCTCCGCGGCCGATGCCGCAGTCGCGCTGATGCGCGAGCGCTTCCAAGACATTCTGACTTGAGTTTCGGAAATCGAGTGAGCGAAGAAAGCGACAGCGAGGCTTCGCGCGAGCTCGGTTTTCTTTCGCTGCTCGCGCTCGGCATCAACGGCATCGTCGGTGTCGGCATCTTCTTCACGCCCAATCTGGTCGCGAGCGTCGTGCCGGGGCGGGCCGGGGTGCTCGCGTATCTGTTGACGCTCGCCGCGTTGCTTCCGGTCGCGCTCACGTACGCGCGGCTCGGCGCGCGCTTCGACCGCGACGGCGGTCCGTACGTGTGGGCGCAGGCGGCGCTCGGGGAAAAAGCGGCGTTTTTGGTCGGAGTGGCCGCGTATGCTTCTGCCGTGCTCAGCACGTCCGCGGTCTTCGCCGGGCTCGGCGAGTACACGGCGCCGCTGCTCGGCTTGGGCGCGCACAAGCAGCTCTTCGCGGTCGGGTCTGCGCTCGTGCTCGCGGCGATCGTGCTGAGTGGATTGAAGCCGAGTGCGTGGGTTTGGTCTTCGCTCACGGTGCTCAAGCTCTTGCCGCTCTTCGCGCTGGTGCTGGTGTTCGTGTTCGGCGCGCATACGGCGTTTCAAACGATCGGCCCGGCGCGCGATTTTTCTTGGTCGCGCGCGGTGCTCTTGATCGTATTCCCGATGCAAGGTTTCGAGATCGTGCCGGTGCCGGGTGCGCATGTTCGCTCGGCCGCGCGCGCCATCCCGCTTGCAACCGTCGGTTCGCTGGTACTGAGTGCATTGCTCTATGCGCTGTTGCATTGGGCTTGCGTCGCCTCCGTGCCCACGCTCGCGAGCGAACAAACGCCGCTGATCGCCGCGGCAAGCGCGCTCGGCGGGGCGCGGCTAGCGAGTGTGGTCAGCGCGGGCACGAACGTCTCCGCGCTCGGCATCGCCTTTGGGATGCTGGCGATGACGCCGCGCTATCTCGCCGCGGTCGAAGCCTCGGGCCAGGAAAACGTGCTCCTCGGGCTCGAAACCAAGCATCACGTGCCGCGGCGCGCGCTCTTCGTCACGCTCGTGTTGGTCGTGATTTTGGTTTCGGTGGGCGCGCTCGGCAAGCTCTTCGTGCTCTCGAGCGTCGCGGTGTTGTTTCAGTACGCGGTCAGCGTGCTTTCGTTGTGCGTGCTTTCGTTCCGGCGCAAATGCGGGCTTTCGCCGCGGGACGCGCTGCCCGCGCCGTTCGCGCTGATCGCGATGGGCGTGATCGCGCGCGCGGTCGAGCGCGCCGAGTTTGCGGTCATGGCCGGGATCGTCGTGCTCGCGCTTCTGCTATGGTCCGTGCGCGCGAGGCTCTTTTCATGACTTGGTTCGATACGCACTGTCACCTCGATAGCGAGCACAATCCGGACGGCGCCGAAGCAATCCTCGAGCGCGCGCGCAAAGCCGGCGTGTCGACGTTCTTGTGTGTCGGCGTGGGCGGCCGCGCGCAGGCCGAACAAGCGCTCGCGCTGGCCGAGCAGCACGCGGACGTGTTCGCCTCGGCCGGCGTGCACCCGCACGACGCAGCGCGCGATGGCGCCTTCGATCTAGGCGCGCTCTTCGCGCATCCGCGCGTGCTCGCGGTCGGTGAGGTCGGGCTCGACTACCACTACGATCATTCGCCGCGCGACGTACAGGCCGAAGTCTTTCGCCGCTTCATCGCCGTCGCGCGCAAAATCCAAAAACCCCTGATCATCCACACGCGCAGCGCGCCGGAAGACACGCTCCAAATCCTCGAAAGCGAGGCCGCGCGCGACTGCGGCGGAGTGATCCACTGCTTCAGCGAAGATCGGCCGTTCGCCGAACGCGCGCTCGATCTCGGGTTCTACTTATCTTTTTCGGGCATCGTAACGTTCAAGACCGCTCGCGCGATTCAAGAGGTCGCGGCTTGGGCTCCCGAAGATCGCATCTTGGTCGAGACGGACAGCCCGTACTTGGCGCCGGTGCCGCTGCGCGGAAAACGCTGCGAGCCGGCGTTCGTGGTGCACACCGGTAAATTCGTGGCCAAGCTGCGGGGCTTGGACGATGCGCACTTTGCCGCACTCACGAGCGACAACGCGCGCCGCTGCTTCCGAGTGCCGCTAGCGGCGAGCGCCTAGCTCTGTCAAACTCGAGCTGATGGCTCGTCGGTTGGTCGGCTCGGGCGCTTTCGCGACGTCGCTCGTCGTGCATGCGCTCTTGCTCGGCGCTGGCGCGCTGGTGCTCACGCACTCGCTCGGCCAACACGCGCGTGACTCGGCCAAGACTGCGTTGGTCGCGCCGCTCGGCGAAGTCGAAATCGACGTTGCCCCGGCAACGATTGGCGCCTCCGAATCCACGCCTCGCCGCGATAGTCCACTGCCGCCCGCAGCGACGAGCACGCCGCCTCCGCCCGGCGGCGGCCCGCCCGAGCGCCACCCGGACACCGAACGCGCCGGCCGCGGCGGATCGCGCAACGCCGAGCAAGCGGCCACTAATTTGGCGAGCCACGTCGACCCGATCACCCTAGAACCAAACCCAATCAGCCACCTCGATCGCAGCCAAGTCTCACGCCTCCGCACCGCGCATGAACGCCGTTCGTGGGAAGATCACCGCGCGACGCCCAACCCGATGGAGCTCACGTTCGTGGCCACCGGGCGAGGCGCGGTGCGAGAGCGACGCGATCCCGGCTTTACGACGCGCGGCTCGATCGCAGGCGCGACACCGGCTCCAGTCGGCGGCAACGTCGGTGCGGATCCGAGTGAGGTCGCGCTCGACAGCGCGGCCGCTCCGGGCAGCGAGTTCTCGGGCGTACGCGAGCCGCAAACCCAACGCGGCGCACTCAGTGCCATGCCGAGCAACGCTCGTTCGACGCGCGCCGAAGTCTTGCTCGCGCGCCCGCTGGTGATGCGCGCGCGGCCGGCGCTGCCCACCGAAACGCGCGATCGCCCGAACGACACGGAAGACAGCTCCGAAGCCGTGTCCAGCCGCGTCGCCGCGCTAATTCACGCGAGCACGATCGGCGGCCCGCAAGGCGTGGGCGTCGGCGGCGAACCCGTTGGCGGACAACCCGGCCGCGGCGGAGACGAAGGCATCGGCTCGCGCGCCGCGCCGAGCGGATTTGGCCCAGGTCCGGACGCATCGAACGATCCCGGCGTGCGCGGTTACGTCGCCGGCGTGCAGCGCCGAATCGACGACCAACTCCAGCGCGCGTTTCCTGATTGGGCGATCGAAGCGGGCAAGAGCGGTCGCGTCATTTTCGAGTTCGCGCTGCTCGCGGACGGCCGAGTCGAGCGCGTGCGCCTACTGCGCCCGAGCGGCATCGGAGAATACGACGGCAACGTGATCGCCGGCATGCGGCGCATCCCGTCTTTTGGCCCATTGCCCAAAGTCCTCGGCAACCGCCTGCTCATCACGATGAGCTACGACACGCTCAATCGCGTGGTCGGCCGCGACGGCCCCGGCCCCGGCGGCTACGGCACGCGCCGAACCCCGTAACAGCTCAGGCAAATCCCGCGCGCGGGCTTGACAGCCCCCGGGCCCCGAAGGCAGATTCCCGGCCCTTCAAGCCGAAGTAGCTCAGCTGGTTAGAGCACGCGCTTCATAAGCGCGCTGTCGGCGGTTCAAGTCCGCCCTTCGGCACTGAAATAAGCTCGATCCGCGAGCGTCTCAGCTCCGACGGTCTGTCGAGAGCAGCCGCGGAGGCTGTCAGCCCGCTTTCCGTGGAACAATCTCGCGGACCGTTTTCGCGGACGCGAGCTCCGCGCGGCGAAGATCGAAGTTTGTCTGTAGGTTCAGCCAAAACTGCGCAGTCGTGCCAGTGAAATAACGCTCAAGGCGGAGCGCCGTCTCCGGCGTGAGCGCACGCGTCTCGTTCAGGATGCCGGTGATCCGATTCGTAGGAACATGCAGAGCCGTCGCGAGCCCGTTTGCTGACATGCCGAGCTCCTCGAGCTGCTCGCGCAGCACCTCGCCTGGTGAAACCGGTCGCATCTTGTGTCTAGCCATTTTCTTACCTCAGTCGCTTCGATGGCGGCCCCGCAAATGGGCACGGCTGAACGCCATGGTCACATGACCACTTCGCTGGCGTGTTTCAAGGACCGCCGCGCGAACACGGCGGAGTTTCAGTGGTAGTCCACAATCTCAACGTCGAAGGCGTCCCTTCTCTCCCAGCGGAAGCAGAGCCGCCACTGGTCGTTGATTCGGATCGAGTGCTGACCCTTCCGGTCTCCTTTCAGCAATTCTAGCCGATTGCCGGGGAGACCGCCGAGATCCTCGAGACACGTGGCTGCTTCAAGCACGGCCAATTTTCGTTCGGCTTTCTCGCGAAACGCAGCGAACGCGGCGACCCGTTTCCCGCGCCAGAGGCTCTCGGTTTTCTTGTCCGCGAAGGACCGGATCAT
>DATATR010000435.1:0-6900 GCA_036268695.1 Polyangiaceae bacterium | reverse complement strand
GCATCGATTCACTTGAATCGATGCACGTTGAGACAGTCAAGTTCTCGAGTCAGATCAAGGCGAACTCGAGGGAAGTTCAGTACCCTCACCCATGTGCGGGTACTGAACTTCCCATCGTTTCAACGGACTCGAGGTACTAGCGCACGCTTCTCCGATACGCCGTGGCCAGCGCGTCGGCGTATTCGTTCCAGCGGTTGCCGGAGTGCGCGGCGATCCAGCGCAATTCGAGCTCGGGGCGGCGTTTGCAAATGCCGTAGAGCTCTTGCACGAGCTCGAGATTTTTGATTTCGCCGCCTTTGCGCTTCCAGCCGCGCGCTTCCCAACCCTTGGCCCACTCGTTGATGGTGCTGACGCAGAGTTGGCTGTCGGTGTAGATGACGGCTCGGGTGCCTTCGGGTACGAGCGCGCAGCCGTTGATCAGCGCGCTGAGCTCCATGCGATTGTTGGTCGTGTGCGGCTCATCGCCCCAGCGTTCGGCAACGACTTGGTTGTTCGCGACGTAAACCGCGCCCCAGCCGCCGGGGCCTGGATTCGGCTCGGCCGCGCCGTCGGTGAACACGCCGTCGAGCGGGCCGCTGCTGTATTTCGCGAGCACTTGGGCAATGCTCAGGTTTTCTTCGCGCGACGCGAACGTGCGCGCGCTGCGCGGCGCGGGTGATTTTTTCTTCGCCGTGCCCTCCGCAGCTTTGTTTTTGCAAGCCAGGCAGAGCTTCGGCTGCCAGCCCGGATATTTGGCAATCGTCGCGTCCGGGACGGTGAACTCTTTGCCACAACTCTTGCACACGAAACTCGGCACGAGCTCGATCTACCACAGCCATGCTGGCGCAAGAATCAAAGTGAGTTCCAAACGCGGAGCAGCTCTTCGATGATGAATTCGCGCAGTGCAGTCACTGCGGCAGACTGAAAGCGAACCGACGGCGAAACCACGTATAAGCCCGCGCCGCCGGTCGAATATTCGGGCAAAATGCGCACGAGCGGCGGCGCCTCTTTGCGCTGCAAGCCGAGCTTCACGCCGGCCATCGGCAAGAGTCCGATGCCCATGCCCTTGCTCACCGCCTGCTGCGCGAATGCCATTTCGTCGACGCTGATCGGACCGCGCACCGTGACCGATTCTTCGCCGTTCGGGCCAGCCAAGCGCCACTCCGCTTTGGCATTTTTGCCGCGAAACAGCACACAGCGATGCTGCGCGAGCTCGCTGAACGATTTTGGTTTGCCGTGCTGTTTGAGGTAACTCGCGGCGGCGAACAAGCCGAGCATGTCACTGCCGATTTTGCGCGCCACGAGCGTCGAGTCCGTCAACTTGCCGGCGCGCACGGCCAAATCGAAGCCCTCCGCGACCAGATCGACGAAGCGCGACGTGAGCGTCAAATCGACGTGCACCTCCGGATATTTGCGCGCGAAGCGCAGCAGCGCGTCCGCGAGGTTCAGTACACCGAGATCGTTCGGCGCGGTCACGCGCACGATCCCGCGCGGCACGGTGCTCAGGGTCGTGGCCGCGGTCGCCGCCTCTTCCAAAGCAGCGAGCGCGACGCGCGCGCGATCGTAATAAGCATGCCCCGCGTCGGTCAGATGCAATTTGCGCGTGGTGCGTTGGAGCAAGCGCACGCCGAGCTCCTCTTCCAAACGCGAAACCGTGCGGCTGACCGACGACTTCGGCAGCCCCAATTGATTCGCGGCCCCGGTGAAGCTCTCGAGCTCGACGACACGCGCGAAAATCGAAACGTGATTGAGGTCCATTGTTGTCACCATAGCAACTATTCGTTGCCAACTGCCATTCTACCGCTCCGTGTGGCAACAATTATGTTTCTTCGCATCACCGCGGAGAAAAAACATGTCCAGCATTCAGCACAAGCTTCCCACCATCGCCCGCTACTTACTCGGTCTCGTCTTCTTCGTCTTCGGCCTGAACGGCTTTTTGCATTTTCTGCCGCAGCCGCCGATGACCGGCGCGCCACTCAACTTCATCGGCGCGCTGATCGCGAGCGGCTACATGTTTCCGCTGCTCAAAGGCACCGAAGTCTTGATGGGCGCGCTCTTGCTCGCCAATCGCTTCGTGCCCCTGGCGCTGACCGTGCTGGCGCCAGTACTGGTCAATATCGTCGCCTTCCACTCGTTCCTCGCGCCCGAGGGCTTGGCAGTACCGCTCGTGCTCTTGGTCGCAGAGCTCTACCTAGCGCATAGCTACCGCGATGCGTTCGCGCCGATGCTGCACGCGGTGAACGCACCGCGCGCAAGCTCCCCCGATTCGAATCGCTCGCGCGTGCCGGCGACGGCCAGCTGACGTCTCGAAATCGATTGCGCGAAGACGCACTCGCTCGGCGTTGAACCGGAGCGAGTGCGTTCTTTTTTTGTTTGGGTTGCCTTGCGCGCCGCTCCGCGTCGCGAGCGATCGTCAGATCGCGATCCGCAGCGCCAGCCCGAAATCCATCAATGCCGGCGCGCGGCTGAAATTCACGCCGCCGAGGTTCAAGTTGCTCACGCCGAAGCGAAATTCGCCGTTTTCATTGCCGTAACGCGCGGAGGCGAAGGCCTCGAAGCGCACGTGCGTGAGCGCGATCAGCGAGTAATCCAGGCGGGTGATGAACGAACGATCCGAGAGATTCCCGAGCGTCGAGAGCGTGAAGGTGTGATTGTCGAGCGTGTACGGCGCCGGGAACGTGACGTAAAGCGCCGCGTAGTGCTGACCCAAATAAAAGAAATTCGCAGAGTCGTTCAGGCCAATCGTGTGCGGCAATACGAGACCCGGATACGCGGCGGGGCTCGCATAGCCCAGGCCGTTGTAGAAGTACTCGGCGCCGACCGTGAACAGGTCATTGTCGTTGTATTTGCGCGAGTAGCTCAAACCGCCGACGGCCTGCGCCTTGTAACCGTTCGAGCGATACACCGGATAGTACGCATCCACGGTTTGCTCGAGTGCGCTGAGCGCGGCATCGCTCGGCGCTTGCCACGATGGCGCGACGTACGGCGGCGGCGCGGTCGCGGCGGCGTTGTAACTCACGCGATCGATTTCGCCGCCCGAGCGCAGCCCGAGCTCACCATAAAAATCGAAATCCCCAATCCCGAACGACAAATCCGCAGCCAATTTGGCCTTGTGATCGCGCTGCCCGAGCACGCCCAGGCCGAGTTCCGAAGGCCCGAGCACGAATTCCGCGCGGCCCGCCGCGGCCACGTCACCGAGCGTCGGCGTCGCGACGCTGTTTTCGGTGAGCACGTAGCCGTAGAAGTTCCAAGCGCGCGACTCGATCGGCAATTGGAGCTTCACCATCGTCGTCCCGGTGCGGGCGTCGAACACGTCGAGCGGGTTGCGCGGCCGTAAATGCAAGAAATCGGTCGGCGCCCAGAAATGCCCGGTGCCCCAACGCACATGCTGTTTGCCGGCCGTGACGAACACCGTGTGCGCCACGTCGAAGTTGATCCAAAGCTGATCCAAGCTCACGACCGGCGCGCGTGTCTGCTGCTGAAATAGCGACGACAGATTGGCGCTACCCGAGGTCGACCCAGTCGCGCTCACTGCCGCGATCGACTCCGACTGCGACGCGCTTGCCGGCAACGTCGGATCGAACACCATGCGGCCGAGCACGAAGCCACGCACGCGATCGTTCGGGCGCGCGTCCAAGTACACGTCCAAGAGCGAAGGCGAGCTGAAGGCCCAAGCGCTCGGCCCTTGACCGGTCGAGGCCGTGGTTTGCGCGCGCAAATACAATTGGCCGCCGATTTTCAGCGGATCTTCGGGCGCGGCTTCCTCGTTGAACATCGGCGTTTCGCCGCTGCCGAGGATCTGCGCGTCGCGCGACGGCGACGGACTCGCGTTCGGCGCTTGCGCTTCGGCGGCCGCGGCAGGCGGCGCGGGTGGAGCTGCAACGGGCGCGGGCGCAGTGCTCGACGGAACCGGCGTCACCGGCGCGGTGCCCGGAGTGCCATTCGGCGGCGCGGGCGCGGCAGGCGGCGAAGGAGCCGGCGCAGCGCCGAAAATATCGGCGTCACTCGGGCGATCTTGCGCGTTGGCCGTCGCGCTCAGGCAGAGACAGCCGAACAGAACGCCGGAGCGCGACCACACCGTTCGAAACATGATCCCTCGATTCGAAAGCAAGCTTCGGCGCAAAGCTCAGCGCGATTTGCTCTCCAGCCAAGCCTTCGTGAAAAGATTTGCTTCGAGCGGCTTCAAATCCACCGTCTTGATCAAGATCAGCGTCGAGTTCGCCTTCTCGACTTCGTCGTAGAAGCGAATTTCTTGTGGATACCAAATGTCGGCTTTGCGTGACTCGCTGTAGATCTTTTGCCACTTCGGATAATACGAAGTGCGAAGGAGCTTGCCGGAGAGCGCGAATTCCTGGCGTTTCAGCTCATTTTTCGTGGCCTTGTCGACCCAGAGCTTGATCACGGGAAACGCCAAATCGAGGCCCGGTTTGCCTTTGAGTGTCATCACTTGCGCGTCATACACGCCGAGTTTCTCCGAACCGTTGTCTTCCGGATCGTACTCTTCCGCCAAGCGCGACTCATCGAAGTCCGAGCGACGCGAGTTGGTGCCGCCGATGCGCTCGCGCTCGGTGCGCCGTTCCCATTTTCCGACCGCCGGATCGTAAAACCAAAGGTTCTGATCGATGCGCAAATAGCCCTGGCCTTGAGACGATTTCGGCTTGGTGAACAGGATCATGAATTTTTGGTCCGCGCTCCGCCGAAACACGAGCGCTTCGTACACGACCGCGACTTTGTCTTTTTCTTTTTGCTCGATGTACACGTTCGAACGCCAGTCACCCTGATTGCGCTGACGGTCGTCTACGGCTTTGAGCAGCTCGACCATCTCCTGCTTCGAAGCGGCGGACGCCACGCGCGGGAGGCTCGAGAGCGTGCTCGCAGCAGCCAAAAACAGCACACTTTTAACCACGGTTCGACGGTGCATGGGGCAATCCTCAACCGAAATGGGACATCGCGTCCACGGGCTTGAGTCTCGAAGCGCGCAGGGCCGGATACAAGGCGGCCACGCCAGTGACGACCGAGATCAGCGCGATCGCGCCGCCGAGCGCCGTCGGCAGGACCGAGAGCTTCAGGGTATCCGACATCAAAAACAATTGAACCGAAAGCGGCACGTGGATGTTCGCGGAGTTCAGCACGCCCGCGGTCATCGCACCGACTACCGCACCGGCAACCGCGCCGAACACGCCGAGCAGGAACGACTCCCACAAGAACATGCGCACGACGCTGCCGCGCTGCATGCCAATGGCGCGCAGCGTTCCGATTTCACGAGTCCGCTCACGAATGGCGATCCACATGGTATTCATGATCCCGGTGATGACGATGGCGATGAGGATCACCATCAATACGAAACTGAGCCCGTTCAACGCCGAAAGCGTCCACATCATGAACGAGAGCTCGTCCTCCCACGAAGTCACGTCGAGCTTTTGACCCGTCCAATCTTCGCGGGTCACGCTCTCGAATTTCATCCAAAAAGGCCTCGGATCCGGCTCCATGATGCGATAGCCGGCTTTCTCGAGTGAAGTGCGCAAACGCGCAGCGAGCGGCCCCAAGTCGTTCACATACCGAGGCTTCAAGTGAATTTGAATCGCGCCCGTCACGTCCGGGCGAAGCTGATACAAAGCGCGCAACGACGCGTTCGAAATGAAGACGTTCCACTGGCTCAATAGCCCGACGTCTTCCGCAATCGCGATCACGCGGCAGTCGATCGTGTTCGCGACGCCACGCGTGGTTTGCGCGGAGATGGTGATCGCATCGCCGACTTTGATTTTGAGCTTCTTGGCTTGCGCGTCGAAGATCAAAATCGTGTTCGGCTGAGCGAGCTCGTCGATATTGCCGCTCGCGATCCGAAGCACACTCTTGAACGCGCTTTCGCGCGCGATGTCGATGCCGCCGACGCCAGCTTGCATCGACGACGTGTCGCTCACGATTTTGGCCCAACCGCGACCGCGCTCGACCATGAAATCGAGCTCCGGCAGCTCTTTTTTCACGGTTTCTTTGACCTTTTCGTAGTCGACCACGACGGCGCCGGCTTGGCCCGAGGTCACCTTGTAAAAGCCACCGACGTTCAGATGGCCTGTGCTCAGCGTGGTCGCTGTGTCGATCAGCGTGTGGCGGATGCCGGCGGACAGGCCGTTCAACAAGACGAAGAGCGCCGTAACCGCCGCGATCGCCAGGCCCAAAAACAGCGCGCGCCGGCGATGTTCGAACAAGCTCAGGACCGCGATGCGAATGTCTAGGAGAAATGCGGTCACGATCATTCCTCCGCTTGCATCGCTTCGCGCGGACTGATTCTCATCGCGATGAAGGCCGGATACACGCTCGAGACCACGCTCACCAAGAGCACGATCGCGAGCGCCGCGATCAGATTGTGCGAGGCCAGCACCGGATAGAGCTTCGGCCCCGAGAAGAAGAACATCATCACGTCGTTCGTCGCCGGGATGCCGACCTTGCCGAGTAGGGCGACGAGGCCCGCGCCGAACACCGTGCCAGCCGCACCGAACACCAAGCCCACCGCGACCGACTCCAGCACCAACATGGCTAAAATGAAGCGCCGTTGCGCGCCGACCGCGCGCAGCGTGCCGATTTCACGCACGCGCTCGAGCGTGGCCATCACGAGGGCGTTGTTGATGATCACCAGCGCGACCACGAAGATGATCAGCACCGCGGTGTACAAGACGACGCGCATCAACACCGTAAATTGCCCAATCAGCCCTGCCGCCTTTTGCCAGCTGACCGCTTTGAGTGGCAGCCCGGCTTTTTTTCCGGCGGCTTCGATCTCGACGAGTGTTTGGTCGAGCTTGGTTTCATCCTTGAGCAGCACGGCCGCGTTCAGGATCACGCCTTGCTCGAGCTGCGCGGGATCGTAAGCTTTGCTCTCGTCCCGACGGTGCGTGCCTGCGAGGCCGGCGAGCTCGACGCCGAGGT
>DATATR010000434.1:0-20089 GCA_036268695.1 Polyangiaceae bacterium | reverse complement strand
CGAGATTCACGCGATACGCGCGCGAATACACTCCCGTGATCGCACGCGAGAGTGGCGGTGACAGCGGCAACTCACACAGTCCACCCACGGCGCGACTGATCCGAACGCGAGGTAATGCACGCAAGAGTTGAGCGGCGGCGTACGTGGCGAGGCCCACCAGAAATCCTTTAAACTTCGCAGAGATTCGAGCAGATTATCTTACGCAACCCGGCGCCCGGCGGTCAATCACGCGGCACGCTTCGCGCAGCCTGACACAACTTCTGCCACTGGGGGCGTGTGGGCAGGGGTGGTTCGGGCGCGGCCGCTGCGGCCGCTGCCGCGTGTGCTCGAATATCCGGATAGCCTTCGCACGCGACTTCATCCGAAAGCGGATCGGTGGAGAGGCCCAGTGTGAATGCGTTTTCGGACTCGGGAAGCTGCCCATGACGCTTGAACCCGCGGCCGGCCAGCGCAAACCAGGGTCCATAAAGACCATCAATTTCCGTTACCGCACCAAGCGCGTGCTCGGCGGCATCGTCGTCACCGGCTTGGTACAAACCGCGCGCGATGCGCTCGCGCAGCTGCGGCAGGCGAGGCACCGAGGCCTCGAGCGGCTCGAGTTCCGCCGCCGATTGGCGGCCAAAACCGCGCGCGTTCAGCAAATCTGCGAGCCGCACGCGGCGACCGAGATCCCGCGCGACGCGCGTCGCAGGTGCGGGCGTTGCGGCGTTGTCCGGCGCGGCCTTGACGGGCGCGCGCAGAAAGCGCTGCCAACGCGCGTTCCACTCCGACAAATTGTAACCGGTCACGCTGATCAGCGCGGCGTCCGCGCCTTCCGCGCCGTTGCCACGCAAATCGTTGAACAGGAGCCTGAGCGCGGGTTCGCCATTCTGCTCGATGAAAAAATGCATGAAGCTCGTGACTTCGGCGAACGCAGTGGCGGCTGCTTCCGGCGTCGGCAACATCGCGATCGAAGGGCCTAGCTTGTCGATGCCGACCGATCGCCCATCGAGTGCGGCGTTGCGCGCGCCGGTGTCCGCCCAATCCGGATGATCGAACGGACGCACCGGACGCCAGCGCACCTCGAAGCGTTTGGCGAGGCCTTCTTGCATCCACAGCGGCGCAAAATCGCGCGTCGCGCGCGTCACTAGCAAATGCGTGATCTCGTGCGCGAGCGTATCTTGCCAAGGGTAGCCTTGCACCGGCGCGCGCGGTGAAAGCATGATCACGCGGCCCCAACGCGCGACGGCGAGCGTGCCCGTGGTTTCCGCGGCTTTCAGCGGCAAACCCGAGACGGCGGACAGAGAGAACAGATCGCGCACCAAGTCGATCCGCAGTGGGCGCGGCAAATCGATGCCGATTTCGCGCGCGACGGTGTCGCGCGCCTGCGCCGCAACCTCGAAGATGAACGGCGCGAGCGCGCGGTCCGCGTCGTCTTGCAAACGCAGCCACACGCCGCGTTCCTTGTCTTCGATCACGAGCCCGGCCGCGGTTGCGCCCGCGCAGCTCTTGGCCAGCTCCGCGAGCGAAGCGCCGTCGCGCGAGTCGGTCAAGGTCGGGTTCGATAGAATCGCCTGCGCGCGATCGCAATCGCCCAGATAGACCGCGAGCCGCGCGCGTTCGAAGCTCAGCGAAGGCGAGTCCACGTGCGTGTGCTCGAGCAACTCGGTTGCCCGCTGCGTGTCGATTTCAGTGATCGCGTTGGCCACGCGTTCGACCGGATTTTCAAGGCCAAAATCGAAGCTCGCGCTCGCCGGTGTGGCCAGCGACAGTGCGCCGAGCGCGAGCGTCAGCCAAAGCGCGCGCTTCATTTGAGCAGCCCTTCCGCGTAACGGCGCACGGCGTCCGAAAGCCGGCCGCTCTTTTCCTTGGCGAGCCCTTCCAAAATCCTGCGCCGCAAATCGGACGCACGCGCGGCGGCATCCGGCCGCGGCACGTCGGCGGCGGTGCTCATCTGTTTGCCTTTGCCTTCGGACGAGTCCGGCTCGCGCGACTGCTGCTGACCTTTGTTCTCGCCTTCGCCCGAATCATTTTGGCTACTGTTGTTTTGTTCGAGCAGGCGTTGCGCATCGCGCTGCAGCGAAAGCCCTTGTTCGCCGTGGCCCGCCGCCAGCTCTTTCGCCGCGTCGCGCATCAAGCCTTCCGCTTTTCCGAGCGAATCGGCCAAATCCTCGGGCAGCGCGATTTCGCCGTGATTGCCGCGACCGGCGAGATTGCCGGCGCGTTCGGCCAGCGCGCGCTCGCGCCCCGACGACTCCGACAAGCCCGGCTGCGCCTTCTCCGCCGCGCTCTTTTCGGCCCGCGCGAGGTTCTGCTCCGCCCACGCCAAATCGCGATCGAGCTCGGCGCGAGCTTCGGAGAGCGCCGCGTCGTCCAGAAAATCGAACGACGAACTTTTCGATTTCTTGGCCGCGTCTTCGAATTCGGATTTGGCGTGACGGCCGCTCTCGACAGCGTCTTTCAGCGAGAGTCGCGCGATGCTCTGCGCCATCGCGTCCACGTGCTCGCGACCGAGCGCGGCGCTCGCGCGAGCTGAGCTCGGGTCGTCCGAGAATTGCGGCAAGGGCGCGATCTTTTCGCGCAGCGCTTTGGCGCGCTCCGCGGCTTCTTGCTTCAAGTCGTCGAGGTCGACTGATTTTTCGGATTCGGCGAGCGTCCGATCGACGCGGTCGAGCTCTTGTTGATGCTCCTCCGCCAGGCGCTCGAGCTCACCGACCAGTTCCTCGAATTTCTTATCCGCGTCCGAAGCTTGGGCATCACCGTTATTTTGCCCGCCAGAGCCCGATTCGACTCCGCCGCCGCCCGCGGTCCCGAAGGACGGGCTCGGCCGGCGCAGGCGCGCGGCCAAGTGCCGCGCGGCGAGCTCGGTCGCGAGCAGATTCGACGCAGCGCGCGCGCGCTGAATCCGCCGGATCTCGCCCTGTGCCACGCTGCCCACGTCGCGACCGAGCGGACCCAAAATAACCAAATGAGCAGCGCCCGGTTCGAGCACGCCGAGTGCTTGTTCGACGCGACGCAGTCCGGCCGCGCGGCGCTCGCTTTCGAGCGCTTCCTTGGCGCCATCCGCGACCTCTTCGGCCGCGTCGCCGAGGTGCTTCGAAACGGACTCTGCATCGCGATTGCCGAGACCGCGGAGCGCCGCGTCGACAGCCAAGAGTACGTCTTCGGTGCGGTGCATCGCCGAAGCCGGAGTCGGCAACGCGCGTTCGAGCACGCGCGCTTGGCCACCGAGAAATGCCTTCAGCGCCGGCGCTAAGCGCAAGCCGGCGAAGCGCTGTTCGAGCACCGCGCGGAGTTTGGCCGCAGCAGCCTGAGTGCTGGCCCGGTCGGCTTTGAGCTGCTCGGCATCGCTCACGCCTTCGTGCGGACCGAGCTCCGCCGCGAGCAGATCGGTGAGCGCGTCGCGCGCAGCGCGCAGCGCTTCGTAGCGCGCTGCTTCGGGCTCGCCAACTGGCACCGGGAGCAAGGTGACGACGGCACTTTTGCCCCATTGCACGCCTGAAATCGTGTTGTCGTCGCGAGCTTCGATGCTGACTTCGACCGGCAAGAACGTGCGGCGCAAAAAAGGATCGCTCGACTCGATCGCGTACGCGCCGCGGGAGATGCGCGCTTCGCCGTCGAGCCGCGTGAGCGGACGGCGATCTTCGCGGCCGCCCGCGCGAAGCACCAGATCGACCTCGCGCAACCCGTGATCGTCCGTGGCTTCGTAGCGCAGCTCTTTGCGCTCGAAATCGCGTAGATCGACGCGCTCTGGCGCGCCTTCGAGCTCCACTTCAGGGACTGCATCCGGCACGGACTCGACAGTGACTTGATCGGGTTCGGGGATCAGCACTTTACCGAAGCGCGCGGCGACTCGCAGCGTCGCCGTCTGGTCGAGTGTGTAGCGCGCGACCACGCCACCCGAGCCGTCGTCGACGAACGGCACTTCGCGGAGTCCGTCAGTGAGCACCAAGTGCCGGCCTTCTGCGAGCGGAACGCCGTGCACCGCGATCGTACTACCTTGAGCTTCGGCGCTGCCGAGACCCGGAAAAATCGCGCGATCCGAGCTGTGTAGATACGCGGGCGGTTGCACCGTGACGCGCACCAAGTCGAGCCAAGCCATCGGCACGGGCGCCACGCCGCGCCGCGCGACCAGCACATCCAAGCCCTCGAGCACACGGTTCGGATCGCGACCGACGCCGAGCGCGGTCAAAATCACGAGCAGTGCCGCGGCAGCGCGCACCCAGCTCGCGCCGCGCGCCGCGTGCGCTTCGACCGCGTCGAGTGACGCGCGCGCGAGCAGCCTCTCGAAATGGAGTTGGGCGAGCTCGAGCGAGCCAACGCTCGGGTCGCGCTCGGCGCGTTCCGCGAGCGCAGCGGCGCGTAGCGCGCGTTCACCGAGCGCGCGATCGACCGGCACGAGCACGCGGCGAATGGTGCGGCGCACGTCGCGGAAATCGCGTCGATCGCGCACGATCCGCAGCGCGATCTGGAGCAGTGCCAGCGCGATCACGAGCGCGCCGAGCGAGCGCCAGACTAGCGTCCCGAAACGACCGAGCAAACCAGCGCCGAGCACGCAAGCGAGCACGAGCGTCAGCGAAAAGAGCCGCGCCGGCGCACGCTGGCGCTTTTGAAACGCGCTCGAAAGGCGATCGGTCGAAAGCTTTGGCAGACTCTGCAAGGCTCGCGGAGCTTAGCAGCGGAGCCGAGTCGGCGTGACAAACGTCGAAATTTGCCGCATCCTTTTGGCACGATCGCGATGACGGAGGTTGACCGCCTCAAGCGGGTATTGCTTTCGCTACCGGATCTCGCGCTGCGCACCGGTTGGCTGCGCGATTTCTTGGCCTGCGCCTCGGACTACGACAACGCGAGCGTGCTGAACGCACTGTGCGAAGACAACGAGCGCGCCGATCCGCACGCCCGCGAAGCGATTTTGGTGGTTGCCCTGCTCTTCGCTTCGCTCGGTGAATGCACTCTGGTCGACCAACTGCGCGCCCAGGCCGAGGCGCGCCACCTCTTGAGCTTGTCACGCTTGCTCAGGCGCGCGCCCACGCCGAGCGTGCACGCGCCACCCGCCCGCGAAATCCCAGTGCCGGACTACGGCGCGGGGCGCGAGCTCACGGTCGGAGAGCGCAAGAGCCTCGCGCGCAGCCCGAACCGCCGCGCGTTCGACAAACTGCTCGGCGATCCGCATCCGCTCGTGATCCGCCAATTGCTCGAAAATCCGCGGCTCACGGAGGACGACGTGGTGCGCATGGCCGCACGCCGGCCCGCGCGTCACGAAGTGCTCGAGGCAATCGCGCAAAACGGACGCTGGCTCAGCCGGCAGCGCGTGCGGCTCGCGGTGCTGTTCAATCCGGGCTCGCCGCCAGCGATGACGATGCCGCTGCTCGCGGTCTGCGCGCGCAACGAGCTCTACGAAATCATGCACAGCTCGGATGCTTCGTCCGCCCTGCGCACCGCAGCACTCGAGCTGTTCGAACGATTGCCGCCGCTCAGGGAATCAGAAGCGCCCGAACCCACGCTGCAGTGAGCTCAGCCTTCTTCTTCTTCGCTTTCCCACTTCAGCACCGCGCCGACACTGATGCGCATTGCGCACTCTTCGCACAGCGGCGGTTCTTCGAAGCGGTACTCGTCACCGCGTGACCACAAAAACAAACCCGAACCCGCGGGCGGTCCGTCGAAATGGCGCGCGCAAAAATCACAGTCGAAGCCCTGCAAACGACGCACTTCCCCGGACGCAGCAGGAGCGTGCTCCGGTTCGGGTCGGGGTTGGGAGACGGTCGGTTTGATCGCCATTCGCGGAGGACTATAGCACCTCCGCGCGTCCGGTCACCGCTTCCAGCGAGCTGAAAACACCCTCATTCGGCCGCGCTCGCCGTGGGCTTGTCGGTCCCGCCGCCGCCGCCGCTGCCGCTGTCCGTCGTGGTGTCAGCGGGGTTGCCGCTCACCCCGCAGGAGATGGCCAGCATTTCGACCACGTCCATGTTTCGGACTTCGTCTTCTTTGGATTGCGACTTGATGCCGTCGCTGATCATGGTCATGCAAAATGGGCACGCGCTGGCGATGGTCTTCGCGCCCGTGTCGAGGAGCTGCAGCGTGCGCTTGACGTTCACGCGGTTGTTGTTTTGCTCCTCCATCCACATCTGTGCGCCGCCCGCGCCGCAGCACAAGCCCTGCTTTTTGCTCGCGCCTTCCACTTCGACCAACTCGACACCCGGAATGCCGCGCAAGATCTCGCGCGGTGACTCGTAGATGTCGTTGTAGCGACCGAGGTAACACGAGTCGTGATAGACGACTTTGGCGCGCACCGGATTTTTCGGCGTGATTTTCCTTCGCGCCAAAAGCTCCATCATGAAATCGGTGTGATGCACGACCTCGAATCTGGCGCCGAAATCTGGGTATTCCTTGGCTAGCGTGTTGAAGCAGTGCGGACACGTCGTGATGATCTTTTTCACGCCGCCCTTTTCCTTGTAGCCGTTCAAGGTCGCCGCGTTCGTCTCCGCCAGCATGCTGAACAAGTATTCGTTGCCCGCGCGCCGCGCTGGATCGCCGGTGCACGTTTCTTCTTCGGCCAAAATCGCGAAGTCGACGCCGGCCGCGAGCAAGAGCTGCGCCGTCGCGCGCGCGATCTTCTTCGCGCGGTCGTCGTAGCTCACCGCGCAGCCGACCCAATACAAAACTTCGGCGTCTGGTTTTTCCGCGCAGGTCTTGACGTTCAACCCTTCGGTCCAGCTCGCGCGATCGACGCGCGCCAGGTTCCACGGATTGCCGTTGCCCTCCATGCCCTCGAACGGTTTGCCGAGCGTGCTCGGAAACTCGCCCCTGATCACCACCAAGCTGCGCCGCATCTGCACGATCTTGTCGACGTAAGTGATGTTCACCGGGCATTGCTCTTCACACGCGCGACAAGTCGTGCAGCCCCAAAGCACGTCCTCGTGAATCACGTTCGGGACCAGATCGATCGGTTTGTATGTCGGTTTTTCGGCTTCTTTTTTGGGGGGTTCACCTGGCGCAGCGGTTTGCGGCGCGGACTCCGTCGCGTCGCTCGCGGGCGCTCGCGGCGGCTCGCTCGGAGCGGGCGTGATCGCGTGATGCACGGCGCTCGGCCCGACTTCCAAGAACTCCTCTTGCCTGCCATACAAATGATTGCGTAAATCGAGCGTGAATTGCTTCGGGCTCAGCACCTTGCCAGTGGTGAACGCCGGGCAATTATCGGAGCAGCGCCCGCACTCGGTGCAGGTATAGAAATCGAGCACGTCTTTCCAAGTGAAATGCTCGATCCGCGCGTAGCCGATGCGCGCGCGGAGCAGATCCTCGCCCTCGGTCGCTTTCTCGACCGCCGCCATCAGCGCTTCGGTCGACGGCGCGAGCGGCCGGAGCCGTCCACGCGGCGTCGTGTCACCCAAGAACACGTTCGGGATGGCGGTGATGATGTGGAAATGCTTCGTGTACGGCAGAATATTCGCGAACACGAGCACGAGCGTGGTGTGCGTCCAGAAGCCCGCGTGCGCGAGCACGACCAGAATTCCCGAACCAAGACCGGCGAACGCCAACGCCAACAGCGACGCGCCCGGCTCGGCCAAGCTGTACGCGAGCGGGCCTTCGGGTTTGGCGAGCGGCGCGACAATCGTGGCCATCGAAGAGCACACGCTGCTCGGAGACACGCACTCGCTCGCGAAGCGGTGCGCGAGCACCGAGTTCGCGCCATCGTAAGTGAGATCGGCGATCATCATCGTGGAGATGATGCCGAGGATGACGAGCCCTTCGACGCCGAGCGTCATGCGCTTCTGCGGGCGAATCACGCGCAAGTAGACGAACACCGCCGCGCCCACCAAAACCAAGATCGCGAATACATCCTTGAGAAAGCCGTAGATCGCGCCGAGCGGCAGACCGAAGACGGGCTCGGGCCCGAGCACGAACAGGTTGAAACTCGGGGAAAAACCCCGGCCCCAGAGCACGAGCGTGCGCAAGAGCAGCACCAAGAAGCCGAGGAAAATCAGCTGATGCGCAACACCCGCGAGGTAGTAGTAGCGCATCTTCTTTTGAAAGAAGGCAAAGGTCCAGACCAAGCCGAGGCGCTTCGGGATCTCGCTCAGACGACTCTCCCAAGTGGCGGTTCCGACCTTGAGCAAGTTGAAGCGCCGCCACGCGCTCACCGCAAATACCGCCGTCAAACTCACGATGATGACGGCCATCGCCACGGGATTCATGGCGCTTACGCTAGCCCACGACGCCACCAGAATGCGAGCAAAGCAAGCCCCACCGCGAGCACGACGAGCAGCACGAGCCAGATCGTACGCGCTTGCTTCGGTGTCGGCGGGGGCACGCGCAGCGAATGCGCCACACGTTCGAGGATCGGCGCGGGTTCGGGCGGACGCACGAGCGTGATGCCAGGATCGGCCTGCTCCGCAAGCTCGACGCGCAAGAGCAAGAGCCCACGCGGCAAATTGACGCCTTGGGCAGGCAACCCGCCTTGTTCGGGAATGCGGATCACCACGCCGCGCGCCTCTGTCGCTTCCGCGAGCTTGCGCGCCGGCAAGGTGACGCTCAATAGTTCCGGTAACTCGTTGCGGCCGCGCAGCGTAACGGCACCCGCTCGCTCGCACAGATCGCAGCCGCCGCCGTCGCAGGCGGCGCACGAGAGATTGCGCGGCAGCTCGAATTCGACGACCTCGCCCGCTTCGAGCCAAGCACGCGGCACCCGGATGCGGTGCAAGACGTCCGGACCTCGCGGCACATCCATGCGCGTCGTGACTCTGCCTAGAACTTCGGACACTGCCAACGACCGTACCTCGGAACGGGAGCGAAGCAGAAGCGCGGCGCCAGAGCCCGCTGAAAATCAGCCCAAGGCCGCGTCCAGCGCGTCGCGAATCGAGCCTTTGAAGCGCGGGTCATCCAAGTATTTCGCGTACGCACGCACCACACGCTCCGCCTCATCGAGCGAATCGACGTCGACCGTGACATCGTCGCTGGCCGAATTTTGGCGCGCCACGCGCGCTGCTTGCAGGCCCTGCACCGTGTTGTCCGAGACGTGCGCGCAGAGCACGACGCCATGTCGCCGTGCATATCCGATCTCTGCGCCCATGATTGCCGCGAGCGACGGATGCATGGTTTTCATGCCGCGCATGTCCGCGATCACCATATGCCGCTTGCCAGCGTGCAGCGCCGTTCCCTGCGCGCGATAAGCCCGCGCCCAGGCATGCATCGCTGCCTCGTCGAACGTGCCAGTCATCCGCACGTAGACGACGCGCCGAACGTCGTCGTTCTTGATTTCGAATTCAGCCTTCATGCTGACCCTCGCTAATCGAAACAAGGTATGCCGATTTTCGAGTTTGATAAATGATCGCGTGCGCCGCTTACACAAAGCGGTGGTGTGATGTAGGCGAAATTCACGCGGCTCAGCCGTCCACTGGGTGCGCGGGTGTCGTCAGCAGTAATTGGTAAAATGCGAGATCGAGCCAGCGCCCAAACTTGAAGCCCGCGTGCGCAATCGTTCCCGCGTGCACGAAGCCGAGCTTTTCGTGGAAAACGATGCTCGCGCGATTCGCTGCGTCGATGCCACCAACAAGCACGTGAAGTTCTTGCGCCATCGCGGCGGCAATCAGCCGCTGCATCAACGCGGACCCGACACCGATTCCGCGCCGCTCACGGGCAACGTAAACAGAGTGTTCGACTGAATATTTGTAGGCTGCCCGCGAACGGAAAGTGCCGTAAGAGGCAAACCCAAGCAGCGCGCCGTCGTCATCGATTGCGCCCAGCACTGGGAAGCTCCCATTTCGTTTGGCCGAGAACCACTCGACGATGCTCTCTTTCGTGCGCGGCTCATAGTCGTACACAGCAGTCGAGTTCAGGATCGCGTCGTTCAAGATCTCGAGGATCGCGCCAGCATGCTCCTCGCAATTGCACTCGACAATCTGCATTGCCACTTACCGAAGCAGGGCGAAGAGGCTCCCGCAAGTCACGGGCTTGCCCCTCGACCCGAGAAGCCGTACGCCTCCGCCCATCCCGCTCGATTCGGGCGCCCGCGTGGCGCATCGAGCGCATCGAACGGCAGGGAGCCTCGCTTGCATCACGTACTCGACCTCATCCACGTCATCACACATCTCGATACTTACCTTGCGGCCTGGTCGGCTTCGATGGGGATTTGGGTGTATGTGCTCCTGTTCGCAATCATCTTCGCGGAAACCGGGCTCGTGATTTTGCCGATTCTGCCGGGCGACAGCTTGCTGTTCGCGGTCGGTGCGCTGTGCCCGGGTCACGTCTTGGAGCTCGGCGTCGTGTTGCCTGCGCTGTTCGTTGCGGCGGTGCTCGGCGATGCCGTGAACTATTCCGTGGGCCGCACGGTCGGACCCAAGGTGTTCACGAGCCAAACCTCGAAGCTACTCAATCGCGAGCACCTCTTGCGCACGCAAGCCTTCTACGAAAAATACGGCGGTAAGACGATCATCATCGCGCGCTTCGTGCCCATCGTGCGCACCTTCGCGCCGTTCGTGGCGGGCATCGGCAAGATGCAATATCGACGCTTCTTCTCGTTCAACGTCGTCGGCGCGGCCGCGTGGATCGTGCTCGCGACGGGCGCGGGCTACTTGCTCGGCGCGGTCGAGTTCGTGCACAAGCACTTCGAGCTCGTGGTGCTCGCGATCGTGTTCGTCAGCATTTTGCCAGCCATCGTCGAGTTCTTGAAGGAACGCGGCAAGCCGCAAAGTGAAGGCGCTGCGAGCTGAATCAGGCTCGATTTCGCGGGATGGCGAGACCCGCGGCACGTTCCCGTGGGGCGCCGCCTCGGTCACGGCATTGACCGCGGCCGCGACCTCGTTGCGGCGAATTTTCGATCCCGATATTTTTTGGCACATTCGAACGGGCGAATGGCATCGCCGTGAATTTGCCGGCCTACTGAGCGCCCGCGAAAGCCACAAAAAATAAAAGCCGGTTCGGGCGGGAACCGGCTTCAGACTTGAGGACCGACGCGCTCAGCTGCCGCGATTTTCTGGCAGGTGCTTCGGCTCTTCCGGTGGTTTGGCGGCGGTGGGCGGCTGATCCGGATCCTCGTTCAGGCCTTTCTTGAACGAGCGAATGCCTTCGCCGAGCCCTTTGCCGACACCCGCGAGCCGATTGGGGCCGAACAAGAGCAGAACGATGATTAAAACGATGACCCAGTGAACGGGGCTAAAAGATCCCATGGCTTTACTCGGTTCTTGGTGCTCGCTCGACGCCGGAACGAGTCATTACAATAGCATCAGCGTCAGGGCAAGCCAGCAATCCGGCGGAAAAGCCGCGCTTTCACAAGCGAAAGATCAGTTCGCGCTCGGCCTCGGGTGCGTCGAGACTGAGCGTGGCGGAATAGGTCTTGGGCCCGACGCGAGCGCCGAACGCGACGACAATCGGCGGGTTTTCGCCGCCCAGCGCTTCGAGTCGGATGCGCGCGCGATACTCGCCACGCGGCGGATCGCCTTCGGCGAGATACACGTTCTCGAAATTCTGCCCGCGGCATTCGTTGTTGCGGCCCGGGCAATCACGCTCTTTGACCAGGCCGCTCCGCGCTGGTCGTCCGACTTCGACGAGTTCGCCGCTCGGATCGAAGACGCGCAAATCGACGTCCGCGCGCGGCTCTTCCCAGGCGATCACGAATTGCACGAGCCCGGTGTGCAGTCCGCAGCCTTCGTCGATGATGCCGTTGCAGTTGTCGTCCGTGGCGTTGAAGCAGAGCTCGGGACCAGTCGGTGTGCAGGCTTTTTGGGCGAGCGACGCGGGCACGCTGCCGAGCAAGGTTGGGCCCGCGCCGGCGCTCGCGTTCGGCGCGCTCGCGGGACGCGCGCAGCCGCTGAGCGCAATCGCGATTGCGCTCAGCGCTGCGAGTTCGACGCGCGTCCCGCCCGGACGAAAGCTCACTTCTTCTGATCTTCGGGGATATTCACGCCCGTGACGACTTTCGGGTTCATCAGCTCGAAATAGGCATTGCGCGCCAGCTCTCCCGCCGGTCCGCTCTCGTCTCGCAACGCGAGCAGCACGCCTTGTTCGGACATGAACTTGAGCGCGCGAATCGCGCCCGCGCGCTTCTGCGCGTCGTCGCCCTTGGCCATTTGATAGAGGCGATAGCGCAAGACGACGCGCGTGAACGAGTGCGGGCCGTTGTCGAAGGCCAGGTTGTCGAATTGCTTCATGAGCAGCACGCGCGCCCACTCTTGCTGCGTTTGGCGGATTTCGAGCTTGCTGATGGCCTCGGCGTTGTCGACGTACTTGAAGAGCAGGCCCGATTCGAGATCCTCTTGTGACCAATAGCCGAAGCTCCGGTACCAGAGGTCGCCGAGCTCATCGAGCGCTTCCTTGCGCTTGTTCGCGTAGAGCGCGACCGCGCGCGTCGCGGTTTCCGGCGTTCCGCCGAGGATCAGCGCGAGCGCCGCGTCGTTCATCATCGCGTCGTCGTTCATCATCTGGAAAAGCTGCGCTTCGACGGTCGCGTCGAAGCCGCCCTTGGCGATCGCGCGCGCGACTTGGTGGCGCGTCTCGACCGCGGACTCGGGCGTCATCAGCGAGACCAAAGCCGCTGCGGTGCCGGGCACCGGGCGCTGGATCAGCGCTTCGAGCAGGCACGCGCGCCGCACTTCGTCGGGCTTCTCGTTGCCTTTGTATTGCGCGATCTTCTGCGCAATTTCGAGGAAATCTTCCTTCTCCGCGACCCACGCGAGCGCGGCACAGGCACTGAACCGCGACTGCTCGTTGTTCTTCGGCTCTTCGATGTAATCGAGCAGCGGCTTGAATGCTTTGCGATCGCGCCACTCGGACAGGCCGTCCGCGGCGCCCACGCCGATCGCGCGCAGCGCCATGCCGAGAATGGCAACCCCGCCCTGCATCAAGCCGTCCATGGTCACGTCTTCGTCCTTCGGACGGCGCGTGAGGTCTTTGATCAAGACATCCCACGAAGGTTGATCTTTGAGCCAACCGACGTAACGGAGCGCGCTTTGCGCGACGACCCACTCTTCCGGCATCGGCGGCTGCTGACCTTCCTTCGGCAGCGGTTCGTTCGGGTTAGCCCACTTGCGGAACGCGGCGATGTCTTTGGTCGAGCCCATCGCAGCGAGCGCGCGCAGGCCATTGGCGTGCGGTGACGGCATTTCGTGAATCCAGAAGATCACGCCGTCTTCGGCTTGCTCGGCGATCTGCTGCTGTTTCTCTGGATGCAACACCGCGAGATCCGCGATCATGCGCGCGGAGACGACGCGCTCGTTGTCGTCGCGCTTGAGCATCATTTCCCAGTCGTTTTGATCGGAATAGAGCTTCAAAGGATCCATGCGCAGGCGCTTGGCGAGCGTCGGGATGCCGCGAATGTCACCGATTTGCGCGAGCGCGATCGCCGCGCGCGTTTGAAAGTGCATGTGCGGCTTGCTCTCGAGATACGCATACAAGGCGTTGCCGCCGCGCGGATCGTTGAGCTTGTCGATCATGTCGAAGATTTGCTTCTTCTGATAGTACGCGAGCGACTGGTCGTCGGTCTGAACGGCATTCAGCGCGAGCACCAAGCCGTCCGTGCCGATGCCGTCGCGGAGCGCTTCCAAGAATTTGTTGCGGCTGTCCTTGTCCGCATTCTTCAGCGCGGCCACGAGCGGCTCGCGGGCGCGCGGCTCGCCGATCTTGCCGAGGCCCGGCGCGGCTTGGCGCGAGACTTCGGGATCCTTGTCTTGCACGAGCTTGATCAGCGTGTCCGTCCACTTGGGCTCGGCGTTCTGCGACAAGATCGTGGCCACGAGCTGGCGCACGGCGGGGCTGTCGTCGCCGGCCATGCTCGCGAGTTTGTCGAGGCTCACGAGCTGCACGATCCGATCCGGATCGAACGCGACGCCGCCGCCGAGGCGCTGCACCTTGGACAAGCTGCCGGCGCGGTAAAGCGCCATGATGTCGTCGAACGCGCGCGGCTCGCCGAGCACGACGAGCGCCCAGGCAATTTGCGGCTTCGCGCCCGGCCCCGCCGTCTTCAGCGCGGCGAGCAGCGCATCCTTCGCGGGTTCACCGAGCGGACGGCCGTATTCGGCGAGCGCGAGCGCGGCCATGCCTTGTAGCGGCTCCGAAGGCACGCTCAGGGC
Source organism: Polyangiaceae bacterium (assembly GCA_036268695.1). Classification (GTDB taxonomy): domain Bacteria; phylum Myxococcota_A; class Polyangia; order Polyangiales; family Polyangiaceae; genus PMG-095. The sequence continues at coordinate 6,050 of DATATR010000434.1, read as the reverse complement.
ATTGATCGCGAGCTGCACGCCCGCGGGATCCTTGGCCCAGGCGAGCTGCTTCAGCGCTTCGGCGCGAACCTCTTCGCTCTTGTCGCTTGCGGCCCACTCACGCCACTTCGGTAGCTGATCTTGTTTGGGCAAAACGAAGATCGCCTTCTTCGTTTCTTCGCCCTGTTCGATCGTGAGCTTCTCGGCTTCTTGATGTCCGCTGAGCACTGCGTACGCAGCGACGCCCGCGCCTGCGAGACCGAGCAAGATCAGCACGACCGCGACTGGCCCCAGCCGACCCTTCTTGAAATCGCCTCCGCCCGAATCGAACCCCGCTGGAATGCCGCCGCCAGTCGGCAAGCCTCCCGGAACGTCGTCGTCGGGCGGCCACTTGGCGAGATGCACCACCGGCACAGGCGGGCGGTTGGAAGCCGGGGACATCTCGGGCAAATTCGAATCGTGCATGGATCCTCCCGCAAAAGAGCGGAGCTAACGAACGCGCGCGGCCAAGCACACAATCGGCTGTGCTAGCGCGACGCTCGCGGCGAACTTAGCCCAAGCGCAAAAAACAGGGGAGAGTTCCCGTCACCGTTCGCGCACATGGTTCGAATTTCACTGGAAACTTCTCTTTGGCTACGATTTGAGTGACGCGGCGGGCGGTTTTCAATGAGCGAACGCGCGAGTCAGACAAGAGTTCCTTCGTGGCAGCGCCCGGTCGCAATCACGGCACTGACGACGTTCGTCGTCGCGCTGCTCGCGCGCTTGCCGGACAGCGTCTCGGCGACCGCGGTCGGCTTCGGCTTTCTGGCCGCAACTTATTGGCTCGTCCTGCGCAGCGACGACAGCGAACGCATCGCGCGTTACGGACTGTCGTTCGCCGGCGTGTTCGATCCCGAGCCGCTGTCGATCGAGCGCATCCTGCGTGACTCGGCGAGCGCTGTCGGTTGGGCGCTCGCGGTCGCCGCGATTGCTTTGCCACCCTTTTGGGTTGGCTTCGTTTGGTGGTGGCAAATCAAAGTGCCGTTTCATCCAGCCCGCGCGAGCTCGCTGGGCAATGATTTTTTGGGTCAGCTCTTGGTCATCGCGCTACCCGAAGAAGCGTTCTATCGCGGCTACCTGCAAACCGCGCTCGACGAAGTTTGGAAGCCGCGCTTGCGCGTGCTCGGCGCCGAAATCGGACCGGGGCTTTTGCTCTCGAGCGCGCTCTTCGCCGCAGGTCACTTGTGCACCGAGTGGAACGCCGCGAGGCTCGCGGTGTTCTTTCCGTCGCTCGTATTTGGCTGGCTTCGCGCGCGGAGTCGCGGCGTCGGTGCGGGCATCGTATTCCACGCTTTGTGTAACCTCTTTGCTTCGTATCTCGGCCAGAGTTACGGTTTCGCGCGGTGAAGCCTTCATATCTTTTGGATCGCCTGGTCGAGCTTGCGCTGACCGAAGATTTGTCCGGCGGCGATCTGACCACTGAAGCCACGGTCTCGGCCGATGACCGCGCGATCGGGCGTGCGGTCGCGCACTCGCCGCTCGTGGTGTGCGGTGGCGACGTGTTCGCGCGCGTGTTTTACCGCGTCGATCCCGGCGTGCGCGTGGAGCGCGTTCTCGCCGAAGGCGCGCGCGCCAAACCGGCAGACGTGCTCTGGACCGTGGAAGGTTCGACGCGTTCACTGCTCATGGCCGAGCGCACCGCGCTGAACTTCGCGCAACGGCTGAGCGGCACCGCGACGCTGACCCGCAAATTCGTCGACGCGGTGCCGGAAAGCTCCGTCACGCGCATCGTCGATACGCGCAAGACCACGCCGGGCATGCGCTTCCTCGAGCGCTACGCCGTGCGCGTCGGCGGCGGACACAACCATCGAGACAACTTGGGCTCCGCGGTATTGATCAAGGACAATCACATCGTGGCCGCGGGCGGAGTGCGAGAGGCCGTCGAACGCGCGCTCAAGCACGCGCCGCACTCGAGCCGGATCGAGATCGAGGTCGAATCGCTCGAAATGCTCGACGAAGCACTCGAGGCCGGCGCGGATGTCGTGCTGCTCGACAATTTCGCAGCGAGCGAGATCGCGGTCGCCGTCGAGCATGCGCACGGCCGCGCGCTGATCGAAGTTTCGGGCGGCATCACGCTCGAGCGCATCCCGGAGCTGGCTCGCGCGGGCGTCGACATCGTGAGCGTCGGCGCATTGACGCATTCCGCGCCCGCGGCCGACATCGGCCTCGACCTCGAGAAGATTTGATGGTCTTCGACGCGCAGCGTTTTCGTGCTCAATCGCGTGAGCGAAAATCCGTGCTCGGTCGCCCGCTGATGTATCAGTCGGTCACCGGCTCGACCAACGACGATGCGCTCTCCGCCGCGCGCTCCGGTGCGCCGCACGGATCGATCTTTCTCGCGGACGAGCAAACCAAAGGCCGCGGCCGTCGTGGTCACAGTTGGTTCGCGGCGCCGGGCGAGAGCCTGCTATTTTCGGTGTTGCTCCGCCCGAAGCTCGAACTCGCGCAGACCAGCGCGCTCACGCTCGCGATCGGGCTTGCGCTGCGCGACGCGATCGCGCCGCAGATCGCGCTCCCGCTCGAGCTCAAATGGCCGAACGATTTGCTGGCCGACGGAAAGAAACTCGCTGGCGTTTTGGTCGAGTCGCAGCTTCAGGGCGAACGCTTGCAAGCCGTCGTGGTCGGCGTGGGACTCAACGTGGCGACGCGTGAGTTTCCGGCAGAAATTGCGGGAATTGCGACCTCGCTCGCGCTGCTCGGCGCGGCCAAGCTCGAGCGCGAAGCGCTGCTCTTCGAGTTGCTCGACGCGATCGCGGCGCGCCTGGAGGCGTACGAACGACGCGGTGTTGCCGGCTTGCTGACGGAGCTCAATGCGGTGGACGCGCTTCGCGGCAAGCGCGTCCGCGTGGACGACACGTGTGGCGTCGGACGTGGGCTCGACGATCAAGGGCGACTCCTGCTCGAAGACGACGCGGGGAAAATCCAAGCCGTGCTTTCGGGCACGGTCGAGCTCGTCTGATCTTTGCGCTCCGCGACGCGCAGGAGCACCCCCAAAAATAAAAAGGCTGCACGCGCCTTTTTTTCCCGCGCTTCAGCCGCAATGGTTCCGCTCAGCGGGCGCGCACTCCGCCGTCGCTGCCGGGCTCTGGATTTGGCGCGGACGCGAACACGTCGCCGAGACTGTACGCCGCGGTGCTCACGACTATGCCAAGCACGGCGCCGATCGCGAGCCATTTGACGACCAAGCCCAAGGCCGACGAGCTCGCCTGGATCGGCCTGGATTTCGGCACCAATTCCGAGGCATCGCTTGCGATCGCGTCGCTTCGCTGCGCTACCGTATGCGCCGGCGCGACCGCGGGCAGCTTGGGCTCGCTGAACGCGGTCGAGGCGGCACGCGTCGCGGCTAAGGTGCGCTCGACCGCGGCGATCTTCGGCGCTTCCTCGCGCGCCGCTGTGATCAAGGCACACACGAAATTGCTGCCGCCGTCCTCGACCAAGCGCGGTGGATCACCCATCGCCGGCCTCTTGCGGTTGGAGACTCGCTTCCAAGCGCTTCGCGAGTTCGCCGAATTCCTCGCGTGCCCGGCTCAATCGCGCGCTCACCGTATCGAGCGGAACGCCGACGATTTGCGCAATCTCGGCTCGACCGAGCTGCTCGATCTCGAACAGCACGAAGACCAAGCGAAGCTCGAACGGCAATTGCTCGAGCTCTGCATCGAGTAGCGCCCGCGCATGCCGGCCTTCGACGGCGTCCACGCGTGACGGCGCGATCGGATCCACGACGGCATTGGCCTCGCTCTTGCGCCGCGAGCGCTGAGCGACGTGCAGCGCGGTACTGATCAAAAACGCGCGCTCGTTCCCGGCGCGAATGTCCGAAAGCCGCTGCGCGACCGCGACGAATGCTTGTTCGGCCGCGCCGTCGGCGTCCTCTTCCGTTACGCCGATGCGCCGCAACAAGCGCCAAACGAACGCGAACTCGAGTTCGACTAGCTGCCGAAGGCGCTGCTCGGCCGAATCGGCGGGCGATGCTTCGGCGTGCGACAACGGCTTCGCCACGATCGACGAAGGTATCACCTTTCCGGCTGACTCGAAAACTCAGGCCGCCGCGGGCACCTCTGCCGGCTCGGCCAGTGCCTCGGCGAGCAAGCGTCGTCCGCGAAACAGCCGACTCATCACCGTGCCAACCGGTACGGCGAGTTCCGTCGCAGCATCCTTGTAGCTGCGTTCTTCCAGATCCACCAGCCGCACGACCGCGGAAAATTGGCTCGGTAATGCTTCGAGCGCACGCGACACCGGCCGGAGCAGCGACTGACGCACGGGCGGCGCATCGGGATTCGTCCAGGCGCAAGGGTCGCTTGCCAGCGCACCCAATGCGCGCCGTTCGCGGCTCACCTTGCGACAGCGCGTGATGAACACACTGAACAAAATTTGTTGCAACCAACCGCGCAGATTCGTGCCCTGCTCGTAGCCCGATTCGAAGCATAACGCGCGCAGCACCGTGTCTTGCACGAGGTCGCTCGCATCACTTTGCTTTTTGCAAAGTGCGAGCGCGCGTGCGTTGAGCGCGGGCAAGAGCCCGGGCAATTTCGTGCGCAGCTCGTCGGCAAATGCGCGAGAGGGTTGGTCGCTAAGTCGTGGCTCTGACATCGTCGCCTCCACGAACCGAGCCATCGCAAGCCGCGTGCCAACCGAAAATCTTGGTATTTGTCGGCCTTTTCCGCGATTTCACGCGGTCTTTCGAACGCGGCTCGTGTCAAAGTGGCATCAGCTCGAAGTAGCCTGTCAGCGCGGCAAAGCGACGATTTGTTCAGCGCTCGCGCAACGAGCCGAGCGAGAGCGGCACCTCGTCGGCGATTTCATGAGCGAGTACGCCGCGATCGATACCGGCAACGGCGCGTCGTTCACCGGCGATGCCGTGCACGAATGCTGCCGCATACGCAGCGCGTCGCGGATCGAGCTGCGCGGCGAATGCTGCCAAAATGCCAGTCAGCACGTCGCCCGAGCCGCCAGTCGCCAGCACGCCGGAACCGGTCGGATTGATCGCGATTCGCTCTTCGGTTGCGCCGACGAGCGTGCGGTAACCTTTGAGCAACACGACCGCGCCGGTGAGCGCGACCGCTCGCGCGACCGCGCCGAAGCGATCGGCCTCGACGCTCTCCGCCGAGCCGCCGACGATGCGCGCCATTTCGCCCGAATGCGGTGTGAGCACGATTTCTCCGGCTGCGCTGCGCAGCGCTTCGGCGCGACCCGCAAAATGCGTGATCGCGTCGGCGTCGATGACTTTCGTTTTCTTTACGCGTAAAGCCACGTGATCGACGATTTTGCGCGCGGTTTCATCCAGTCCGAGGCCCGGGCCGAGCGCAATCGCGTCCGCGCGTTCGAGTAAATGATCCAGTGAGTCTTCGATTTTTTTTGGGTCGATGCGCGCGGTCATCACTTCGAGCACGCGTTGATCGAAGAGCGCGGCAGTGTCCGGCAGCGCGGCGAGCGTGACGAGCCCGGCTCCAGCGCGCAGCGCGCCACGCGCGACGAGCAACCCTGCACCGATGTGCCCCGGCGAGCCCGCAATGACGACCACCCGGCCCGCAGAGCCTTTGTGCGTGGTCACACTGCGCGGCGCGAGCGCGCTCTCTACATCCCGCGCTTCGACGATCTCCGCGCCATAGCCAATTTGGGTGAGCGCAGTGTCCGGCACGCCGATGTCGACGGTGTGTACTTTGCCGGCGTATAGCAGTCCGAGCGGCGTGAGCAAGCCGAGTTTTTGTTGGGCGAACGTGATCGTGATGTCCGCGCGCACCGCACTGCCGAGCACCGCGCCCGTGTCCGCGTCGATGCCAGAGGGGATGTCGAGCGCGAAACGCGGGCAGCGCGCGCCGTTGATGAACTCAATCGCGTAGCGCAGAAATCCGCTCACTTCGCGATCGAGCCCGGTGCCGAATACGGCGTCGACCACGGCGCGCGCGCTTTCCAAGGCACTCCCCAACAAACTCAAGTCATTGGGCCCAAGCTCCGTCACGCTGCCGCCCAGGCCGACGAACGAGCGATAGTTGGAGAGCGCGTCGCCCGTGAGTCGCTCGGCCTTGACCAGCAAA
>DATATR010000433.1:0-12139 GCA_036268695.1 Polyangiaceae bacterium | reverse complement strand
AAACGCGCCGCACCGCGCTTGCTGAGTGGGAGATCGGCGAGCCGGAGCTCGCGGCATATACCCGAGGAGTGAGCGTGCGCGTGCTCACTCCGGGTGCGACGGCCGGTGAGCCGCTGCACATGCTCTCTTCGCTCGAACGCCGCTCGCCGCGCTGGGATGTCGATCCCGAAGCCGCGCGAGACGCGCTCAGCGCGGCAGTGTCGCTCGTGCTGCGTTTGCTCGGGCGCGAATCGGATCCGGCCAAGAGTCGCGAACACGTGCTGCTCAGCGTGCTCGCCGAACGCCGCCTGGTCGCAGGTCAAAGCGCCGAACTCGGTGCGTTGATGCAAGACGTGCTCGAGCCTCCGATCAACGAGATCGGCGCGCTCAGCGTGAATGCATTCATGAAGAAAACCGAGCGCCGCGCGCTCGCCGCGGCGCTCAACAGTTTGCTCGCGTCGCCGACGTTCACGCATTGGCGCCAAGGCGCAACGCTCGACGTCGCTGAATGGCTCGCACCGAAAGACGGTCGCACGCCGATCGTGATCGTCAGCGTCGCTCATCTGGACGACTCGGAACGCGCGCTCGTGCTCGGGGTGCTGCTCGAAGAGATCCTGAGTTGGGTTCGCACATTGCCCGGCTCACAACGCTTGAGAGCATTATTGTTGTTCGACGAGGTTTACGGCTTTTTGCCGCCGCATCCGGCCAATCCGCCCACGAAACGCCCGCTGGTCGCGTTGATGAAACAAGCGCGTGCGTTCGGCGTAGGCGTCGTGGTCGCGACGCAGAACCCGATGGATTTGGATTATCGTGCCTTGTCCAACGCGGGTCTGTGGTGTTTAGGGCGCTTGCAAACGGATGCCGATCGCGCGCGCGTGCTCGACGGACTCGCCGCCGCACGCGGCGTGGACGGCATGGCGCGGGAGCTCGAGAGCACGCTGCGCCGCTTGGCGCCGCGTTGGTTCGTCGTGCGTAATGCGCACGCGGACTCACCGCCGATTTTGTTGCAACCGCGATACGCGATTTCGCTCTTGAGAGGACCGATGACGCGGCTGGAGATTCGCGCGGCGCGGGGAATCAGGGATCCGAAGGACACGCAAAATAAGACCGCGGAGCGGCTTGCCCGGGGAGACGGTGCGGCGCGGGCAGTGCCGGTGGTGAATCGGGTGGAGTGGGGGCGGGCGGGTTAGATGTGGGCGCGGGTCATTGGCGGGGGCTGGCCCGGGCACCGCTGCCCGGCCCTGTGCCAGCTTGAGCCGCGCCCACGTGCTGAAATGCCGAAAAATTGGGGGAGCGATGCCGAGATCGCCTGGCACAACATCTGCTCTCAACGCTCGCATGGCAAGCAAGTCGGTGCTCGGAAAAGGTCTCGCGTTGACGTTCTCCTGCTTAGGCGCGCTGTACGTCGCGGCCTGCGGTGGTTCGGCCTCATTTCATGGAGAAACGGGCGGCGCCGCGGGAACCATGGCGGCGGCTGGCTCCACGGGCGTCGGCGGCAGCTTGGGAACCGCAGGTACCGGAAGCTTCGCGGGCAGCGCGGGCGTGTGTCAGGTAGCTTGCCCTGGAATCGCCTGCGAACCAGGCTTCATTTCCATCCCCGACGGCTGCTGTTCGACTTGCGTCCCCGCCGTCGGCGGAGACGGGGGCTCGGGCGTCGGTGGCTGCGGTGCGGTCGCGTGCCCGGACATCGGTTGCGTACTGGGTACGACGCCAATCATCGAGCCCGGGCAGTGTTGTCCGAGCTGCGTGCCCAACGGCGGCGCGGGCGGCACCGACGGTGGCACGGGTGGCACCGGCGGCTGCGGCGCAGTCGAATGTCCGGCCCTGGATTGCGTCCAGGGCTACACGCTCATCACTGAGCCGGACGCCTGTTGTCCAACCTGCGTGCCGGATTCCCAAGCGTGCACCGCAGGCGAGCAAGGCTATCAAACGCTGCGCGCGAGCCTGCTCAACCAACCCGGAGTGACGAGCTGCAAAGTCGACCAAGATTGCGCGACGCTGAGCGGCGTCGGGCAGTGCGGCGATGCGTGCGCGGCCACGGCCGTGAACGCCTCGGAAGAGCCGAGCATGGCCAGTCAATTGGAGCTCTGGTCCAAGAACTATTGTTCGACCTGCATGCCGGTTTATCCGCCCTGCGTCGCGCCGCCCACGCCGTTCTGCGAAGGCGGGCAATGTCAGCTCTATCGCCCGCTGTGAGCCGATCGATTCACGCCGGCCCGGGCAAACTCACCATCCAATTGATACCGAAGCCATCGACGCACATGCCGAAGTAGGGGCCCCAGGGCGCGTTCGCGAGCGGCATCCGCACCTTGCCGGAACCGCTGAGCGCAGCGAAGACGCGATCGGCTTCGGCTTTGTCGTTCGCGACGACGGACACGCTGAAGTTGTTGCCGAAGGTGACGGGCGGGCTCAGGCCTTCGACCACGTCGCTGCCCATCAAGTGAACGGCTTCGGTGATCGGCAATTGGACGTGCATGATCTTGTCCTTTGCCGCCTCAGGCGTGTTCGGCATGAACGAAGCTTCGCCGAAGGTTTGGATCATGGAGATCTTCGTGCCGAACACCTGTTCGTAGAATTGAAACGCCGCTTTGGTGGTGCCGGGGAAGTTGAGATAGATGTGTACGAGCTGCATGGCGGCAGTTTACATCGCACGCGAGAAAAAAGGTGCGCGCATGTGCGACGCGTTATCGCCGCGTAATTCTCGCCTCGTGAGTGCGCGGTGACGTCCGCGTGCGCAGTACATCGCGCGGCTTCCCGGTTTCACGCAATGTTGGCGTAACAGTGGGCACGTGATGCTGGGGGCGTGGTGGCCCTCGTTCGCGTTTCAGTGAGCACGCTCTTTCCGGCACCTCATCGTCGTGCATGAAGAGCATTAAATCCAGGCTCGTCGTGGCTCTGGGGCTCGTGGCCTGCTGCACGCTGGCGATGGCGCTCTTGCTCTACATCGGCGATAGCCGCTTCGAAGACAACGCGGGCCGCACGCGCCAAGCCAACGACGACGTGCGCGAATTGCTCGACTTCGCTCTGCTCGCTCACCGCTACATGGACGTATTCGGGCGCTCGCTCGGTCAGCGCACGCTGATCGCGAACCGCGAGCGCCGCGTCGCGGCGAGCGCGTTCGAAGATCGCATCAATCACATCGCGACGACCCATCACGAAGGCTCTGCCTTTCACACCTTGAATTGGGCGGAGCTTCGGCAAATCAGCAGCGACTTGAGCGGGGACTTGCGCGTGGCCGACAGCGCGCGCGAAAAGGGAGATTTTCCGCTGGCCGAGCACTTGTTCGCCGAGGCGCGCCGAAAGCATTTCGATCAGCGCATGCTGCCGTGGTTCGAAGCAGCGATCGGCACCTTGCGCGCCGAGGCGGACGGGCTCGAAGCCGAAGCGATCCGGAGCGCCAGCCAACTGCGCGTCGCGGGCAGCGTGCTCGGCGCTCTTTCTGTCGTCATCGCCGGGCTCGCGGTGCTGTGGATTTCGGGATCGATCATCTCGCCGGTCAATGCGCTCGTCGCCGGCGCGGAGGCGATTGGCCGCGGCGAACTTTCACACCGCGTGCGCCAGGACGGCGCGGGCGAGTTTGCGCTCGTCACCGAGCGCTTCAATCACATGGCGGAGGCGCTCACTTCGAATCAGGCCGCGTTGGTCGAGAAAAACGCCCAATTGGAGAAGGCGTATCGGCTGCAGGGCGAGTTCGTGTCCGTCGTCAGTCACGAGCTTCGCTCGCCACTGCATTCGGTGATCGGTTATCTCGAGTTCATCTTCGAGGATGAACCGACGCTCTCGGCGCGAACCCAAAAAAATCTATTTGCGATCGACGCGAGCGCCAAGCGCTTGCTCGCCTTGGTCAACGACATCTTGGATTTTTCGAAGCTCGAGGCGCGGCAGATGGAAGCCAGCTTGAGTCGCTTCGAGTTGTTTCCGCTGATGCAGGCGGTGTTCGAGGACGGGCGCGCGTTGATTCAAGGTCGAACCATCGAGCTCGTGCTCGACGCGCCGACGGAAGTTTTCCTCGAATCCGACGAGCTCCGCTTGCGCCAGGTGCTGACCAATTTGCTCAGCAACGCGATCAAGTTCACGGATCAAGGTGAAGTCCGGCTCGGCGCGCGCGTGGCCGGCGAGCGCGTGGAAGTGTCGGTGCGCGACACCGGCATCGGCATCGCGCAGGAACAATTGGGCCTGATTTTCAAACCGTTTCGCCAAGCCAAGAGCGCGGGTGCGCGCGCCGCGAGCGGCACCGGGCTCGGGCTCGCGATCGTGGCGCGGCTTGCCGAGCTGATCGGCGGCAAGGTCTCGGTGGCGAGCGAGCTCGGCGTAGGCACCGAGTTTACGATCTCGCTACCGCGCGTGAGTTGAGGAAGACGATGGGCAAGATCCTAATCATCGACGACGACCCGATTTATAGCGATATGCTCAAGGAGCGGCTCGCGCGCGAAGGACACGTGGTCTCGGTCCATTTGGGTCCTTTCGGCGGGACAGCGGCGGCGGCGCAGCCCGATCTCGAGCTGATCATCTTGGACATGTTCATGCCCGGTCTCGACGGGCCCGACTTGCTCGCGTTGATGCGCAAACGAAAAAACGCAAACTCCGCCAAGGTCATGTTCATGAGCAGCATGGACTCGGAACCCCTGCGCGAGCTCGCCACGCGCCACCAAGCGGACGGCTGGCTGCCGAAATCAGCGAGCCGGGCCGAGCTCTTGCGCTACGTGGCCTCGCTTTTGGCGGAACCCGTGCCGCGTTCGCGCGAACGCGAAGACGATGAATAAAGGCGGGAAACCGCTTGGAAACGCAAACTCGGATATGAGGAGGGATCATGCGCCAGTTCATCGCTCTCACGTGTTCGGCGTGGTTCGTGTTCGCCAGCGCCGGCTGCCATAAGACGGAAGCATCGCCCGGTCCGAGCGCGAGCGCGTCCGGCGCGAGCGCCGCGCCGTCTGCTGCCGGTTCGAGCGACGCGCCGGATGCGCCACTGCGAATTGCTTACAGTGATTGGCCCGGCTGGGTGGCGTGGGAGATCGCGCTCAAAAAGGGCTACTTCAAAGATGCGGGCGTCAACGTCTCGTTCGTCTGGCTCGAATACGTGCCATCGATCGAAGCCTTCTCCGAGGGCAAAGTGGACGCCGTGTGCATGACCAACGGAGACGCGCTCGTCGCGGGGTCGAGCGAATCGTCCAGCGTCGGCATCGTGATCAACGACTATAGCAATGGCAACGACATGGTCGTCGCGCGGCCCGGTATCGACACAATCGCCGAGCTCAAGGGGAAGAAGATCGGCGTCGAAGTCGGCTTCGTCGATCACCTGCTTTTGATGGAGGCGCTGAAATCCGCCAAGCTCAGCGAGAGCGACGTCTCGATCGTCAACACCAAGACCGAACAGACGCCCGCGCTGCTCAAAGCCGCCGGCGTCGATGCGATCGCCGCTTGGCAACCCAACAGCGGCCGCGCGCTCGACGACGTTCCCGGCGCGAAGCCGATTTTCACGAGCGCGAACGTGCCTGGCCTGATTTACGATCTCTTGTTCGTGAACAAAAAGAGCCTGGCCGGTCGCCGCGCGGACTGGGAAAAGGTGACCAAGGTTTGGTTCCGAGTCGTCGATTTCATCGCCGACCCGGCCCATCACGCCGAAGCCGCGCAAATCATGGGCGCGCGCGTCGGGTTGTCGGCTGACAAATACGGCAAGCTGATGGACGGCACGCGGCTGCTCGGCGCTGACGAGAATCGAAAGCGCTATCACAAGTCGAGCGACTTCAATTCGGTGCAAGGTTCGAGCGAAATCGTCGATCGCTTCAACGTGGCAAACCACGTTTACAAAGAGTCACTCGCGGTCGATCCGTACTTCGACAGTTCGTTGGTGGAGGAGGCCATCGCCACGAAAAAATAGCGAGCCCGTCGAGCGTCGCTTTAGACTTCGTCCGCCCAGACGCGAAAGCTCTTCAGCGTCGCTTCGCCGAACGCGGTGCTGATCGCGACGTCCGCAGCGTCCCGGCCGCGCGCGAGCACGATGCGGCCGATGCGCGGCACGTTGTGACGTGCATCGAACGTGTACCACGCTCCATCGAGGTAAGCCTCGAACCAACCCGAAAAATCCATCGGCGCTTGCGATGGCACGACGCCGATGTCGCCTAGGTAGCCTGCGCAGTAGCGCGCCGGGATGTTCATGCAACGGCAGAGCGCGATGGCTAGATGCGCGAAATCGCGACACACGCCGGTGCGCTCTTGGTACGCCTCCCACGCGGTCTTGGTGCTGCGCGCAAAGCCGTAGCCGAACGTCAGGTGGCGATGCACGTAGTCGCAGATCGCTTGCACGCGACCCCAGCCAGTGGGCGAGTTCGCGAATAGTTTCCAAGCCACGTCCGAGAGCCGATCCGTGTCGCAGTAGCGGCTGCCGAGTAAGAACACCAAGGTGTCGTGGGGGAGAGCGCTGACCGGCGTTTGCGTCGCTTCGGACCGAACCGGATCGGGCAATCCGCTGTCGTTCACGAGCGCGTCCGAGGTGATGCGGGTGGTGCCGGCGGGCGCGAGGATGCGCGTGCACCAGTTGCCGTAAAAATCCCGGTACATGTCGATCGGCAGGCTGGGCGTGGTCTTCAGTAAATCGGGCCTGATGATGTCGGAGGCACGTGTGTAGTGAATGTTCAGCATCAACAGCAGAGAGGTCGGCTGCGCGCACTCGAAGATCAATTCATAGCCGACTCGGATTTGCACGATTGAGTTCGTAGCATGGCCCAAGCACGAGCAGCCAAGGTTTCCACTGGGTGTCGTGGCGCGTGATGTTGTCCTGGTTCGAAGCAGTGACGGACGCGCTTCATATGCCCCGCGGCGAGGCTAGCACGCCGTAACGCGCTCTTCCACGAACTTACGCAAGAACCGCCGCACTTGCTCAGGGCCCGAAATGCGATGCTGAGCGCGCGTGACGAGCGTGCCGGCGCAGAAGCTCTGTGAACCAGCGGGCAACGCGGCGAACAAATCTTCGTCCGTGCGATCGTCGCCCATGGCGCAGACGCGGGCGCCGTGCGCAAAGGCGCGGAGTGAATCTCGCGTCGCGATGCCTTTGTCGATGCCTTGGGGTCTGAGCTCGATCACTTTGCGACCCCCCAAAATAGAAACCGGAAATTGCGCTAGAAAACGCACCAAATGCACGCGCAGCTCGCGCGCCAAATGCACACCCAGATACGGATCCGCGTTGCGATAGTGCCAAGCGAGGCCCGCGGTTTTTTCTTCCAGCCGCGCGCCGGGTGCGCGCTCGACATACGTTTCGAGAATGGCGCGCGCTTCGTTCATCCAGCCGAGCGTGCTGCGATCGATGTGGCATTTCCAATCGGGTGCGTGCGCGAGCTTGGTCCACACGCCGTGTTCGGCGACCAAGTCGATCGGCAAATCGCCGAGCCAAGCGGAGAGCGACGTTTGCGCGCGACCGCTGACGACGCACACGCGCACTCCGCGCACCGCCGCGACGGTTGCGAGTAGCTCGCACAGAGCCGGATCGGGGCGCGCGAGTTCGGGGTTTCTCGCGATCGGCACGAGCGTGCCGTCGTAGTCGAGCGCGAGCACGACTTCGGGTGATTGGGCGAGCTCGCGTGCCAGTGCGTCGAGTGCCGGCGAGTCCCGGCGCAGATCGCGCGGTTCGACTTCTCGTTCGCGCGCTGCCAGCATATCGACGAAGGATTTGGCCCACAATTCGACCGGGCGCGCGCTCACTTTTTCGCGCAGCGCGGCCATGCGTTCGCGCCGTTCGGCTTCTGGCAATTGCAGCGCACGGTCGAGTGTTTCGGCCAGGCTCGCGACGTCATACGGGTTCACGGTCAAGGCTTCGCCGAGCTCGCTCGCCGCGCCCGCGAGCTCGCTCAGCACGAGCACGCCGTCGCCGTCCGTGCGCGACGCGACGTACTCTTTTGCGACTAGATTCATGCCGTCGCGGAGCGGCGTCACGACCATGATGTCGGTCGCGCGGTAGCTCGCGACGAGCTCTTCTTGTGTCACCGTTTGATAGACGTAGTGGATCGGCGATGCATGGAGTGAAGCGTGCGCGCCGTTGATGCGCCCGACCAATTGCTCGACTTCTTGGCGCAGATTCCTGTACTGCTCGACGTTTTCCCGCGTCGGCACGGCGATCTGAAGCAGCCGGATTTTGCCGCGATATTGCGGGCTGCGATCGAGCAGCCGTTCCATCGCGAGCAGCTTGCGCGGCAGGCCTTTGGTGTAGTCCAGCCGATCGACGCCGAGCAAAAGCCGCTCGACGTCTTGAGCTTGTTTTAGCTCGTGCGCTTTTTGCGCAATCTGTTCACTCGCTGCGAGCCGTTCGAAGCTCGCTACGTCGATGCCCATCGGGAACACGCCGAGCGAGACGTTACGGCCTTCGACGTCGACGCGATCGAGCTCCGGTTCGATCCCGAGATTACCGAGCAGCGCTTCGCCAAAGTGTCTCGCGTAGCTGAAGGTGTGAAACCCAATCAAATTCGCGCCCAGCATCCCATGCAGTAATTCTTCGCGATGCGGCATGAGCCGGAACACTTCCGATGAAGGAAACGGAACGTGCAGGAAGAAACCGATGCGAGCGCGTGGCAAACGCGCGCGCAAAATCTGCGGCAAGAGCAAGAGATGATAGTCGTGGATCCAGATCAGATCGTCTTCGCTGGCGTGCGCGCAAACGCAGTCCGCGAAGCGCTGGTTCACGGCGGCGTATTCGTCGAAGTCTTCGACCAAGAGCGGCAGGCGATCGATCAAGTAGTGAAACAGCGGCCAAATCACGCTGTTCGACATGCCCTCGTAAAAGCGCTTGGATTCTCGGCTGGAGAGGTAAACCGGCGTCGCCGAATACTGTTTGAGTTTCTGGTGGAGGATCGCGCGTTGTTCGTCGTTCGGCATGCCGCCGGGCCAACCGACCCACGAAGTTCGTTCGGCCTGGCCGAGCCCGCGCATGCCGCTCGCGAGCCCGCCGTTGCTCGGATGGATCTCGACGCCGCCGCCCGCGAGGTCGACCGACACGGGGAGACGATTGGCGACCAAGATCAGTCGACTCATGTCTTTGGCTCTGCAGGAGTCGGGCCGAAATCAGCGTCCGGAATTCGCGGGCGATGCTCGCGAATTTCGTGACAGTTTGCCTCAAGCCCGAGTTCGAGTTCGGGCACTGTGGCGCGTTACGACTGCGTCAACCCGTGCGATAGCCAGTGACGAGCGCTTGTGCGAGTTGACCCCAGCCGTCGACCGCGACGAACAAAAGCAGTTTGAAGGGCAAGCTCACCTGCGTCGGATTCATCATCTGCATGCCGAGCGCGAGGAGCACGTTCGAGACCACGAGATCGATCACCAAGAACGGAAGGTACAGCGCGAAGCCGAGCGCGAATGCCGCGAGCAGTTCGCTCACCACGAACGCCGGCACCAGCACGATCAAGTCGTCCTTGCCGACGCTTGCTCTTTCCGCGGGACTTCGCGCGGCGCGCGCGATCTCGTAGAAGCGCGATTTCTCGCGGGTGGAAGCGTTGGCTTCGAGGAAATCCCGAATCGGTTCGCGCGTGGCTTCGGCGAGCGCGATCACCCAGGCGCTCGTGTCGCGCTGCGCGCCCGGTTCGAATAGCGGAGCCGCGCGCGTTTGGATGCGCGTGCCGACCGGCGCCATCGCGAGCAAGGTGAGTGCGCCGGACAGTGCCATGATCACGGTGCTCGACGGGATGTTCTGCGCGCCGATCGCGCCGCGCACGATTTGCAAGACGGTCGAGATCTTGACGAACGCGGTCAGGGTCATGAACGCGAAGGGCAAGAGCGCGGCGAGCGCCAAGATCGTGACCAGCGTGATCGGGCGCATGAACGATTCGTCCATCACGTTCGGCGCAGGCGCTGCGTGGGCGAGCGCGGGCAGAGCGAGCGTGGCGAGCGCGGCCGCGAAGCTAAGGCTTTTTGCCGAGCGCACGACTCAATACCTCCCGAAACGACGAACTCTCAGTTTGGGGCGGCGGCAAATCGAGCGTGCCCTCCGCCACTTCGCCGAGCTTGGCGATGCCGGCCTCGCTCGCGCCCACGACGTAGATCGTCGCGCCGACTCGCACCAGATACACGGCGCGCCGCGAGTCCAGCGGCAGGCGCCCCACGAGCTCGAGCGGCCCGCCCGCGCGTCCAATGCCGGCTCGCTTGGCCCCCACCAACACCAGCACCGAAAGCGCCACGATCGCCAGCAAAGTGACGAGCGTTTCGATCACGTAGTGCGTGAGCGGGGTCATGTCGCGGTGGGGAGGGTAGTGGTGTGTTTGTGAGGTAACAAATGATCTTTGGGATGTTTGTCTGCGCTGCGCTTGGCATAGCGCTCGGCCACGTGCGCTATTTGCCGAGTGGCCGCCGCCTGTTCGGTCAGTTCTTTGTAGGTCGTCCTACCTTCCAAAACCGTGATCAGCCCGGCGAATCTGGGGCTTTGTTTTATTTCCGGGCATCTGGCCCAGGTCCCTTCGCGCGCGCTCGGGCGCGAAAGACGGAGAGCGAGAGGCGATCCACATGCTCGAGCCGGATACCATTGACTCCCTCACTTTTGGGCGCTACCGAGCCTTCCCAAACCGCGTGGCCCTCGTCGTTCAAAAATTCGGTGGTACTTCGGTCGCGAATCTCGACCGCATGAAGCATGTTTCCGAGCTCGCGTTGCGCACTCAGCGCGAGGGGAACCAGGTCGTCTTGATCGTGAGCGCGATGAGCGGCGAGACCAATCGCTTGCTCGGGCTGGCGCATCAGATCTCGGACACGCCGGACATGCGCGAGCTCGATTCGCTGGCTTCGACCGGCGAGCAAGTGAGCGCCGCGCTGGTCGCGATGACGATTCAAAAGCTCGGCGGCAAAGCGCGCAGCTTCCTCGGCCATCAAGCGCGCATCAGCACGGATGCCGCGTACACCAAGGCGCGGATTCAAGCGATCGACGGCTCGAATCTGCTCAGCGCCGTGCAGAACGGCTCGATCGCCGTGGTCGCCGGTTTTCAGGGCATCGATCCGGACGGCAGCATCACGACGCTCGGCCGCGGCGGCTCGGACACGACGGCGGTGGCGATCGCCGCGGCGATCAAAGCCGACGTTTGCGAAATTTACACGGATGTCGACGGCGTCTACACGACCGATCCGAACATCTGCCCCTCGGCGCGCAAAATCGATCGCATCAGCTACGAAGAGATGCTCGAGCTCGCTTCCTTGGGCGCCAAGGTGCTTCAGATTCGCTCCGTCGAAGTGGCGATGAAATACGGAGTACCGGTGCACGTGCGGTCCTCCTTCAGCGATCGGACAGGGACGATGGTAGTCGGCGAAGAAGGTTTCGAATCGGTGGCCGTGGCAGGCGTCGCTTACGACAAAGGCGAAGCCAAAGTTCAGCTCGTCCGAATGAAAGACAAGCCGGGCGTGGTCGCGAAGATCTTCGGCATGCTCGCCGAGCACAACGTCTCGGTCGACATGATCATCCAAAGCCCGTCACGCGGCGGCAAAGACACGACCGACGTGACGTTCACGGTCGCGAAAACGGATTTGCCGCGCGCCAAAGAGCTGATCGAAAAGACCGCCGCCGAGTACGGCAGCGAGCCGGTGGAATACGACCCGGATATCGTCAAAGTCTCGATCGTCGGCCTCGGCATGCGTTCGCATGCGGGCGTGGCCGCGAAAATGTTCAGCATCCTGGCCGGCGAAGGCATCAACATTCAGGCCATCAGCACCAGCGAAATCAAAATCAGCTGCATCATCGCCGCCAAATACACCGAGCTTGCCGTGCGCGCGCTGCACGAAGGCTTCGGGCTCGAAAAAGCGCCGGCCTGAGTCGATCGCGCGTTGTCGCGCAAAAATCGAAGCGCATCGTTCGGCAAAGCTCGCGGCGTTTGGCGTTGATTTGGGTTTGAGCCTTGACCGAGCTAGGTCCTACTGGGATCTTGATGACAGTGACCGATCCGCCGAAACCACGTCGCGGCAGTGAGCCCTACTTGCCGCCACCGCCGGCCACGCGGGACGACCAGCCGGATTCGGTCGACGTGCCGCGCATGGAACCGCCGCCGCCTTCGCTCGAAGCGATGGTCCGGAACGGGCCGAGCTCGACCGCCGGTTCCGAGCGAGACGCGACTTGGATTTGGGTCGCGATGGTGCTCGCGATCGGCGTGCTCGTGACGATCTACGTGCTCCACGCGCACTAGTCATCGGGAGCGCAGCTCCCGCC
>DATATR010000432.1:0-10948 GCA_036268695.1 Polyangiaceae bacterium | reverse complement strand
TGAAGTGAATTCAGCGGGGCCCCACCCTCAGGTTTCGGGGCCCCAACCCCGAAACAAGCTTCACTTCACTCACTTCACCTCGATCTCACAATCCGGACTGCAGCCGTCGTTCGGCGTGTTGTTGCCGTCGTCGCATTCTTCGCCTTCGCTGCCTTGGATCACGCCGTCCCCGCAGCGTGGCCCGAGCGCGCAGCCCGGCGCACATTTGCCGTAGCCGCCGAGGTTCGTGCCATCGTCGCATTCCTCGAACTTGGATTGCACGATGCCGTCCCCGCACTTCGGGCCCAACACGCAACCCGGCGCGCAGCCGCCATATTGGCTCAAGTTCACGCCGTCATCGCATTGCTCGAACGGCATGTCGACGGTGCCGTCCCCGCAGTACGAGCCGCGCGTACACATCGTCGTGCAATAGCCGTAGCCTTTGCCGTTGTTCGTGCCGTCGTCGCAGTCTTCGTCCGGCGTGACGATGCCGTCTCCGCACACGCTTTGGCACGTGCTCTTGGCGTGCAAAAAGCCTCCGAGCGTGAGGTCGAAGTTCGACGCGGAGAGGTGCCGCTCGGCATGAAACAAGGCAATTTCGTAGATCTCGCCGACCTGTAGCCCGAGCGTGCGCGTCGGCGTCGCGCAGGGCTGATCGACGCCCATCGCGTCCGGTTCGGTGCAGCTGCCGTTGCCGGTCGTGCCGTCGAGGTGGAGCGTGCTTTGGATGCGACCGTGCAAACCGCCGAGATCGATCGCGAGCTTGCCATTCACGAACACCCAAACGTCGTCATCGCCGGAGAAGGTGAGCGCTTCGCCGCCGGCGAATTGGAACCAATAACGCACCTCGGTGGTGAAGCCGTAGTTGTGGCCGTTGTACGTCGCTTCCGAGCCCGCGCCGACCCAACCCTTGCCGTCGATTGGAAAGAGCGGCGCGCCCGCGGTCGCCGGGTAGTGATACACACCACCACCCTGCGCGATCATGTTGAACTGGCTCACGATGTCGATGTTGGTGCCGGGCGTGTCGTTGTACCAAGCGTGGAACGAGGTCGCGCCGTGCATCGGCCACCACGAGCCGTCGCAGCTCGCGGGCGGATTCACGCCTGCGGGGCACGTTTCGCGATTGTCGAAGTCCGGGGTCGGGCCGCTGTTGATGGTGCAGCTCGCGGGCAGCTCGCACACGCCGGTGTAGGTCGGCTTGCCGTCGGCGCCCAAGGTGTTGCCCACCAAGTCGTAGACGCGCGAGCCGAAATGAGCCTGAAAATCCGGGTTTCGCGTGCTGGTCACGCCGGCCTTGCAGCTCGCCGCGGAGTACCCACCGACGGTCGAATCGCTCGGACAGGCGAGTGAAATCTGATCTCGAAACGTGACCGGAACCGGCAACGTGTCCGGCAGCGCGCTCGAAACCAAGGTGCAAGTGTAGCCTGGTTCGATCTTGCAATCGGCGGAGCAACCGTCGCCCGAAGTCGTGTTGCCGTCGTCGCACTCTTCGCTATCGGTGGGCAGAATCAAGCCATCGCCGCAGCGCGACGAGCAAGCGCCGCCCGTCGCCGGACAGCTCGGTTCGACTTCGCAAAACGGACTGCAGCCGTCGCCCACGACTTGGTTGCCGTCGTCGCACGGTTCACCGCCTTCGGCTTTGCCGTCGCCGCACACGGCTTTGCGACAAGGCATGCCCGCGGTGTCGCAGACCCAGCCGGGCTCGATCTGACAATTGGCGTCGCAGCCATCGCCGCCCATTGGTGTCGGGTTGCCGTCTTCGCATTGTTCGTTGCCCGCGATGATGCCGTCGCCGCATTTCGTCGCCACGCAGCGATCGCCTTGAATCGGGCAAGACCAGCCGGGCTCGATCTGACAAGTGGACGAACAACCGTCGTTGTTGCGGCTGTTTTTGTCGTCGCATTGCTCGTCGCCTGCGATTTTTCCGTCGCCGCACTTGATCGTCGAAACGCACGCTTGACCCGGTGTCGGACAGACGAAGTTAGCTTCGACTTGCTGGCAGGTCGCGATGCAGCCGTCGCCTGCGACGGTGTTGCCGTCGTCGCAAGCTTCGCCGGGATCGAGCACGCCGTCGCCGCAGATCGGCTTTTTCATGCTCATGCCGCAGCCAGCCGAGCCGGCGCAATCCGAGCCACCAGCGCCGCCGCCGCCGTTGCTCGTGTTGATATCGCTGCTGGTCCCGCCGCTCGCGCTGGCGCCGGAGCCCGCGCTACCGGCGGTGTCGCTGCCGGCCGCGCCGGTTGGGCGGCTCGTCACTTGTGAGCTGCCCGAATTCGCGCCGCAGCCGGCGAGTACGCCGGAGAGCACGAGTCCAATTCCGAATTCGACCGCGCGCGACCAATATTGCTGCACCACGTTCGCTACGTGTCCGAATCGCGCAACAAATTTTCTTATTGAGTGATTTGCGCGATTTTTGTGGGCAACCGACCCACAGTGGGGCGAGCGACTCGCTGCGCGCAGGCTTCGTCATACGAAGTGTGCGGGGACGTGAATTCGAGTTCTCTCGACAGCCGCCGCGTGACGCCGAAGGCTGTGCCGAGCCGCGACGTGTCGCGTGACCATCAATAAAAAAATGAAATGAGCGCCCGAACGCGGCTCAAAGTCCGAGCTTGGTCCAGACGTCGATGCGCACGACAGTAGCGCTGCGCGAGAAGATTTCGCTGCTTTGCTCGGTCGTCAACGCGCGACCCGATTGCTCGACGCGAATGCCGTCCGAGAGCGTGAGCTCGACACGCGGCGCGTCTGCCAAGTGATAGACGATTGGCACGCTGCAATAAGTGAAGCCGAGCGTCCCGGGCGAGAGCTCGATGCGAAGCGGCTTGCCGCGCACGTCGAAGCTCTCGAAAACGCCGGGTTCGCGCAGGAATTCGCTGTTTCGCAAGAGCAGCGGTTGAAACTCGATCCGCCCCGCTTTCACGCGCACGCCGAGCTCGGCGAAGCGCGCGATCACTTCTTCTTTGACTTGGCCGGTCATGCCTGGCTGACGCGCGCCGGTGTGGCTCGGCGTGTGCGAGTACGGATCGAGTGGGAATGCGCCGTACACGCTGGGCGTCTTGTTGAAGCCGCCGAGGCCGTCGCGAATCGCGTAGTAGCGTTCGCCGAGCGCGCGCACGACCTCGCGCGGCGCGCCTTGGTCGCTCGCCGCGAACACGCGTTCGTTCGCCGCGAGCAAGAGCTTCGCGACCATGTGCCAATAGATGCTGCCGAGCCCTTCGTAGCCGAACATCGTGCCGCTGCGACCGGTGAACGTGCGATGATCGAAGGTCCGCTCGTAGACCTCGAGGATGCGCGCGATTTCGGCCTCGTCGAGCGCGGCGTATTTGCCTTCGCTCCGCACGAGCTCGAGCGCGGCGCGCGCGCGATCGGCATTGTAGAAGTCGGCGTGGAAGCGCACGTTGTCCTGTGCGTCGCGTTCGACGATGCGTGCGTCGCCGGCTTCGAGCATCGCGCCGAGCACTTTCGCGCGTGAAAGATCGGCGCTCGAAATTCGATTTTTATCGAGGAATTTCGGCAAAACGCGATCCGGGTAGAGCGTGTAACTCTTTTGGTCAGGGCGGTACATGCGGCTCTTCGCCAAGGCTTCGAGCACGCGCAGGGCTTCCGCGGGTTCGAGCTCGCGCGTGCTGAGCGCCGCCACTTGGCCTTCGAGCATTTCGTACAAGTGCTCGACGCCGACCGAGCCATCGGCGTGAAACGCGAGCAAGTTGTAAGCGTGATAGAGACCATCGTCGCGTCGGTTCTGCGCAATCGATTGTTCGAGCCAACGCCCAGCGAGCGCAACCAGCTCGCGCACTTGGTCCGCTTCGAGCTCGATCTTTTCTTCTAAACCACGTTGATAAAGCGCTTCGCGATAGGTCGAGGCCGCGCCGCCGAGCGCGTCCATGATTTTGCGACGAGCTCGGTCGTCCACTTTGCCAGCTTCGAGCAGCGGCGCGTGCTCGCGCAGCACGGCGCTCGTGCGTTCGAGCCACGCCGCGACTTCGCGCGACAGGGAAACGCGCGCATCGAGCGAGCTCGTGAGCTCCGCGAGCAGCACCAGGAAACGCTCGAGGTAGTAGAGCGTGACCATCGACAGGCCGTAGCCTACGAGCGCATTGTTGGCGTCGTTCCACTCGGGGCGGCCAGTATTCAGCCAAATTCCGCCGCCTGGCACGAAGTTCCCGAGCTTACCGAGCGTCGTGACGATGAGCTTCTCGAGCAGCGTGACGCGATGAAGCCCACGCGCGTTCCAGAGCAACTTCGCGTCCGAGCCGATCTCCGGCACTCGCTGCATGATGCGGCGATGCTTGTCGTGATCGAACTCGATCGTGTCGCGTACGTTGTTCAGGATCTTTTCGTACGAAACGATGCGATACGGCACATCCGCGTACGTGAAGAGCTCGCGTTCGAGCAACCGAGACAAGCGCTCGGGGTGATGACTGTGCGAAAGCTCGAGCAACTTGCACAGGTAAATGATCTGGTGATCGCCCCAATAACCGATCGACGCCCAGGGGTGATCGGGCTCCGGTACTTCCCAATCGATGCCGTCTTGCGTGATGCGATACGGATTGTAACCCTCGGCCGTGGAGGCGTTGACGAACTTGACGATGATGTTCTCGACGAAGTCCGGATACGACAGGCTGAGCGCTTCCCAGTTCTGAAAAATGTCCCGCCAATTGCCCTGGAAACCGAGCAATTTTTGGCCTTTTTCGTCGCGCACGCGGATCTCGAAGCGATTCCACGGGCGGCTCGGATCGCCGTGCCTGCGGCTGAACGTGAGCGGCAAGTATTCGTAAGCCAAGCGAATCAAATCGGCATCGCCCGTTTGCTCGACGCTTTCGGCGAGCGTGCGCCGCGATGACAACGGCGGCAGCTCGGTGAGCAAGGCCTGGTGGCGCGTGTAGGCCGCGCGATTCCACGTCTTCACGAAGCGCGCGAAGTCGGCCGACGGGACGTCATAGCCGTGCGCGTAAATGCCGCCGCGCAGATCGTTGAACAAGACGTTCGCGGTGTGATGCCAAGCCGTGACGCGGTCCGCGCTGTGCTGCAAGCCGTCCGTGTCCGCCAAAATCTTCTTGAGATTTTCGCTGCCGCGCGCGACGTCCGCGTGCACGCGCTGGACGAGCGCTTCGGGTTTTGCAAGCGCGACGAGCAGCGAGCCGAGCGCTGCTTGCGTGCGATTGACGTCCGCGACGATCAGCCAGCGTTTTTTCTCGCCCGGCGCGAGGTCGACCGTTGCTTCGAGCAAATAGGCGCCACGGCGCCCGCGCACCTCGCGCGCTGGCTCCGGCAAATTCCCGAGCGAAAATCGACGATTGTGCTCGGAGGACAAACGCACTTTCGCGCCCGGCAGACCATGACTCCAAACGCTGCTCGCATGCAAGGATTCACGTGGCTCGGCGCGATCGACGACTTGCGCGGCGAGCGTGTAGAGCGCAAGCGTCGTGTTTTCGACGAGCTCGTTCTTCTTGTAGGCATCGAGCAAGCAGCTGAAGCCGAGCTGCATCTGCTCATCGACGTCCGCGGGCAGGAGATTTTGCAAGCCGTCGAGCAGGCGCACGCTGACCGCGTCGCGGCCGCGATTTTCGAGCGTGCACTCGCGCACGAAACCAAACTCGTGACTCGTCGACCAGCGGTAGCTGAAGGCGAGTTCGAGATCTTGATTCAGTTCCGCGAAGCTCAGCTGGTTGCCCAGCGTGCTCTTTTCGAGCGTGCGCTCGACGCGGTAGACGAGCTCCGAGCTGTCGCGAAATGGCTCCCACAATCGGCTCGTGCCCGCGCGCTCGGCGATCAGCGCGGTGTACGGCCCGGAAACGTTCACGCTGTCCGTCAATTTGTCTTCGGTGGTGTACGGGAAGAGCGCGAATTTGGCGTTGCGACGACCAGCGGTGAGCGCACCATTGCTGGACACGAACAGCCAATGGTCGGAATCACTGACCACGCTCATCAAGAATGGTCGCAGCGCCTCGGCGTGATCGATCGCGTAGTCCGTGTCGGCGCCGTGTTCGACGAGCCGCCCGCTCGCCTCCTGCTCGGATTGGGGTAACTCGTGATTTCCCAAACACACGCCTGCGGGCCGACTCATCTCGAACCTTTCCGATGCCGCCGCGAATGCCGCGGTCGCTGCTTCGGAAGCCGCCATGTCCGGCCCCAGCCCCGGTGATCACAAACAGCGCATAACCCCCGGATTGTCCTGGATATTCGCCAATTAACCCGGTTTAACTGGGACTAACGGCGGCGTGCCCCCAGGCTGATTCCCATGATCGGCCATTCGGGAGACTACTACGGCGTCGTTCAAGAACGGGTTGCGGAATCTCGGCGCGGGCGAAGGAGCGCGAGTCCGGAGCGAAAAACTCAGACCGACGAAGCGCTGATGGCGGCCTACGTGGCCGGCGACATGACCGCGTTCGCGGAGCTGTTTCGCCGCTACACGCCCGTGCTCGAGCGCGTGCTCTGGCGCTCACTGCGCGACGAAGTGCCGGACTTCGTGCAACAAACTTTCTTGCACCTGCATCGCGCGCGCGCAAGCTTCACGGTCGGCGCGACGTTCCGGCCTTGGCTCTTGAGCATCGCGATCAACTTGCAGCGCGAGCACTTCCGCCGTCTGAAGCGCCGTCGCGCGGTGCACCCGGACGTGTTCACCTTCGGCTCGCGTGCGCCAACCGAACCGGACGTGATTTACGAAGCGGAGCGCGCGTGCCAAGCGGTGAAGTTATTGCCGGCGCGCGAACGCGAGGTGCTCGAGCTCTTGTGCGGCGCCGGGCTTTCGACCGCGGACATCGCGACCGAAATGGGCACGACCACCGCGGGCGTCAAATCGCTCGCGCATCGCGCTCGCCAACGCCTCCGCGCAAGCCAATGATTTTTCTGCGCGCGCTCGCTCAAGCCGATTCAATTGGAATTGGCTTCGAGCACGAACGGACTCAGCGGGTCGAGCAGATACCCTTCTTCCGTGCGTTGAATGAGCGAGCGCAGACCGAGCTTGCGCAGCGTGGAAAGCGCCACTTTCATGCGGTTTGCGCCGGCTTCCGCCGTCATGCGTTCGCCGGGCCAAGCGTAGGCCAAGAGCTCGTCTTGGCTCAGCGCTACGCCGGGCATGGTCATGCGCCGCTCGGCCAGCGCGCGCACGATGCGCACGAGCTGCGGGCGCGAGCTCAAGTCGATCGTGGATTCGCCGGGCGGCGCGAGCGCGGCGCGAGCGACATTGAAGACCCAAGCTTCGGAGCGCAGCGCGCGTTCGAGCAAACGAAGCGCAAAGCGCGCGTCGTCGGAGTGAGCGAGCGCGCCGGAGTCGAGGCGCTCGCGAGCACGGCGCGACAGCGCGAGCGCGCGCGAGCGTTCGGCGTGGCTTTGGGCGGCATCGCCGCGCGCTTGCGCTTGTTCGCTCGAAGCGAGCGCGAGAAAACCGCGGTGCAATTCGAGCGCTTCGACCAGACCCGGATCGCCGACTTCGATCAGCAATTTTTCGGCCGCGCCGAAGGCTTCCCGCGCCGCGGCGGTCCGTCCCCGCGCCGCGTCCGCGCCGCCCAAGGCAGCCAAAAACAAGCCCTCCAAGCGGCGATCTCCGACTTCGCGCAAGACGCGCAACGCGCGCGCGTAGGCAACGCAAGCCAAGTCCAATTCGCCGAGCTCGTGGTGGAGCGCGCCGGAATAGCCGCGCACGTGCGCTTCGAGCAAACGCGCGCCCGCGCGGCTCAGCTTGCGCTCGGCGTTTTCGAAGTGACGGCGCGCCTCGGCGTAGCTGCCGCGCTCTTGCGACAGGATCGCCAAGTTGCCTTCGACGATGCCGGCCAAGATCGGATCTTCGAGCTCTTCGAGCAAAGTGACGGCGCGGCCGTAGTGCTCGCGCGCTTCGTCCAGCCGCGCTTGTTGCAGGCGCAGGCTGCCGATGTCTTTGCACAAGCCCGCTTCGAGCCGCTGGTCGCCCGAGCCGATCGCTTCGGCCAGCGCTTGTTCGTACCAGGCGAACGCATCATCCAATTTGCCTTGGCTGTGACAGAGCAGGCCGAGGCCGGCGTGAGCGCGCGCGCGGACGTGCAAATCTGCGCGCGCGCCGGCAACGAGCAACGCTTCGTCGTAACGTTTTTGAGCCTCTTCGAAGTGCCCGCGCTCTTGCTCGACTTCGCCACTGTCCACGAGCAGCTCGGCGCTCAGGTCGCTCAGCGTGGCGCGCTGGCAGACGTGACGCGCGCGTTCGAGTTCGGCCACGCTGTCTTCGAGCAAGCCGCGTTGACGGAGCGCACGCGCCCGAGCGCGAGCCACGCGCGCCGCGAGCTCGGGCTCGAGCGCGGCAGCGCGATCCTTCAACACGACTTCGTCGAGCATTTGGCGGTAGCGATCGAATGGGCCACGCAAGGACATCACCGGTTCGAGCGCCAGTACGAGCTCGGCGCGCAGGCGCGCGTGACCAGGTGCCTCGCTCAGGCGATCGTAGGCGACACGCAGATTGTCGCTCTCCAAGCCGAGCCAGCGCTGCGCGTCGCGGCCGCGCGCGGTCGGCGTGGCGCGGGATTCTTGGTAGCCGTGTTCGGCGAAGTATTCGGCATGGCGCTGCACGATTTGCGCTTGCTGCGGGCTCTCGCCGAGTTTTTCAGCGGCGTACGCGCGAATGCTCTCGTAAATACCGAGCCGCAGCGAAGCCGTGCGCGTCGCGTCCGGCAGCGCGCGCAGCAACGATTTTTCGCGCAAGGATTGCAGCACTTCGAGCGCGGGCGCGCGAAACGAGCCTTGGCACACGTGTTCGAACGCAGCCGCATCGAAGCTCTGCGCAAACACGGAGCAAGCACACAGGCCGAGCCGCTCGTCGGGCGAGAGCAATTCCCAAGACCAATCGATCGCGCCGCGCAGAGTTTTTTGGCGCGGATCGACGTCGCGGGCGCCGCGGTTCAACAGATCGAGCCGGTCGTGCATGCGCGACAGCACGCCGGCGGCGCCGAGCGCGCCGAGCCGCGCCGCGCACAGCTCGATCGCGAGCGGAATGCCTTCGAGCGAACTCAATATTTCGGCCAAAATCTTGGAATTTTCTGGAGTCAGCTCGAGCCCGGGCGCGCGCTCGAGCAAAAGCTCGACGGCGCTCGTGCGTGCGAGCGCGCCGTCCAGCGCGGGCACGGGCAACGGACCGAGCTCGTACGGCGTTTCGCCCATCACGCGCAAGACTTCGCGCGAGGTGATCAAAAAGCGCGCATCGGGCGCGAGCGCGAGCCAAGTGGCGATCGCGTTCGCGCCGTCTTGCACCAATTGCTCGAAGTTATCGAGCACGACCAAAATTTCGCCGCGTGCCGCGAGCGCGTGAGCGATGCGCACCACCATGTCACCGGTCTCCGCGAAACCGACGCCGAGCTGCGAGCTGACGTTGGCGCACAGTTCCTCGAGTGTTCGCGCGGACGTCAAATCGACGAACCAGGAGCCGGCGCCGCCCTCGCGCGCGCCAAACTCTTCCGCGTAGCGCAATGCGAGCCGAGTCTTTCCCATGCCCGGCGGGCCGAGAATCGTGACCAAGCGCGCCCCACCCTCTTCCATCAATCCGCGCAGCGCCGAAAGCTCCGCGTTCCGGCCAACGAAAGCCGTGGGTGGGCTGGGAAAGCGCGGCGGCGGCAAGACGGACATCGGCGGCTAAACTTTGGAACTCAAATTCCGCAATCGAGAAACTCTGCGTGCCCTTTGATTGTATTCATGGAGCTGGGTAGATGAAGAGCATCGCTTTATTTAACTTGAGTTCGGGCGCGATTCGCGCGTTGTGCGCTGCGTTGTGCGCCATCTCGATCGTGGCTTGTGGCGACGATGACCAGACACCGACGGTCACGACCGTCCCAGCGGCGGACGGCGGCGGCGTGTCCGGCGGACCGTTGATGGACACGCTCACCGTTTACGCGATCGACTCGGACTCGAACGCGCCGATTGCGGGAGCCGACGTGTGGCTCGGTGCGGGCCAAAGTGCTCACAAGGTTGGCCAAACCGGCAGCGACGGCAAGCTCGTCGTTTCCTCGCTCGACGGCAGCCCGCAAATGCTGACTGTAAGCGCTGCGGGTTATGCGGCTGCAAGCTGGGGTTTGGTCAAATCGGCCGTCGCGCAAATCCCACTCGAGTCGATGGCGAGCAACAGCGGCACGGCGACCATTTCGCTCTCGCTGCCCGGCTGGGACGACTTACCCGCGCCCGCCGCCGGCAATTATCGCATCGCGCGGTTCGCGTTCTCGCGCCCGCGCGGGCTCGAAGCGCTCGAAGCGACGCTCGCGAGCGCCGCGCCGGATTGCAAAGAGACCGCGGACGCGCCCGCGAGCTGCAGCGCGACGCTCACGGTGCCCGCCGATTCCACGGCGGTGCTCGCCGTCATCGCGGAAGGCAGTGACGCGGGCACGCCGGATGATCCGAGCGACGATCAGCTCAGCGTGACCGGGCTCGGCATTGAAACCGGCCTTTCGCTGCACAACGCGATCACGATGGCGCTGTCGATGCCGCTGATGGATCGAACTTCGCTCGCTCCCGCGACGCTCATGACCGTGAACCTCGGGGACGGCGCATTCGACGACGTGATCGGCGTGCCCGGCATCAGCCTCGACAGCCAACTCCTCCTTTATCCGAGCCTCGGCAGCGCCTCGACTTCATTCTTGGTGCCGACCGCGAGCGGCGCATTCGTGAACGCCAAGCTCTGGGCCGTCGCCACCGCGAACGACGGCGGCGGCAGCGGCTGGTCGCGCGTCTACGAACGCGGCATCGACCCGCCCGAAGACTCGACCGACGCGATTTCACTCGCGACCACCGCGTTCATCGCCTCGCCTACCGTGACGAAGATGGGCACTTCGGATTACGCGCTCACGAGCGACGGCAATTTACAGCGCCTCGAGTTCGCGACTCCGAGCGGAGAACGACTGAACGCGCTCTTGTTTCCGACGCAAAGCGAGTTCCAGATCCCGGCCGGCGTGCTCAGCGAAGAGCCGAATTCGGTGACGACGGAGAGCTTCGATCTGGAAGTCGATTTGACGTCCTTCGA
>DATATR010000431.1:0-12774 GCA_036268695.1 Polyangiaceae bacterium | reverse complement strand
CGTCTTTCTTCGCGTGCACGACGATCGATTTGCCGGCGAACGAGTTCGGATCGCCCGGTTTGAGGTTCGCGCCCGGGATCGTGATTTCGAGCGAGCCTTTGCCGTCTTTGCCGATCGCGAGGTTGCCGAGATCGCCCAAGTGGTGTTTGGCGACGACGGGCAAGCCGTGATCGTTGCCTTGCGGATTGAAATGGCCGCCCGCGCTCGCGGCGTCCGGCGCGCTGCAGTCGCCTTTTTCGTGGATGTGGGCGCCGTGATCGCCGCCCGGCTTCACGCCTTCGACGGAGAGCGAGACTTTGACGCCGCCTTCGACCTCCGTGAGCGTCGCTTTGCCTTTGAGCTTCGAGCCGCTCTTCGGTTCGATCGCGACTTCGATCGTGCGCGGTTCGGCTTTCGGCGGCTCGGCTGCGGCGGCGGGCGCGGCGGTTTCGGTCGCGGCCGGCGCGGCGGGCGCGGGCGGCTCGGCTGCGGCTGCAGCAGGCGCGGGCGGCGGAGGCGCAGCGGCCGGCTCCGACGAGCCACCGCACGCGCTCAGCAAGCCCAAAGTTCCGAACGCCAAAGTCATAACGAATGAAGAAGCCTTCACGATGTCCTCCTTTTTCGGGAGCCGCGTCATACGGTCGAACGCCGCGGCTGTCGATGGCTTCGCGGGCGACGAGCGAAAAATCTGGCCGAGGTTTACGAACCTTCGTGGCGAAACGCGGCGTTTCGCGGCGCACGAGCGTCACACTTCTTCAAATGACGCGCCGGGCACTCGGTGTATCTTCGGTACGTGCCGTGCTTGTTCGGGTGTTTGGCGGTCGCGTTTCCGCGCGTGGCTCTGTTTTTGGTTTGGCTCTTCGGCGGCCATTATTTGCTGCACGCCTATCACAGTCGGCTCTGGCCGCTGCTCGGCTTCTTTTTCTTGCCGCTCACCACGATCACGTTCGCCTTCGCGGTGAACTCGATCGGCAATGGCGTCACGGTGCCGCCGATCGGGTGGTTGTTGACGGCGCTCGCGCTGCTGGCTGATCTCGGCTTGCTCGGCGGTGGGCACCGGCAGTGGCGGCGCTACCGCGAGTGATGCTCAATCGCTTTGGCAGGAGATGCTGATTTCTTGAATCGACCACCACGAGGCGGAGGTGCTCGTCTGCGTGATCTTCAAGTAACGCGCTGATTTATCGCTGAACGCGATGGTCGTGAGGCTCGAGCCGGAGCCGGAGGTGACGAGTGAGTAGCTCGTGCCATCAGTCGAAACTTCGAGTTTGTAGCCGGCGGGAAAATCGGTCGCGTGATTGCTGGTGTCGAGCACGATCTGCGTGA
This sequence comes from Polyangiaceae bacterium, assembly GCA_036268695.1. Classification (GTDB taxonomy): domain Bacteria; phylum Myxococcota_A; class Polyangia; order Polyangiales; family Polyangiaceae; genus PMG-095. The sequence goes on along the minus strand of DATATR010000431.1, from coordinate 11,472 downwards.
GGTGCGCGGCGACCGCGCCGAGATCGAGCAAGAACCACTCCCCGCCGATTTGCGCTTGGCCACTGGACCAGCGCGTGCTGCCATCGCCGTCGATCGCTTGTGGCGGCGGGTTATAGAGCTGCGGCACGTCCGTGCGTAGGCTCGATTCGGAAGCGCTCGCGGTCCAGTTCGCGCGCATGCACGGATCGACGCCGACAGCGCCGGCGCTTCCGCCGCCGCCCGCAACGCCCGCGCTTCCGCCGCCCGCGGCGCTTCCGCCGCTGCCGTTGCCCGCGCCCGCGCTGGATCCGCCGCTGCCGCTCGCGCTGCCACCCGCACCAGCGCTCGAACTGCCTGCGCTCGCGCCGCCTTGGCTCGATCCGCCGCTCGCGTTGCCTGCGTTGCCGCCCGAGGCTTCGAGTTGTCCGCCGCTACTCGTGCCCGCGGCACTCGATCCGCCGCTGTCGCTTCCGCCGCTCTCGCCGGTGCTGGTCGCGGCTGCGCTCGCGCTCGCGTCTTCGTTCGGAATGAGCAAGGACGGGCTGTAGACCGAACACGCAAATAGCGTCGACGTGACGGCTAATGCGGCCAGTCGAAGCGAAGCGTGCGCCGAGCGCGAAAACATCCAACCTGAATAAGCACTTTATGTGCCTGATTCGTCAATACAGAATTTGCGCGCAAACGGCGCACACCGAGCGTTCTCTCTTGAATGATGTGGCTCCGTGTGCGGCGCTCTGGGCCGCATGTGCGACGCGCGCGGATCCGCGCCGAAGTCGCCTCGCGGTGCGCGCGTGCGTCAAAGAATCACGCCGGAACCCAGCTCACCGACGGGATGTCCCAGCGTTCGCGGGTGCCGTCGCTGTTATTTCGGAACAGATCTGGAGCGCCTGCGACGACCTCGAAGTCTTGGCGCGCAAATAAGCCGTCGAGCGCGCCTGACAGCGCTGCCGGAGGCTTCGCAATGTTTTCGGGTGAGATGCTGAACAAGCTGACTGCGAGGCGCTCGCCGTTCGCTTCGAACAAGCCGTAGCCATTGTCCGATAGGTTCTGAAACGCCAAGTGTGGATTGGGTTTGGTGTCGGGATCGGTGAGCAAAGAACCCACGGACTCGGCGATGAACTGCGTCGACGGCGGCAAGTCCGAGCTCGACGCGAGCGAAAGCAAGCCTTGTTGCCAGGTCGTCGAAGTGAGGCTGCCGGTCACGAACTCGACCAAGCGCTTCGACGAATCGGTGGCCGAGTACGGCGTGCCGGCGAAGAAACAATGCAGATCGCCGGAGACGATTACCACGTTGTCGAGTGCGCCGAGCTCGTCGAGCAAGGCTTCGCGTTCGTTCGGAAAGCCGTCCCAATCCTCGGCCGAGATCTGAATCTTGATCCGCAGTTCTTCGGGCGCGAGCGTAACTTGTGACAAATCGATGTGCCGCTGCATGAAGCACACTTCGTTGCCCCAGACTTTGAAGGTGCGCGTGGAGGCTTTCATCGTGGCGAGGAACCAGGCGCGTTGATCCGCGCCCATCAGCTGCTCGCTCGCGCCCATGCTGTCTTGGTATTTGGATTGGGCCAGCGCGTTGAATTGCGCGACAGCGACCACGTAACGCGAACCGATGCGCGAAAATTCATCGCTCTTGAGCAGCTGCTCGTAGGCGTAACCGCGTTCGAGGTCCGGCGCGGTCGCGTCGATCGGCGGCGGATCGCTGAGCCCGAGCGTGGTCAATGAATCGTTGATGTACGCGACACTGATCAAGCCTTTTACCGCGCTCGCGTCGATGCTCAGCGTGTCCGCGCCTGTCTGGAGCGCGTCGCGATAGGGTTTGTTTTCGTCGGCGTCGAGATCGACATAAGGCGCGGCATCGCCTGGTAGCGTGCCTTCGAGCGCGGTCAGGGCGGCTTGATCCAAAAAAATCGAGCCGGGAAAAGCGTCTTCCGGTACCAAATGATCGGGCCGATAGCGGCGCAGATCGGTGAGCACGAGCTCGAAGTGCTGCCCGAATACGAAGTTCCGATAGTAGCGAAGCTCGTCCGGGAAAGCCTTGCTGCCGTCCCAATCGCTGGTCGGCACGCTCGAGAGATCGACTGGCATGTACTCGAACCAGGCTTGATCCGCGGCCAAGCGGCGCGCGGTCTCTTGCTCTGGCTCGCGGCCATCCGTGTACGTCGCGAAGTCGGCGTGGCAATCGTCGGAAAACTCGTGATCGTCTTGTGTGGCGATGATTGGGAATTGCTCGTGCACGGCTTGCATGTCCGGATCGGACCGATAAAGGCGATACAGATCGCGGTAGTTGCCGAGCGACTGTGCGGCAAAAAAAGGCGCGTCCGCGCTGCCGAGCATCAATGCTTCACTCGGATTACTAAACACGACTTGGCGATCCTGAGTTTCGGTTTGAAACGAAGGATCCGCGGTCGTCTCGTAGATGTAATCGCCGAGGTGCACGATCACGTCCAAATCTTGCTCCGCCAAGTGGCGATACGAATGATAGTATTTCCCCGCGTAATCCTGGCAGGACACGACCGCGAAGCGCACCGCCACGTCAGCGTTTTCATCCGGCGCCGTTTTGGTGCGACCGGTGCGGCTCAGGATCGTGCTGCCCGAGATTTCGTAACTGAAGCGGTAGAAATAAGTCGTGGCCGGGATCAGGCCGTCGATGCGCGCTTTTACACAATGATCGAACTCGGCCTTCGCGGTCAGGGTTTGACTCGGATTGCCGTCGAGCATGACCAGCGTACCGAAGCCTTCGTCGGTCGCGACCTCGAGGATCAGTGTCAGGTCGTCGCTCGCGCGCGCGGCGTCGTCCACGCGCGTCCAAAGCACGACGCTGTTCGGCCGTGGATCGCCGGACGCGACCGATTGTGGAAAGTATTTGTTTTGGTCACTCGCACGCGCGCCCGAGTCCGAGCTGCCGCATGCAACCGCACCGAAGCAGGCGCCGGCGGAAATCACGGTCAATTCAAGGAAGCGTCGTCGGGGTATCTGCGTCATCGGCGTGCGGGCGTTATAGCGTAGTGAAATCGTGCTCGCCCGAATGCTATCCATCACGCGACAAAACGCGCTATCGTGCGGCCCCGATGCTGCTGAAATGCGAGCGTTGTGGTGCGCCGCTGGAGCTGCCGGCGGGCGCGTCGATCCGCTGCCCCTATTGCGGCACGACCGCGAACGCACCGGCGCCCGCGATGCAGCCGCGGCCCGCTCCGTTTCAATATCAGCGAGAACCTCGCGCGCAGGTCGTGGTCAGGCGGCGGTCGTCATTGGCGAATCGCTTGGTCACGCTGATCTGGGTGGGCGCGCTGTTCGGTGGGATCGGGGTCAGCGTTTGGAAGCAACTGATGCGCAGCGGTTCACCCGCTCTGCAAGCGATCGGCAATGTTGCCGGTGCGACGCGCGCGCTCGGCTCGTCGAGCTGGAGTGGGTCGGAGCCGGGCTGCCTGATCGACGCCAATGGGGACGGCGTGCTCGACATTGCTGGTCTCAGCGGGCCGAGCGAAACCAATCAAGCCACGGTCGTCGATGGCAACTCGGGCAAAGTGTTGTTCACGGCGCCACCGGTCTCGAAAGCGGAACAACTCGGTTGCCTCGGGCTCGACGGCTTTTTCGTGGTTGGAGCCAATTTCCAGGTCGATTTCTACACGGCGCGAAGCCCATGGGGCGTAACGCACGTGATGGCTCGCGATAAAGTCGGCGAATATGGCGCAGGCCCCGGCTGCGTGCAGCTCAAAACCGACGACGGCACGACGCAAGGCATTCAGCTCCCGAGTGGTGTGGCCGCGCCGTGCAGCGCGAAAGTGATGCGCCGTTATGCAGGCGAACAAAAACCGGGGCTGATTGGCCTCACCGAGCATGGCACCGCGCTCGCGCTCGGGTCGCGCAAGTACACGCTCACCAAGCGCGCCTCCGGCACCGAAATCCTGACTCTGACGGTGACCGACGGCGCGCGCCCAATTTGGTCGAAGGAATTGCCGTACGCGAGCTGCACGTTCGCGACGGGCATCGCGCTGGCCGCGGGGAAAATCATGCTCTGGGCCGCGCGCCCCGGCGATCGCGACAAGGGGCTGATCATCGGGCTCGACGAGCAGAGTGGCAATCAACTCTACGAATTCCCCGTCTCGGACATTTCGAGCGACAGCCCCGAGCTGTTCCAATTCAACGGCCGCTACGTGCTGGCCGTGAACTGGGGCGCGTTACGCGCATACGAGCCAGCGACGGGCAAAGAGATTTGGCGCGTCGGAAGATGAGCGCGTGCCGGCGCCATTGACGCCGCTTGCGCATTCACGTCGCGCGCAGAAATTCGATCGTCGCGCTCACCGCCGCGGGCGTGATCACGTGACCGGTACTCAGTAGCACCGCAACGCCCCGCGAAGTCTTTCGGCCGCGCGGGGGCGCAGTATTGGGGGATTGCGAGTTACGGGTTGAGCGTGAGCTTGCCGAACTGTCCGTGAGTTTCCATGACAGGCCCGGCGGTGAAGAACAATTGCGAGCTGAGGTTTGCCGAGGCGCTGTTGGGACCGAACGAGAGCGCCCAAAGCCCGTCGATCGCGAGTGCTTTGCCGCTCGTGCTGAGCTCGCCGAGCATCTCGCCGGTCGTCGGATCGTAGGCGTGAATCAACCCGTCGCCGAAGTTGCCGACGAGGAGTGCATTGGGCAGCGAGCCCCAATCGTCGGGCGAGAGCGCAAGACCCCACGGCGAGTTCAGCACGCCTTGCGAGATCAAGCGCTTGGTGAAAGTGCCGTCCACGCCGAACATGTCGACGTAACCGTTGCCGACCGCGGGCACGTCGTCCGCCTTGGCTGCGTCTTGCTTCGCGTAGGTGACGTACACCTTGCCACCGAGCTCGGCCACGTTGAACGGTGCAAAACCCGCCGGCATCGTCGGATCCGTGAATAGCGTCGTGTCGACTGCCGCGGCGTACGCGGTATCGAATACGTCCACGGTGCCTGCCTTGAAATTCGCCGCGGCCAGCGAAGGCGTGGTGCCGTTCGTAACGATCGCGAGCCCCTTGTAGCTGGCCGTCGTGGCATGGTTCACGCGCGTGACGGCGGCTGTGCCCGTTTGCCAGCCCGTGATCAGACCGTCTTCGGTGGCAAAGATGAACACGTCGCCCTTGAACGCGGGCGTGCCGTTGTAGACCTGGCCGGTCGGAGATCCGGGATCGGTGCCGTTCGCCGACGGAATCGTCACGACCAATGACTGCGGATGACCGGCTGCATCGATCACGGCCGAGACACCCTTGTCCGCCGCCGAAACCCAGAACAACGGCCCACCCTCCGCGACTGGATTGATCGCGAGGCCCCAGGCGTTGATCAAATTCGCATCGGTATCGACCGCGCCTGCTTGATCGGAAGTGAGCAGCGCCATCGCCACGTTCTGCTCGATCGTCGCCGATCCTGCGCCGCCTTCGCCTGCCGCACCGCCGGCACCAGCCACGCCGATCGCGCCGCCTTCACCGCCCACGCCGATGATCACGCCGCTCCCAGCGGTGCCTGCGCTGCCGCCGCTACCCGCCACATTCGTCGAGCCCGCGCTGCCCGCCGCGCCGCCTCGTCCCGCGGAGCCTGCACTGCCTGCGCTACCCGACGTGCCGCCCGCGGCGCTCGTGTCGTCCGAGCTGCTGCACGCGGACATCGCTGCCGTGGCGAAAACAACCGTGGCCAAAATCGAGAAAGCGTTACGCGTCAAAACTTTTCGCTGAGTGATCAAAGCATCCTCCTAGTCCGTCCATCTTCGCAAAGCCGAGCACGCCGGATCGCGCTCCGCCGAATTGGATCGGCGCGCGCGCCGGAAAAGCCCAAGCACACATCGGAGTTGATGCACTCACGACAGGCGCCGTTCACGCCAATACTGATTCACTCGAGACTTTTCAGTTCGAGATCGACGACGCGCGATTGCGCTCAATTTTGCCGCGTGGCGCTTTGAGCTGCTGCGTGCATGCAATACCGATTGCGCGACCGCAAAGCTGTCGCTGCGATCTCGTGCGAGTGCGTGATATGCCGCACACGGGTCGGCTGCAAAATCTCGGCGCTTGCGCCAACGCGCAGGTGGCGAGTTCAGACGAACAGCGGCGTTAGCTGCGCGTCGCGCGCCAGCGCGCGCATGTCACCCTCGTTCGGCTGCGCCAGCACGCGTTCGGCGGCGTCGAGCACGCGCGGTAGCAGCGTGACGTCGCCCGGCGTGTTCAGGAAAACCTGACGTGGATCGCCGAGCACCCAAGCGACGGCGCGTTCGATTTCGGAGGACTCGGTGAGCGGCGCGTACCAGGTGTGCCACGGCTGCGCAGCGTCCGTTTTTGGTCCGCGCGCGAGGCCCTTGATGGTTTGCACTGCGACGTTCTGTTCGGCGCATAGCGTGAGCAGCGCGGAGAAATCCGCGACGTACTCCGGGTTTTGAAAGAGCGCGAAATTCATGGGCAGGAGCACCGAATCGAAAGCGAACCGGGCGAGCGAACGGAGATGCATCCGTGCAACACGCAGCTCGTGTCCCGTGACGCCGATGAAGCGCACGAGGCCCTCGTCTCGCGCGTCGATTAGCGCTTCGAGCGCGCCGCGCGGGCCGAACGCGGTCGCCCAATCGGCTTCGTCGATCAGGCAGTGCAGCTGGATCAAATCGACGTGATCGGTGCGCAAGAGCTCGAGCGAACGCTGAAGCTGCTCCTTTGCCTTGTCATAGCCGCGCTCACCAGTCTTGGTGGCCAAGAAAAAATCCCCACGTCGCGCTTCGAGCCAAGGCCCGATGCGACGCTCCGAGTCGCCGTAAGAAGCCGCGGTATCGATGTGATTGACACCATGCTCGAGCAGCAAATCCAAAGCGCGATCGGCTTCGGCCTGGCTGACTTTACCGAGCGCGGCCGCGCCGAAAATCACGCGCGAGCTCTGGTGATCCGTGCGACCGAACGGAGCTTTGACGATCATGCGCCGAGCATAGCGTTTTTCTTGCAGGCCGAGCCAAGCTAGCTAGCCGAATAATTTGGAATCGAAGCGCTCGAGCGCATCGTAATTGCGCGGACGGCCGACTCGGAGTCAGCGTGTGCCGAGCAACCCGAGCGCGGTTCTGCGCGCGTCGTGCCCAATCATCAACATTTGTCGTGCATGCCCAACGCTCGACGCGTATTCGGCGTTCATCGCTTCTGTTCCGCGCGCCCGGTTTGGTCGATGAACACGTCGCGGACCGTCGTGAGATCGTCACCGGAGAGAAACCCACTGCGCCCGAGCAGGCGCCCAGTTTCCCAATTGGTGAGACCGAGCTCGGGTCGATGCCAGGCCCATTGGCCATCGACCCAGCGCGTGAAGCCGTTGCTCACGTAGGGCGCTTCGACCGCGGCGTAAAATGCATCGAACGCGCCCTCGCGTTCGGACAAGATCGAGGCCACGAATTTCGGGCTGTATCGATTGATCAGCCGAACCGCGTGCGGCAAATCTTCGGCGATTACGAACGAGAGCTCGGGCACGCTGTCCCACTCCCACTCGCGGCCGAGTGTGTTTTCTTCGATCGTTTCGCTGCTCGCGACCACGCCTTCGGAGCCGCGAACCACCGCGACCTTGGCTTTCAGATCGCGGAGCGCGCGTTCGATCGTCGGTCCCAGTTTGGCAACCGCGCTGCGTTCGAGCACGAGCACGTTCAGCGTGTTGCACACTTTGCGATCGAGACTGAAGCGGATCGCGTTCGACACGCGCTCAGGCGCAGCACTGGCTTCGATCCACATCCAGGCGCCACCCGTGCCGTGTAGCGAAGCCGGGATGCCGTGTTGTTTGGCGATCGCACCGAGCAAGGCCACCGTGCGCCCTGAACCGCGCGCGACCGCGAGCCGCAGCGCGCGTTCGCTGAAGAGCGCGTGCGCGGCGCCGTGTTCTTTGCTGCGCACCAGGCTGAGCGCGCCTTCGGGCAGGCTGGCGGCGAGCAGGGCGGGGCGGAGCGCGTGTTCTTCGATCGCGATGGCAGTGCCGAGCGCGTCTCCGCCGATGCGAAATACGGCGCTGTTGCGATTTTTGAGCACGCCGGCCGCATCCGCGAACACGTTCGGCCGACCTTCGAACACGAAGGCGACGATACCGAGCGGCGCGCGCCGCCGTTCGAGCAAGTAGCCGTCGCCCTGACGTCGTTCGATCACTTCGCCGACTCGCGACGGTGCCGAGGTCCAAGCGCGGAGGCCCGCAACCATGTCATTTCGCATGCGCGCCGTGAGCTCGAGCCGGCCGACGGCGCGGCCGCGCGATCGCGCGTCGTTCACGTCGGCCGCATTCGCGCGCGCGATTTCGGCGAACGTCTGCTCGTCTTCGAGTCGCGCGGCGAACTCGGCGAAGAACTGATTCAGCGCGGCCTCGCTCACGTCGGCGAGCTCGGTGAGCGCTTCGCCCGCGCGGAGCACGGCGTCTCGCGCGGCCTCCGCGGCCGATTTCGAAATCACGATCAGCTCGCCGAACTCCGCGAGCGGCACGACGCGCTCGCCCGGCGCGAGCTCGGGCAACTCGACCAAGCGATCGCCGAGCAAAACCTGAGCTTTGGGCCGAGAGAGCGGAGTCGCGGTCGAGGAAGTCACCCCGGGAGTTTTACGATCGGATCGCGCTCGTGGGTATGGCAAGCCGCCAATTGCACCAGAAGAATGCGGCAAAAAAGCCAATTTGGCCGGTTGATTCGGCCGAGACCGTGGCTCTTTGTAGTGACGTGCTCGCGCGGCTGGGCTGTAATACGACCGCGTTGGCGGTCAAAGACGATCCGAAGGATGGCGCTTCCGGCGCCCCGCGCGAGTGGAATCCGCTCGAAGCTTTGTTCGACGATGCGCCCGCTGGCGTCGCCATCGTGCGCGGCGCTCGGCACGTGCACGAGCGTTGCAATGACTTCTATTGCTCGCTGCTCGGGCGCGCATCGAACGAGCTCGTCGATCGCTCGGTGCGCGAAGCATTGCCGGAGCTCGACGCGCTGGGCGTGCTGTCGGCGCTCGATCGCGTGCGCGCGAGTGAGGAGCCGGTCGTGCTGCGCGCGCTGCCGTTCGCGCACGGTGAGACGCCCGACGAGGAGCGGTATTTCAATTGGATCTTGAAGCCGGCGCGCGGAGGCAGCGAGGTCGATCGCATCTTCGTGTTCGTGATCGAAGTGACTGAGCAGGTGCGCAAGCGACAACGAGCGGAACAGCTCGCCCTCGCCGAGGCGACCAATCGCGTCGAGGCCGAGCTCGCGCAGGGGCGCTTGCAAGCGCTGACCGACCTCGCGTTCGCGCTCTCCCGGACGGTGACGACCGACGATGTCGCGGAGATCGTCGTTGACCAGGGCATGCGTCACGCGCGCGCCAACATCGCCACGCTGTACGCGCTCGACGAAGCGGGTGAGGGGCTGGATTTGTTGTCCCAGCGCGGCGTCGCGCCGGAAGTGTTGCAACGCATCTTGCGCATCACGACCAGCGCGGGCAACCCGGCCGTGCTCGAGACACTCCGCACCGGTCAATCGGTGTGGGCCGAGACCGAGCGCGAGTACATGCAGATTTTTCCCGAAGTCGCTCGCACCGAAGCATCGGGGCCGCGCGCCAAGGCGTTTTGGTCCGTGCCGCTCGAGGTAGAAGGGCGCCCGGTCGGCTTACTCGGCATGGGATTTCACGAAGAGCAGCGCTTTTCCACAGCCGATCGCCGCTTCGTGCAGACGTTCGCCAAGCTCTGCGCGCAAGCCTTGCAGCGCGCGCTGTTGCGCGATCGCGAGTTCGTCGCGCGGCGCTGGCTCTCGACCACGCTGCAGAGTATCGGCGATGCGGTGATCGCGACGGACACGGACGGGCGGATCACGTTCATGAACAGCGTGGCGGAGCGGCTCACCGGCTACACCGAAGCCGAGGCCAGCGGCAAACCGCTGCACGAAGTGTTCGTGATCTTCTCGGAGCTCACGCGCGAAACCGTGGAAAGTCCGGTGACGAAAGTCTTACGCGAAGGCGCCGTGGTCGGGCTTGCCAACCACACGCTGCTGCGCGCGAAAAATGGCGCCGAAATCCCGATCGACGACAGCGGCGCGCCGATTCGCGACGCGCACGGCCAGATCTACGGTGTGGTGCTGGTGTTCCGCGACGTCACGGCCGAGAAGCGGGCCGAGAAACGGCGCGCGTTTTTGGCGCGCGCGATGGAGACGTTGGTTTCGTCGCTCGACTACCGCGTGACACTCAAGCGCGTGGCCGAGCTCGCCGTGCCCGAGCTCGCGGATTGGGTCACCGTCGACATCCTGGATCCGGAAAGCGATGGCGTGCGCCAGCTCGCGGTCGCGCACGTCGATCCCGAGAAACTCGCGTTCGCGCGCGAAGTGGGCGAGCGTTATCCGCCGAATCGCGGCGAGAACAGCGGTCCGGCGCGCGTGATGCGCACCAACAAATCGGAGCTCTATCCGGAGCTCGCTCCCGCGTTGATCGAAGGCGCCGCGCGTGACGCCGAACATCTACGCATCTTGCGCGAGCTCCGGCTCGAATCCGCGATGATCGTGCCGCTGTGCAGCGAAAGCGGGCGGATGCTCGGCGCGATGACCTTCATTTATGCTGATTCCGGCCGCCGCTATCGCGAGGACGATCTCTCTTTTGCCGAGGATTTCGCGCGCCGCGCGGTGATGGCGATCGAGAACGCGCGCGCGGTGAGCGAAGTCGAAGCGGCGCGTGTGCGCGAGCGCGAGATGCGCGAACAGGCCGAGCTCGCGAATACGGCCAAGGATCATTTTCTAGCGACTGTTTCGCACGAGCTGCGCACGCCGTTGAACGTGATCTTGGGTTGGTCGGTCGTGTTGCGCGAACGCGAAGCGCCAGCGGAGTTCATGCGCGCGCTCGGCGTGATCGAACGAAACGCGCGCGCTCAGGCGCGATTGATCGAAGACGTGCTCGACGTCTCGCGGATCAATAGCGGCAAATTGTCGCTCTCGCTCGGCACGGTGAACGTTGGCGAAGCGCTGCGCGTTGCGGTCGAAGGCATGAGGCCTGCCGCGAGCGCAAAGAACATCCAGCTCGATCTCGAGACCGAGCTCGAAGCGCGCACCATGACGATCGCCGCAGATGCCGATCGCCTGCAGCAGATTTTTTGGAATCTGTTGGCAAACGCCGTGAAATTCACGCCGAAAGACGGCACAATCACGGTCGCGGCCGAACGCGTCGGCTCCGAAGTGCGCGTGCGAGTGAGCGATTCGGGCGAAGGCATTCGCGCGGGAGCTTTGCCTTATGTGTTCGAACCCTTCCGGCAAGCCGACAGCTCGACCACGCGCCGGCATGGCGGGCTCGGGCTCGGGCTTTCGTTGGTGAAGCAGCTCGCGGCGGCGCACGGCGGCACGGTCGAAGCGCACAGCGACGGCGAAGGGCTCGGCGCGACGTTCATCGTGCGTTTGCCGGCGCGCGCGGCGACCCAATCGGTGAGTCGCCCATCGCGACCGACCGCGCCGGATTCGGCTGCCGCGGCGACGCAGTCGGGGCGTCTGCACGGCATCAGTGTGCTCGTCGTGGACGACGAAGATGACGCGCGCGAATTGGTCGTCGAAGCATTTCGCGCCGCGGGAGC
>DATATR010000430.1:0-3563 GCA_036268695.1 Polyangiaceae bacterium | reverse complement strand
CGAAGAGGAGCGCACGATGCCTCGAGCCACGAGCTCCTCGCCGAGCGAGCGACCGCTCGCCTTGCTCGCCGCGAGCGCGTCGCTCAAGTCGCGCTCTTCGATTCGGCCGGCGCGGAGCAGCCGCGCGCCGAGCAGCTCGCTGTGCTCGGTCGAACGCGCCGCGCGCAACTCACCCTCCACGAAATAGAAGTGCTTTTCACGGCGCTCGTGGCGCGCGACGAGCACACCGGTCTCTTCGCGCGCGGCCACCGCGTGCAACACGGCGGGTAGCGTCATGCGATCGAGCGCGCTCTTCCACGACGCGACGCGTGTGAGCGGCTCGCTGAAGCGTGGAGCGCGGGGCGGCTCCGGTGCGCGTTGCACGGGCAATTCGCCGGATTCGGCTGGCGACGGCGAAGGTGCTGGCTCGGTGCCGCGTGTCGCGTCCATGTGCGCGGCCTGCTCGGCTTGCGCTAGCAGGAGCCGCTCGTGTGTTCCGCTGCGCGACGGCAAAATCCCGAGCGTTGAAAGCCACGGCACAATCTCGGCATCCCCCAGCGTGATGTCGAGCTCGCGCGCAACGTCACGCAGCGCGCCCGCGAATTCCCCCGCGCTTTGAAAGCGTTTGGCCGGCTCGCGCGCAAGCGCTCTGCGCAATGCGTTCTGCAGCGACTCCGGCAAATCGCCGGCGTGCCGGTCGAGCACGCCGAGGTTCGCTTCGTAAATGTTGGTCAGGATCTCGAACTCGTTTTGGCCGGAAAAAAGCGGGCGCGCGAGGAGCATCTCGGCCAAGACGATGCCGACCGTGAACAAATCGCTGCGCGGATCGACGTCCGTGCCCATCACTTGTTCGGGTGACATGTAGCCGACCTTGCCCTTGAGCTCGCCCGGATAAGTGCGGCGATCGACGAACTCGCTGCGCACGATGCCGAAGTCCCCGAGTTTGATCTCGCCGGCGCGACCGAGCAGCACGTTTCCCGGCGAAACATCGCGATGCACGATGCCGAGCGGCCGACCATGCTCGTCGAGTGCCTCGTGCGCGAAGCCGAGGCCGCGCAGCACTTCGTGCGCGATGTGCAGCGCCGCGCCCTTCGGAAAACGCTCGCGGCGCGCCGATACCGAGCGCAGCAGCCGCGCGAGCGACACGCCATCCACGAACTCCATGGCCATGAACAGCTGGCCTTGGCTCTCGCCGAAATCCACGACTTGCACGATGTTCGGGTGGCAGAGCGCAGCACAAATCCGTGCTTCGTCGCAAAACATCGCGACGAAGCGCGCGTCTTGCGCGAGCTCCGGCAAGATGCGTTTCACTGCGAAGCGCTTGGCAAACCCGCGCGGGCCCGCCCGATGCGCGACGTACACCTCGGCCATTCCCCCGAGCCCGAGCCGGTCCCCGAGCACGTACGGCCCGAGCATGGATCCAGCTGAAACCGAGGCATGGGCCATCATCTTCAAGTGTAATTCACAAGCCGCGAACTGAACAGGAAACTCCTTGCAATTTCGCCATGACAGCGCTCAGCGACAACGGGCGCCGATTTTCGTAACGGCAAAGCTCTTTTGTCGACAAAGCGCACTAGGAATCGCGGCGTTTTCGATTACTTTGCTAGCTCGAATGAACCAAGGTCACTTACTCTGCGGAGCGCTTGGGTGAGCAGTCCGCATACATCTCCGCACTCGCTGACGCTGGCCGAACGTGGACCGCTCGACACGACGAGTGGTCGGCGGCGTGTCGTCGCTGTGACGGGCGCGGCGCAATTCTTGGGCGCGAACCTGATTGGTTTGTTGGAAGAGGATCCCAACGTTCGCTCGCTCGTGTGCTTGGACACCGATGCACCGGCGACCGCGGGCCCGAAGTCGCGATTTTACAACGTCGACTTGACCGAAGCACTGGCCGAAGAAAGGCTCGCCGAGTTGCTCGCAGCCGAGGCGGTGGACATCGTCGTGCACCTCGCGTTCTTGGACTCACCGACGCACTCCGCGACGTACGCGCATGAGCTCGAGAGCGTGGGCACGATGCACGTGATCAACGCTTGCCGCCGCACGAAGGTGCATAAAATCGTGATGCGCAGCCAAACCCTGCTTTACGGCGCGCATCCGACGAATCCGAATTATCTGTCGGAGAAGCATCCACTTCGCGCGCGCCGCAGCGAGCGATTCTTCGCCGATAAGATCGAAGCCGAGTCGGAGGTGTTTCGCTTCGGTAAGCCCGGCCAAGGTCGGATCGCGACCGTGCTGCGCCTCGCGCCGCTGATCGGGCCGACGGTCGACAACTTCGTGACGCGCTACCTCAGCCATCGTCTCACGCCGACCGTGCTCGGCTTCGATCCGCTGTGGCAGTTCGTGCACGAGGCGGACGCCGTGCGCGCCCTGCGCTTGGCCGTGCTTCGCGACGCGCCTGGCGTGTTCAACATCGTCGGCGAGGGCGTGCTGCCGCTACGCACGGTGATCAAGCTCGCTGGTCGCAGCGCATTGCCACTGCCCCGCTCGTTCGCGTCCGGCCTGACCGGCGCGCTCTGGATCAGTCAGCTCGCCGAAGCGCCGCCTTCGTTCTTCGACTATCTGCAGTACATTTGCGTCGCAGATGGCGCGCTCGCAAAAAAAGAACTCGGCTTCGATCCGCTCTATACCAGCCGCGAAGCCTTGGTCGATTGTGCTAACGCCCAGCACCTTCGTGATGTGAAGCTGCTTTCGGAGACGCCCGCGTGAAACGCAAGGACAAGCGCCAAAGGCCGGATTCGAGCACGAAAGACAGCACGCGCACCGCAAAGTCGGCACCGCGCGAAGACGCGCTTCGCACGCGCGCGCGGAGCAGCAAAGGCCCGAACAAAAAACGGCGCGCGCGGAGCGGGCGCAAACGCGAACAAGCGCGGTCGCGCGCCGTGCCACACCGCGAGCTCAAATCAGCCGAAGCGCCGCCGTCTTTGCGACCATCGGAATCTGGGATCGACGCGGCGCGCTTCGGCGCCGATGTGGACACCGAAGAGGCTTTCGAGCTCGGCATCGGCTCGCGTGTAGTACCGCCGACGACGCAGTACGGCGAAGCGTTCGACAGCACTCCGCCCTCGGCCGGCGAGCGACGCAGCGGCGATCTCGAAGCGCAGATCCGTTCGCTCGAGGCGCGCCTCGACGGCCTGATTCGTCGCCGAGATCTCGAGGAGACGGTTACCAACGACGAAGCCGACGTTGACGCTCAAGAACCACCGCCGTCCGAGCGGCACGCACCACTTGCGCGGGCGTCATCCGCGCCGCCCGCCACTGTCGAAACGGCGGAAGCCGTCGCTGACGATTTCATTTCGCGCAAATGGGGTCGGACGGCGCTACGCAAGCGCGCAGAAGATTTCGACGACTTCGGACTCGATCCTGATTTCGAGCGCCGCGTGCTGCCAGCAGTCGATTTTTTGTTCCGGAGTTACTTCCGAACCTCGGTCGAAGGCATCGACAGCGTGCCCGCAGAAGGCCGCTGCATCTTGGTCGCGAATCACTCCGGAGCGTTCCCGCTCGACGGCCCGATGCTCCGTGCGGCGCTCCGCCTCGAGCACGCCCAGCGGCGCGACTTGCGCTGGCTGGCGGAAGACTTCGTCTAC
>DATATR010000429.1:0-3705 GCA_036268695.1 Polyangiaceae bacterium | reverse complement strand
ACGTGCGCCAAAGGATCGCCGATTATTTGTCGGCGCTGACGGACATGGGCGTCGCGGGTTTTCGCGTCGATTCGGCCAAACACATGTATCCCGCGGATCTCGACGCGATCATCTCGCGCGTGAATCAACACGCAGGCGTTGGGCACGAGCCGTTTTTCTTTTTCGAAGTGATCGACAGCGGCTCGGAAGCGATTCACACGAGCGACTACACCATGGTCGGCGCCGCGAGCGGACAAGCCGTATCGATCACCGATTTTCAATATCGCGCGTTGTTCGATCAATTCGCCGGCGGAGATCTGAGCGTTTTTTCCACGTTTTCATCGAGTACGCCGGCGCTACCGAGCAATCAAGCCGTCGTCTTCACCACGAACCACGACACCGAGCGACAGACCGGACCGATCTATTACCAAGACGGCGTGAACTACAATCTCGCGACGGTGTTTCTGCTCGCCTACCCGTATGGCTATCCGTCTTTGATGTCGAGCTACGCGTTCAGTCGCTCGAATTTCGACTTGGGTCCGCCGTCGGACACGATGGGGCACACCAATTCGATCTACGCGCCCGGCAGCACCACGCCGAACTGCGCGCCCGATCCGACTACGGCGGCGATCGGCACTTGGGTTTGCCAGCACCGCGATCCGTTCATCGCGCCGCTGCTCGCGTTCCGCAAGGCGATGGTCGGCGCGGACAGCGTCACCAATTATTGGAGCCAGGGCACCGACCAATTGGCGTTTGGTCGCGGCGCCAAAGGCTTCGTCGTGATCAACCGCGCAGCCGCGGCGCTCACGCACACGTTCACGACTTCGCTCCCGGCGGGCAGTTATTGCGACGTATTCGCGGGCGCGCTCAAAGCCGGAGCTTGCACCGGCGCGACGGTCAGCGTCGATTCGAGCGGCATGGCCAACATCACCGTGCCGCCTACTTCAGCGCTCGTGATTTACGTCGGGCAAAAGCTCTGACGCGCTCAAGGTGAGCTCACTTCGCCCGCGGCGCCCGCAGCGCTCTCGCCCGCCGCACCCGCTTCGGGACCCGCGCCGGCCTCGCCCGGACCTGCGCCGCCTTCGCCGCTCAAGGTGCTGCCGGCGGTGCCGTTCGAGGCGCCAGCACTCGAAGCTCCGCCACTCGAAGTGCCGCCCGCGCTGCCAGTCAGCCCCGAGCTGCCACCGGTTCCGACGTTGAAGGAGCCGCCACTGCTCGAGCTCGAACCACCCGCGCCACCCGTACCACCGACCGTTGGCACCGAAGAGTCGCTTTGCGCTCCGCAGGGCAGATCGGGTTGCGGGTTGAGGCAAGAGTTGCTGCAGCCGGGGACCCACACCGCCGCGACGAACAGCGGCAACGCGGCAAAGCCCCAGCGCACCCAAAACCTCATGGCCAAAAGCCTAGCGGCGAATCTTCGAGCGCGCAATGCGCGGCCGAGCCGCGCGCTCAACAAAGTTCAGAGATTCGTGCCCACGTTGCCGATCGAGATGCTCGGACCGAAGATGAACGCCGAGCGGCTGCCGGCGTCGGCGGAATTGTGTGAAATGTCTTCCTCGAACCAGCCGTGCAGATTGATCGACGCCTGCGTCGGCGTGGAACGATTGGCGATCGGCACGCTCAGACCAATGCCCGCGACCATACCGACTTGGGTCAAAGAATTGCCGGTGTTGCTCTTATCGTCGCTGAGTCCGATCGCCATGATGCCGCCTTCGAGCCCAAGGAAGCCCTCATGGCCGTCCGCGCTGAGCCACGTGAGCCGCGACACGATCCCGAAATTGAGCGAGAGCAAACCGCTGTGCGCCGCATCCCCAAAGCGATAGAGCCCGGTCGGGATCGCCGTCGTCGCGTAGAGACGAGCGTGACCGGTGCCGAGTACGACCGTCCATTTGACTTCGGGCGCGCCGGCTTGAATCTCGGCGCCACCCACGTAATGCGCCTCGTCGGCGGCGTGCGAGATGCGCACCAGCACGCGATCGAACGGCGCCTTCACGCCCTGAATCCAGGCGTAAATCGGATCGCCGCCCACCCGCATCACGATCGTTTCGGAGACGTGTCCCTCGGCGCGCGAGCCACCGTCGGAGTCCACGACATCGACCTCGAGATTCAACTTCTGCGTGCCGTAGCTCGCGGGCAGTCGATCGCGATGGAAGATGAGCCGGCAATTGTCGCGCGCCTCGAACGGTAGGTGCGCGGTGATGCCGGGCATGATTCGCTCGGTGACGTTGTCCGACGTGGTGCACACGAACTCGACGATCGGATGCGGGCCGAGTGCGGAGCCGCCGATCGGCGCGGGCAGATTGGCCTCGTGGATATTGCGTTGCAGCGGACTCGTGAGCACGCCGAGATCCACGCCCGCGAGATCGCCGGGCAAGGCGTCGTTGCGGTAGCCGAAGCGCAGCGCGGCGAGCCCCGCCGCATCGGGATCGCCGGTGACCGTGTAGTCGGCACCTTGTTTTTGCACGCTGTACACGCCAGGCACCGGCAACGGCACGAGGTGCGCGTGGTGCTCGAGCGGCGGCACGTGCACAATCGCCGGACGATTGGTGGGCACGAAGCTCAAATTTTTGTGACCAGGAATTTCGAGCGAAGCGCTGCTTTGCGGCGGCGAAAGCGTCTCCACGCGCGCCACCGCGACCGCCACGCCCGGGTCGTCGTTGTGCACGGCGGTGACGGTCAGCGCTTGCGCGTCGGTGCTGCCGACTTGGACGAGCACGTCCGTGCCGGTCGAATCGACCAGCGACTCGAGCACCTCGACCGAGTCCGATCCGATCAAGAAGCGCAGCGACGGCACTTCGTTGGCGCAGCGGCCTTCGATCCGCAGCACCATCCGGGCGCTGCTCGTGTTGCGCAGCACGGGCCCGGACGGCACGGACATCGGGCAATGCACCACCGCGAGATGGGCGATTGGCGTCGCGTCGAAGCTCGCGCCCTTGGCCACGAACACGCCGGGCACGAGTCGAAACTTCACGTCCACCGAGCTCACGTTGCTCGAAAGCGAGCGCACGACGAGTGCGTTGTGAAAAATCTCGCAGCGTTGCGCGCCGCAGTCCACGCCGGCGACGGCGTCCGGGTGCGTGAGCTCGACTTCGCCGCGCCCGGTCGACAAATCGATCGAAGCATCCGGCGAAATCACGCCGGATAGCACCACGCGTGACGGCGCGAGCACCAAGCTCGTCGGCGGAACGAGCTTGCCTTCCGCGTCGTAATCCACGACGTCCGAGCCGGCGTGTCCACCTGCGGCGATCAGGGACAGACTGCCGCTGTTCGGATCTGCGGGCAGCCCGCGACCGACATTGAACGAACAGTGCTCGGTGCCATTTTCGATTTTCGGGGATTCACAGACGTCCACGCCGGAGGCGGTGTTGCTGCGCCACGCGAGCGCGACGCCGGTCAAGCGGTGACCGCGCACGTCTGCTTTGCCTTGATCGGGTAAGAGCGTGACGCCGCCCGGATCGATGCTCGGTGGCCGCGCAGTGGCGACGAGCTTGATCGTGGTTGCGCCGGTCGAGCAAGCCGCGAGGTTCGGCGCGACCTTCAACTCGACGACCGTGCCGACCGCGTCGGTCGAGTCCGGCGGGCGCACGGCGTGCAGTTGCGACGAGGGTTCGATCGTCCAGCCGCCGCCCGGCGCGGCGCAGGCTACTCGCGCCTCACCGAGCGGAATGGCTTTGCTGCCGATGGCGGTTTGCAGCGTCTCGGCGCGTGCGGCTCGGCTGAAAAACA
>DATATR010000428.1:0-11436 GCA_036268695.1 Polyangiaceae bacterium | reverse complement strand
TAGACAGCCGCCCCGCGAACGCGCGCGCCTCTCGACATGCCGACCGACCCCAAAAAGATTCGGAATTTTTCGATCATCGCTCACGTCGATCACGGCAAAAGCACGCTCGCTGACCGCATCCTCGACGTAACGGGTGCGATCACGGCGCGCGAAAAGGTGGAGCAGTTCTTGGATAAACTGCCGCTCGAGCGCGAGCGCGGGATCACGATCAAAGCGCAATCGGTGCGCCTTCGCTACGCTTCCGCGCGCGGCGAAGAGTACCAACTGCAATTGATCGACACGCCCGGACACGTCGATTTCAACTACGAGGTGAGCTCGAGCCTGCGCGCGTGCGAAGGCGCGCTGTTGGTCGTGGACGCGACGCAGGGCGTGCAAGCGCAGACCGTCGCCAACGCCTATTTAGCGCTGGAAAATAACCTCGAGATCATTCCGGTGCTGAACAAAGTCGACTTGCCTTCGGCGAACGTCGATCACTCTGCCGAGCAGATCGAAGAAGTGATCGGGCTCGACTGCAGCGGCGCTCTGTTCGCCAGCGGCAAAACCGGGGCCGGCGTGCTCGAAGTGCTCGAAGCGGTGATCGACCGCGTGCCGCCGCCGAACGGCGACGCGAACGCGCCGCTCCGCGCGCTGCTGTTCGATAGCTGGTACGACAGCTATCGCGGCGCGGTGATCATGCTGCGCGTGATGGACGGCACTTTGAAAAAGGGCGACCGCATCAAATTCATGGCCACCGGTCGCACCTACGACGTGACCGAGATGGGTTGTTACAATCCGCACCCCATCGCGATCGACGAACTCGGGCCGGGCGAAGTCGGTTTCGTCGCCGCCAACATCAAAACCACCGAAGATACGAAAATCGGCGACACAGTGACGACGTATCACCACGGCGCGACCGAGCCACTCCCCGGCTTCCGCGAAGTGAAACCAATGGTGTTCGCCGGCATCTTCCCGACCGACTCCGCGGATTATGAGCCGCTCCGCGACGCGCTCTCGAAATTGCATCTGAACGATTCGTCGTTTCAGTTCGAACCAGATACTTCCGATGCGCTCGGCTTCGGATTTCGCTGCGGGTTTCTTGGGCTTTTGCACATGGAAATCGTGCAAGAGCGGCTCGAACGCGAATACAATCTGGATCTGATCACGACCGCGCCGAGCGTGGTTTACATTGCGCACACCAAAGCCGGAGAGACGGTGCGCGTCGACAACCCGTCGAAGATGCCGCCAGTCGGCGAGATCGACACGATCGAAGAACCGATTTTGAAACTCACGGTGCACGTGCCTTCGGAATATGTCGGCCCGGTAGTCGCGCTGTGCGAAGAGCGTCGCGGCACGCAGCTCGGGATCAACTATGCGACGAAGGATCACGTCGTCGTGGTGTACGAGCTGCCGCTCGCGGAAGTGATCTTGGATTTTCACGATCGCCTGAAGAGCGTCTCGCGCGGCTACGCCAGCATGGACTACGAGGTCACCGGTTATCGCGCGGACAATCTGGTGAAGCTCGACATGATGCTGAACGGCGAAGCGCTCGACGCACTCAGCGTGATCGTGCACAAAGATACCGCATACGCACGCGGTCGCGCGCTCGCCTCCAAGCTGAAAGAGCTCGTGCCGCGCCAGCAGTACGAAGTCGCAATTCAAGCTGCGATCGGCTCGAAGGTGATCAGCCGCGAAACCGTCCGCGCGATGCGCAAAGACGTGACCGCGAAATGCTACGGCGGTGACATCAGCCGCAAACGCAAGCTGCTCGAAAAACAAAAAGAAGGCAAAAAGCGGATGAAGGCTGTCGGCAGCGTCGAAGTGCCACAAGAGGCCTTCCTCGCGATCCTGAAGCTCGAAACGTGAGCGCCGAGCGCCAGCTTGCCGGCGCGGATTCGCGCGCTCCGAACGCGCTCTTGCGAGAAGCCATGCCGCTCGTTAGATAGAGAGAAGAAATGAGTAGCTCTGGCTCGAAGCTGCGCGCGAAGCGTCTCGCCGAACTGAATGCGGGCGCGAAGCCCAACGGGCAAGTCACGCACCTCGAAACGGTGGCTTTCGGCCCTTCGCTCAGCGTCGAGCGCTTCGGCTTCGGTAACGGGCTCGAGCTTTTGTTTTGTGAGGACCACGCAGCGCCGGTGATCGCGTATCACACTTGGTTTCGCGTCGGTTCACGCCACGAGCACGAAGGCAAGACGGGGCTCGCGCATCTGTTCGAGCACTTGATGTTCAACGAGGTCGAAGGCCGAAAAGCCGGCGAGTTCGATCGCAAGCTCGAGGAAGCGGGCGCGGAGAGCAACGCCTCGACCTGGCTCGACTTCACGCAATACAACGTCTCGATTCCGAAGGATCAGCTGCCGCTCGTCGTGAAGCTCGAATCCGAACGCATGAGCCGGCTCGTGCTGCGCGATCCGCAAGTGAAAAGCGAAAAAGAGGTGGTCGCGAACGAACGCCGCTACCGCGTCGACGATGACGTCGAGGGCGCCGTGAGCGAGCTTTTGTGGGCCACCGCGTTCGACAAGCACGCCTATCGCTGGCCGACGATCGGTTGGATGAAAGACATCGAGGGCTTCACCACCGAAGATTGCCTCGCGTTCTACAAAACCTATTATGCGCCGAACAACGCCGTGCTGGTCGTAGTCGGGGACGTGACCGAAGCACTGCTCTTGAAGCGACTCTCGGCGGCGTACGGCGAGCTTCCGCCGAGCGTCTTGCCGCTCGAAGACGTGCGGCCCGAACCGCCGCAAAATGGCGAACGCCGCGTCGAAGTCACCAAACCGACCACGACCGAAAAGCTCGCAGTCGGTTATCACAGCCCGGCGATGGGCGACTTCGATCACCCTGCCTTGTCTTTGCTCTCCGAAGTGCTGTTCGGTGGCCGCGCGAGTCGCTTGCACCAGAAGCTCGTGCGCGAGCTCGAAATCGCCACCGAAGTGCGGGCGTTCGTCGGTCCTTTTCGGGATCCTGGGTTGTTCGAAGTGTTCGTCTCTGCGCGCGAAGGTCAAACCGCAGAGGCGCTCTTGGCCGTGCTCGACGCTGAATTCGACAAGATTCAGCAGGAAGCAGTCACGGCCGAAGAAATCGCGCGCGCTTCCGCGCGGCTCGAGTTATCGATGCTCGCCGGTCTCGAGACGGTGGACGGCAAAGCTTCGACGCTGGGTTTTTACGAGACGGTGCTCGGCCGGCCGGGCGCCGCGTTCGAACGCCTCGAGGCGACGCGACGCGTGACCGCGAGCGACTTGGTGCGCGTGGCGCGCCGCTATTTACTGCGCGCCAACCGCAGCGTGATCGTCGTGCGTCCGGATCTCTCCGCGAGCGATGCGGAGGCCGCACAATGAGTCACGCAGCGGTGGTCGAACGACTCGCCGACGAAAACGGCGCGACCGTGTTACTCGAAACCTCGCGCGCGCTGCCGCTGGTGTCGATCAGCATCGGGCTCAAAACCGGCGCGATCTTCGATCCCGCGGGCAAAGAAGGCGCGACGCGCTTGCTCTCGCGCTTGATGCGGCGCACCGGCGGCGGGCTCGAGGCGCAGGTGATCGACACGCGGATCGACTCGCTCGGAGCGTCAGTCGGCGCCGACGTCGCGCAGAGCACGATGGTCTTTCAGGCCACGGTGATCTCGCGCTCACTCGACGCGCTGGTCGACTTGCTCGTGGACGTGCTCGCACGACCCGGCCTCGCCACGGCCGAACTCGAGCGGTTGCAGCGAGAAACCCTGGCCGAGCTCACCGACTCGCTCGACGACGATCGCGGGCTCGCGCGGCGCTTCTTTCGACGGCGCTTTTTCGGCGAACATCCCTACGGTCGTTCGGTGACGGGTACGTCGAAGAGCGTGCCCACCGTTACGCGCAGCGACGTCGAGGGCTTGTTCAAAAAAAATTTCGTGCGCGGCAATTTGGTGTTCGCGTTCTCCGGAGATATCGACGCCGAGGGCGCTAGTCGCATCGCGCATCGCATTTCCGAAGCACTGCCGGAAGGCGCCGCGCTCACCGACCCGACGCCGGAACCCGTCGCGGTCCCGGGCCGGCGGCTCGTGATCGTCGATAAGCCCGAGCGCACGCAAACCCAAATTCTGATCGGCTGCATGGGCTCGCACACGCGGGACGAAGATCACGTCGCGTTGCTCGTCGCCAATACCATCTTCGGCGGCACCTTCACCGCGCGCATGACCCAAGAGGTGCGCTCGAAACGCGGTTGGTCGTACGGCGCCTACTCGAACGTGCCGTTCGATCGCCGGCGCCAAGCGTTCACGATGTGGACCTTTCCGAAAGCAGACGACGCCGGTCCGTGCTTGCGGCTCGAGCTCGACATGCTGCGCGGATTGCGCGAAAACGGGGTGACCAAGCACGAGCTCTCTTGGGCCAAGCGCTACCTCGTGCGCTCGCATGCCTTCGCGGTCGACACGGCGGCGAAACGAGTCGGGCTCGAACTCGACCAAGCGCTCTATGATTTGCCGAGTGATTACTACTCGCGCTACCTCGAACGCGTGCAAGCCGTGACGCTCGAAGAAGCCAATCTTTCGCTGCAAAAGCGGCTTTCGGATCGAGATTTGTTGGTTGCCGTGGTCGGCACGGAGAGTCTCATCGGCGGCGCAGTGCGGGATGCGATCGATGAGCTTGCTTCGACCGAAGTCGTGCCGTTCGATCGCGTCGAGTGAGCGAAGCGCTGGCTCAGAGCCAGCCCATCAAACCCACTTGGAGCCCGAGCGAGCGATAGCCGTGATCGACATTGACGCCATCGTCTCGCCTGGTGCGACCGGTGAAATCGAGATCGAGCGAAGGCCCGAGTAAGAACGCGAAGTGCATCGTGGGCACGAACACGAACTGGCACTCGGCGCTCAGCGCGAAACCGTTGATGTCCCGATCGGCGGCTCCATCGAAACTCTCGTCGTGATAGGTCAAACCCGCGCGCGGCCAGATTCCAACGACGCGGCCGAACATGTGCGCGTAGCCGACGCGCGGCGCGAAAATGAAGTCGGAACCCTGGGGCGTGTTCCCCGCGTTGCGGCCGTTGTTCGTGGTGATGCTCGTCGACTGGTAACCGAGCGCGCCGCCCAAGCTCCAATGCTCGGCGATGAAATAATCGAAGCTGAAACGCGGGAGATCGAAGGGCGAGCCGACGCCGTGCGCGAACCAGCCGAAGCCGAGCGTGGTCACGTCGTAGTCCTGGCCGGGACCACCGTTTACTTCTGGATCTTGAAAAGCGTGATCGCTGTGAATGCCCATCAAGCGCTCCGCGCCGAACGCGGCGTCACCTTGGTTGCCGAAGACTTGAGCTGAAGCGGAGCCGGTCCAGAGAAACGCTGCTGCCGCCATCGCTACCACGCCGATCAATTTCTCTTTCACGCCGATCTCCTCGCTCGAAGCCGCGTTCACACGGCGACACGGAGACTACACCCAAGCTCGCTTGGGTGGATGGTGAACAAGAAAAACATCCGAGACTTAAACGGCAAAGGACCGAGAAATTTTTGGTCCTCACACGTGGGGACCAAAAATTGCTCGATCCGTTCGAGTGGTCTCGGGTGTAGTACGTGAGCTCAAATGCCGTCGAGGCCGAGCGCGCTGACGAGCGCGACAGCAACGTCGAGCGCGGCCTTGCGACCGCCCTCTTCCGCCACACCGACCGCCGCGCCGGCCGCGAGTTCGACCCGCAAATCCACGTACAATTTGAGCTTCGGTTCTGTGCCGCTCGGTCGGACGCAGACACGCCCGTGCTCTCCGAGCGAAAGCTCGGCCAACAGCGCCGAGCTGCGCCAACTCGGGGCGTCGGGGTCGGGTATGCGAAAATCGCGCACCGCGGTCACGGCAAGATCGGCGAGTGCGCTCGGCGGAGCTGCTACCACGCGTGCGATCGCATCGAGGATGCGTCGGGCGCCGGCGTTACCTTTGAGCACGACGTTGTGCTGCACGCTCACCCACAAGCCGTGACATCGATATAAAGCATGCAAACACTCGAGCACGGTCTTTCCCGCGGCGCGCGCTTCGGCCGCGAGCTCCGCGCAAGCGAGCGCAGCGCTGATGCCGTCTTTGTCGCGAACCGCGCGACCGAAGGCGTAGCCGAGCGCTTCCTCGTAGCCGAAAGCGTAGCGAAGATTTTGTCGTTCGAGCGCGATCGCAGCGGTGCAAATCCACTTGAAGCCGGTGAGCACGCGTTCCGCGCGCGCGCCGTGCGCTTCCGCGATGCTCTCCAACATCGGCGACGAAACTAAAGATGAGACGACACACGGCCGCTCACCGGCGACGCCATGAATGAGCGCAAATTCGGCCAACAAAAGTCCGATCTGATTCCCGGTCAAGACTTGCCAACGACCGCTCGGTGTCGGCACCGCGATCGCCAAGCGGTCGACGTCTGGATCGTTCGCGATCAACAGATCTGCTTTTTTTTCTCCAGCGAGTGCGAGCGCAAGGTCGAGCGCCCCGGGCTCCTCCGGATTGGGAAACGATACCGTCGGGAAGTGGCCGTCCGGTTCGCGCTGCGCGGGAACACTGTGAAAGTCGGCATAGCCTGCTTCAGCAAACAAGCGCTCGACGAATTTCGCACCGACGCCGTGAAGTGGCGTGTACACGATGCAGAGCGCGCGATCGGCCAGAGCGCGTGGTAGCTCGCTGCGGATGGCTGCAAAGTAGCGATCGATGATCGCTTCAGCAATTGGTTCTTGCTCCGAAAGCTGGCCGAGTGGCAGCGCGTTGGCCGGCCCGAGCGCGGAAATCCGCGTCGCGATTTCGCGATCGATTGGCGGGATGACCTGCACGCCATTTTCCCAATACAGCTTATAGCCGTTGTATTCGGCTGGATTGTGGCTGGCCGTGATCATGACCCCGGCGCTCGCCGCAAAAGCGCGCACCGCAAACGCAACGAACGGCGTCGGCACGGGCTCGAGGAATCGTTTGACGGGAATGCCTGCACCGCGCAGCACGCGTACGGCGGCATCGGCGAAGCGCACGCTGTCGAGTCGCGCATCGCACCCGACGATCACGGGGCGCATCCGCGCATCCGGCACGCGGGAAAGCAGCTGCTCGGCGAGCGCGCGCGTCACGCGCATCACGACCGCGAGATTCATCCGCGCACTGCCCGCGCCGACGATCCCGCGCAGGCCCGCGGTGCCAAACTCGAGCTCCGCTCCGACGCGTTCACCGAGCTCAGCCAAGTCATTCGCGTCAATCAGAGCGCGAAGTTCGGCGCACGTGTTTGGATCGGGATCCCCTTCGAGCCACGCGCGAGCACGCCCGAGCAGTACCGAGTCGTTCCGCGCGACGGAGTCGATTGGATCGGACATCGGCAAATCAGCGGCGCTGCAGCGACTCGGCCAAGCTCGTATCGTAATTTCCGCTGCGAAACTGGCTCGATTTGAGCACTTGTTGCAAAAACGCGAGGTTCGTGGCGCGCGGACCTTTGGGACCGGTGAGCGTCACTTTGCAGGCGGCAAGCGCCGTGAGTAGTCGATCGAGCGCCTGCTCACGTGTGTCTCCGTGCGCTGCGATCTTGGCGAGCATCGGATCGTAGTACGGCGTCACTTCTTGCCCCGCGACGACACCGGAGTCGATGCGCACGCCTGGAAGACCGCTCGGAAATTCGACTTGCTCGAGTCGCCCCGGTTGCGGAATGAAGCCCTTGTCCGGATCTTCGGCGTAGAGCCGCACTTCGATTGCGTGGCCGGAAAGCGTGGGTTCGAGCGCTGCTCGCGGCAGCGGCTGGCCCGCGGCCACAGCGAGCTGAAGTTCTACCAAGTCGAGTCCAGTGACCAGCTCCGTCACTGGATGCTCGACTTGAAGGCGCGCGTTGACCTCGAGGAAAAAAAGCTCACCTCGCGCGTCAGCGACGAATTCGACCGTACCGGCGCCGCGATAATCGGCCGCGCGCACCACCGCGAGCGCTGAAGCCCACAGCGCACGGCGGCGCAGCGCGCCCTCCGCGCCGGCAAAGAAACCCGCAGGAGACGGCGATTCTTCGACTATTTTCTGATGCCTTCGCTGCACGCTGCACTCGCGTTCGCCGAGCGCGACCGCGTTGCCATGCGCGTCGCAAAACACCTGAACCTCGATGTGCCGCGGTTGATCCAGGTAGCGCTCGAGATAAATGCGGGCATCAGCAAAGGCTTGCGCGCCGCGATCGGAGCAAGTCTGCGCCGCTCGTTCGAGCTCGTTCTCTTCGCGCACGATCTGCATCCCGATGCCGCCGCCACCGGCCGCAGCTTTGATCAAAATCGGAAAGCCGATGCGCGCAGCCTCGGCCCGAAGTCGCGTTGCGTCCTTCGGATCGACTGGCTCGTCGCTGCCGGGCGGCGGCGAAACGCCAGCGCCACGTGCGATTTGACGTGCGCGAATTTTATCTCCGAATGCTTCCAGCGCCGCACCCGTTGCACCGATGAAGGTCGCACCTGCGCCGGTGACGGCGTCCGCGAACGCGCGGCGCTCGCTGAGTAAGCCATACCCGGGGTGAACCGCGTCCGCGCCCACGTCCGCGATCGCGGCCAAAATTGCGGGAATGTTGAGGTAGCTTTCGCTGACCTTGGCGGGCCCGATCCGAATCGCTTCGTCGGCCTGGGCAACGTGTGGCGAGAGCACGTCCGCGTCCGAAAAAACCGCGACCGTGGCGATACTCAACCGCTCGCAGGTCCGAAAAATGCGGCACGCGATTTCACCGCGGTTGGCGACCAGGACCTTCTTGAACATCACGAATTCTTGGCCGCGCGCAGTTCGTCGCGTTCACGCTTCTTGCGCACGAGATCTTCCGTCATCGCGAGTTGCCCGCACGCGGCTGCGACCTCGTCACCGCGGCGCGTGCGCACGAAACAGCTGTAGCCGGCGGCCGCGAGCGCATCCTGGAATTTCCGTACGCGTTCGGCTCCTGGCGCGCGGAGCTCCGACGCAGTGATCGAGTTCATCGGGATCAGGTTAATCTTGCTCGGGATACCGCGGAGGATTTGGCCGAGCTCGCGCGCGTGTTCGAGCGAGTCATTCACGCCGTCGATCAGCGTGTATTCGATCGTGATGCGACGGCGCTTCGGCAGCGGATAGGCTCGCAGCGCCTGCATCAAATCCTCCAGCGGATAACGGCGATTCATCGGAATGATCCGGTCGCGCGTCGCATCGTTCGCTGCGTGCACGGAAATAGCCAGTCCGATTTTTCCGCCAAAATCCCGGCCCAATCGCTCGATCCCCGGAATCAACCCGACGCTACTCACGGTGATCCGCCGCGGGCTCATGCCCAAGCCTTCCGGGTGCGTGAGCAAACGCAGCGCGCGTGCGGTTTCGTCGTAGTGGTGAAGCGGCTCGCCCATGCCCATGAACACGAGATTTCCGAGTTGCTCGTCCGCGCGCAAGTAGCGTTTGGCGAGATAAACCTGACTCACGATTTCGGACGCGCGGAGCCCGCGGATCAAGCCAGCCTGGCCGCTGGCGCAAAAAACGCAGCCCATCGCGCAGCCGAACTGCGTCGAGATGCAGAGTGTGACTTTCGAGCGCGGACCGCTGGCATCGACGTCGTCCTCTTCCTCGTCGGCCGGTGCGGCGCTCGCGTCTGCGTCCGTCGCCAGATCCGTCATCGGGATGATCACGCTTTCGACGCGCGCACCGTCTTTTGCCTCGAGCACCAGCTTGCGCGTGCCGTCCTTCGATTCGTGCACGTGTTCCACGCGAAACGGCGGCATCACGCCGTGCTCGATGAGCCGCGCGCGAAACGGCACGCTCAGATCGCTCATCTTTTCCGGCTCGAACTCGCCGCGCTGATGCAACCATTTGAACAGCTGCTTGGCGCGGAACGCGCGCTCGCCCAGCTCGACGATCGCCGCTTGCCACTCCTCCGGAAATCGGCCGATCGGATCGTCGTGAATCAAGCGCCGCTCCGCTTGGCTTCATTCCAGTATTCGTCCAAGAGCTCGAGCGAAAGCCCGGCCGTCGGTTTGCCGTCACTGCCGCGCGGCCAGCCGCCGTGCTGCTCTTTGACTCGCTTTTCCACGTGCGAAAAGCGGCGTGCAAAGCGATCCGAAGTTTTGCGCAGCGCCAATTCCGCGTCCACGCCGTGGTGACGCGCCAGGTTCACGAGCGAAAACAAAAGATCGCCGAGCTCGTCTTCGATTCGCTGTGCCTCGCCGGCCGCGATGGCTTCATCCACCTCGGCTAACTCCTCCGCAACTTTCGCGCGCGAACCCGCGCCATCCGGCCAGTCGAAACCGACGCGGCTCACCTTTTCGCTCATCCGCTGCGCGCGGTAGAGCGCAGGCAAAGAATGCGGCACACCGTCGAGCACGCCGCGATCTTTGTTTTCTTGGGCTTTGATCAATTCCCAATTCTGCAAAACCTCTTCGCTGCCGCTCACCTTTTCGTCGCCGAACACGTGTGGGTGGCGGCGCACGAGCTTCTCGACGATGCCACGCACGACGTCGTCCGGGCCGAAGCCGGCGTCACGGCGCGCGAGCTCACCCAAGAACACGACCTGCAGCGCCAGATCGCCGAGCTCTTCCTGCAAGTGACGCGCGTCGCCTTCGTCGATCGCGTCGATCACTTCGCACGCTTCCTCGAGCACGTAACGACGCAGCGACTTCATGTCCTGCTCACGATCCCAAGGACAGCCGCCTTCGCCGAGCAATCGCTGCATCAGCGCGACCAAGCTCGGGTAGGTCTGTCCACGCTGTTCGGAAAGCGGTAACGGCGGAGGGATCGGAAATGAACGATTCATGGGCTTGAAGTGAGCTTGCGCCGCTCAGAACTAGCATGCACCGAAGGGCGCGGCTGCCCGATTTTCGCGCGCATTTATCCGGCTCTGGCGCGGGTGCTAGCATCGAAATCATGGAATCAGTGCTGCTCGTCGAACGTGACGGCGCGGTCGCGACGCTCACGCTGAATCGCCCTGACACGCGCAACGCGCTCGACCCCGAGTTGCTCGCCGAACTCAGCGCGCGACTCGACGAAGTGACCGCGGACTTCGGCGTGCGCGCGGTCGTGCTCACCGGCGCGGGCGACGCATTTTGCTCGGGCGCCGATCTCAAAGGCGCGATCTCCGAGCTCGATGCGGGCGCGGAGCTCGGCCCGCGCATCGCGGCGTTCCACGCCGTGATTCACGCGATCGTGGACGCGGAGCAGCCGTTCATCGCGGCGCTGAGCGGGCCCGCGGTCGGCTTCGGTGCGGATTTGGCGCTTGCCTGCGATCTGCGCGTGCTCTCCGAGCGCGCATACATCCAAGAAAAATTCGTGGCGATTGGCTTGATGCCTGACGGTGGCGGAAGCTTCTGGCTGCAGCGGCTCGTCGGCCTTGGACGCGCGTTGGAATTTTTGTTGTTGGGGACGCGCATCGATGCCGAGCTAGCGCTGAGCCTCGGCATCGCCAATCGCGTGACGCCGCCCGAACGCGCGCTTTTGGAGGCGAAGCAAATCGCGGCGACGCTAGCCGAAGGTCCGCCGCTCGCACTCGCCGCAATCAAACGCGCAGTGCGTGACTCCGCGAGCGGCTCGATCAAAGACG
>DATATR010000427.1:0-14735 GCA_036268695.1 Polyangiaceae bacterium | reverse complement strand
ACGTGGGCGCGGCGGTTTCGCCGAACAAGTCTTGGACGCCGTTCATCGTGCTCGAGTGGCTCGATGGGCAATCCTTGGAAGCGAATTTCAGCGAGCGGCGCAAATCGGGCGTCGGCGGGCGTTCGCTGAAAGAGGCCGTCGAATTGCTGGACAGCGCGGCGCGCGCCTTGGCGCTGGCGCACGAGCAAGGCATCGCGCACCGCGACATCAAGCCAGCGAACTTGTTTTTGGCCGAAGTCGGCGGGCGAAGGACGCTCAAAGTCTTGGATTTCGGCATCGCCAAGGTCGTCAGCGAATCGGAGAGTTTTACCAAAGCGTTCGAAGAGACGGGCGCATCGCTGCAGGCGTTCACCGCGCGTTACGGCTCGCCGGAACAATTCAGTCGCCGTTATGGTTCGACTGGGCCGTGGAGCGACGTATTTTCGCTCACGCTCGTCCTGATCGAAGCCGTCGTCGGGCACAGCGCGCTCGAAGGCACGGACGCGGCGCAATTGTTCATTGCCGCGGCGGACACTTCACGGCGACCGACACTGCGCGCGCACGGCGTCGATCCGGGCGACGCGATCGAGGGCGTGCTCGCGACCGCACTGTCCGTCGATCCCAAAGAGCGTTACCCGAATGCCGGTGAGTTCTGGGATGCACTGCTCGCGGCGATGGCTCAGAGCGGAGACGCGGTGAACGTCGCTTCGGGGCCAATTTCGGCCGGATCCGCGCCGAATTTTAGCAGCACCAGCGCCACGCGCGCCGAAGTTGGCGCGCAACCGCTGTCAGGGCGCGCGAGCCAAGCGTCATTGCCCGCGACGCGAGTCAGCCACAACGCGCTCCCGGGTTCGGCGACCGAGCTCACCGCGAGCACGCCGCTGCCGACGAACACCGCGCTGAAGCGCACGGGTGGGCACATGCGCATGCTCGTGAGCGCCTTGATGTTGGTGGTTGCCCTGGGCGCCGTGGTCGGCATTTTCGTCGGGCGCTCGAAGTCGAATACGCCCGAAGCAATGGACTCGGCGTCCGCGTCGAGTTCAGCGGTCGCGAGTGCACAGGCCGCGCCGACCGCGCCGAGCGCCAGCGCAGCGAAGACGAGCGCGAGCAGCGCGCTTGCGCCAACCACCACGCACGCCGCCCCGCCCGCTGCGCTGAGCGCGACGACCGCGGCGGCGATTGCTTCGACCGCGGCGGCTCTTCCCGCGCCGAGCGCGGCGCTGGCAAAAATGCCGGGATTTGCCGGTTTTCCTGCACGCGACGTGCCCGCGGGTCAGGTCAACGGCGACGGCGCGTGGGTCGATAAATTCAGCGTGCTGCGGCGCGAGGGCAGCCAAGGCTTGAGCTTTGCGCAGGCCTTCTCGCAATGCACCGATGCCGGCAAAACGCTGTGCAGCGACGAACAGTGGCAACGCGCCTGCGAAAATTTTCCCGAAGTCGCGAGCGCGCCTTCCTGGACCGAGAGCCTCGAAGACGGGCGTGTGGTCGTGCGCGGTGGCGGCGTCTGTTCGGCGCGCAAGACCGTGCCGCAGACCGATCAAGATCCTGGGCGTATCGCTTTGTGTTGCGATCGCGCGATCGCGATGACGTCGAGTTCGATGCAAAAGCAATTTCTGTTTTCGACCGCGGCGATCGTACTCAAGCTCGAGCGCGCGCTGAACCAGCGGAGCATCGATAATTTCCTGGATTTATCGGAAGATCACGTCACTTTGAATCAAAAGCCGCGCGACAAAAATGGGCTCAAGAGCGTGCTCACGCAGTCCTTCGCCGCTTCACGCGATCTCGTGATCGTGAACGACAGCTGCGACATTTCGGTCGAAGCCAAGAAGGTCGCGGTCAAGCGCACGCGCCGCACCAAAAAGACGACCTACAACTACGAGACGACCGGCTGGACCGCGGTCTGCCAGCAAACGCGGCACCGCGACAATCAGGCGCAGAGCGCCAAGAGCACCTACGAGTTCTCGGCCGCGAGCAAGCTCCGCGCCGTCACCGACGCCGAAGCCCCCACGCCGACCGAGTGACGAGTCAGGGCGCCGCTCAGCCGCCCAAACGCGACTCGTTGTAACAGAGTTCGCCCAGATTTTCTGGGCAGGCGATGCGCACGTGGAAGTGATCGTCGTGCACGGCGCGACCCGCGGGTTGCTTGAGCAAGACCGATACCTCGTCGACGTATTTGGCAAACTGCGGGTCTTTTCTACCGTACTCGATCAGCCGCCAGCGCAAGCCTACCGAGACGAAGATGTGCGCGAGACCCGCGCGATCATCGGTGACCCAAGCGCGGAGCAGCAGCCAATTGCGATAGTCGTCGAAGTAAACGCCGGGCTCGTAGCGCGCGTGCCCGTTCGGATCGAATGGTTCGAAGTGCTCGCGCACGACCGGTCGACCTTGGGCGTCCTTCAGATAAAACGCGACGTCCGCGTCACGCCCGCTCTGGTGGCTCACGTGGCCAGCGAGCGGTCCGCCGTCCTTGCTCGACAGATCGCCGACGATCATCAGCGAATTTTTCTCGAAGCGCGCCACTTCGCGCGCGCTCCGCTCGAGCATCAAGACCAGCGCCGGATGCGCGTACACGTTGTCGCGGCTGTTGTCTTTGACCTTGAGAAACGGTGATTCGCGCAGCTTTTTGGCGCGCAGCTGAAAGCCGTCGTTGGGGTAGCCGATGGTGAGCGACATCAGCGAAAATGGCGCGTCCTGATAGCGTTTCGGTAAGTCGCGGCGCGTGCCGGCGCGCGCGCTCGGGATGAGCGCGGAGAGCGCCACGCCGAGCACGCCCAGCGCGGCCACGGAACGAGTCCAATTCGTCCGTCGATTGATCACCCTCGAGGCTGTATCACGCGGCGAAGAAAAGCCGCAAAATCCTGGCGAAGATGGCGCGCGGGGTTCGATAAGCGCGCTACAACCACGCTTCGAGCGACAAGTGATAGCTGCGGCCTGGCACGGGATAGCCGATGAAATCGTAGTGATGCGCGTCGAACACGTCGTCGATTGCGGCGCGGAAGGTGTTCCCGCCGTGCAAGATCCAACTGACACCCAGATCGAGCTCGCTCGAAGCGGGCAAGACGATCAGCCCCGCGGGATCGGCGAAGCGCGATGCGCGATAGTCGTAACGCGCGTCGAACGCGAAGAGATCGCTGAGGCCTCCGTGCGGATCGGCGAAAATTTCAGCAAAAATGCCGGTCACGAGCCGCGACTGAAACGGCACGAGATCGTTCGCCAGCGCGCGCCCTGGGGTGGTGTCGCGCGGATCGAGTAGGGTGAGCGAGAGCGAAGTGCGATAGCGGCGCGCGGATTCCGCGCCCGCTTCGAGCTCCGCGCCGAGCATGCGCGCAGCGCCGACGTTGTACGGCGTGATCGCGCCGAGCGATGAGCGGCGATACGCGATCAAATCCGAGACCTCGCGCGCGAAACCGGATGCGTCGAGGTACGCTTTCGCGGAGCCGAGCCGCGCCTCCGAGCGTGCCCCCAAATCAAAAGTCGAACCTTGCTCGGGCACGAGCGTGGAACTGCCGCGCACGAGCGGCGAGATGCCGTAGAGCTCACCGAGCGTCGGCACGCGCTGGTACAGGCCGTAATTGCCGCGAAGCGCGATTGGGCCCACTCGATAGCGAGCGCCGAAACGCCCTTGAGGCTTGAGATCATCGCAGCTCTGGCTGGAATTGGGCCCACTCGTGTGGTCGCAAGTCGCGACGGCAAGCACGTCGGCGAGCAGTCGCTCATTGAACAGGTAGCTCACGGCGACGCGCGCCGAACCGGTGTGCCGGCTGGCACGCAACGCTGTGCCGCCGTCGAGCGCGAGCGACTCGGTCTCCCAATTCGTGCCGAACACGAAGCGCCAGGCTTCGGTCGAATAGCTCAGCCGTGCGCTTTGGCCGACGCGATCGCCGCGCGAGTCCAAACGCGTGACCAAGAGACCGAGCTCGCGCTGCGGATCGAGCAGCCGCGAACGCGCGGAGATGCCTTGTGTCACGAGCTCGAGCTCGCAGCTCGGATCGCTCGAGCACGGCACTTTCGCCGAGATGCCGGCGAGCACGCGCGCCGTTTCTGCGCGCGCGGCGAGCGCCGGTACCGCCGCGATGCCGCTCACGCCTTGTTCGCGATCGAAGGCATTGAATACGGTCGTGATGCGCGCGCCGCGCTCGCCGAGCGCGGTGCGTCCGACGGCCCAAGCTTCGCGCGCGGTAAAATCCGCATTTTGACGATTCACGGTGCGATCGTCGGCTGTCGTCGCGGTGCCGTTGTCGTCGCGATACGGGTAGTCGTTCGTGGCGCTCGAGAGCTTGAACGCGACGAGCGCGGCGCTGTCTTCGTGCGCGACTTCGGCGCCCAGCCAGTCCCAGTATTCGCCGAAGCTTCCGGTTCCGCCGCCGAAGCCGCCGCGCGTTCTTTTTGGTGTGCGCGGCTCGAAGTAGATCGCGCCGCCGATGCCCATGCGATCCGCGTCGTCGGGTGCGTTGCCGCGATAGATTTCGGCGCGCGACAGCATCCAGAGTGGGATCAGGGACAAGTCGGCAGTGCCGGTCACGTCGTCGTTGAGGCGAATGCCGGCGAGATAAATGGGGGTTTGCGCGCTGGATGCGCCGCGGATCGACGCGGTCGCGAGATCGGAGGCCGCGCCGGTGCTCGCGACTTGCACGCCGGGCACGTGCGCGAGCACCTCCGCGGCGCTCGCGCCGGGACGCGCCAAGTCTTCGGCGTCGATGCGCGACGCGGCGATCGTCGGCGCGCGCGTGGGAAACGCGCTTTTTTGGCCGGTCACGACGATCTCGGTGTCGTCGGCGCGTGCGCGTGCGGCGTAGAACAAGCCGAGCGCCAAAAAAATAAAAACCGAACCACGCACGCTCAGAACGCTCGCTTGGTATCGATCAGGATCGTCACCGGGCCGTCGTTTTCGAGCTCGACGCGCATGTGCGTGCGAAATCGCCCGGTCTCGACGCGCGCGCCGCGCGTGCGGCATTCGGCGCAAAACTGCTCGAACAAGGCCTCGGCGCGCACCGGTTCCATCGCTTCGCTGAAGCTCGGACGTTTGCCTTTGCGCAGATCGCCGAAGAGCGTGAACTGCGAAACCGCGAGCAGCGCGCCGCCGGCTTCGAGCACGCTCAGGTTCATTTTGCCGGCCTCGTCTTCGAAGACGCGAAGACCCGTCACTTTGTCGGCGAGGCTGGCCGCGTCCGCTTCACTGTCTTCTTTGCCCACACCGACCAGCACGCACACGCCGAGCTCGATCCGGCCCACGATTTCGTCGTCGACAGTGACCGAGGCGTGATTGACGCGTTGAACGCAGGCTCGCATGCCGCGCGCATCCTTCTCTCGCGCGCGCGGCGGTTCAAGCGTAGATCTGCGGCATGCGAACGGAACGAGGCGGAGGCAGCGAGAACGAGCTCGAACGCGAGCGCGAACCCGCGCGGTCCGTCGCCGAAATTCCGGCCTGGGCGCGCACGTTGGTGCGTGTTTTGGACGACGCGGTGTTCATCCCGGGCACGCGCATCGGCGTCGGCCTCGATCCGCTGCTCGGCTTCTTGTTCCCCACCATCGGCGACGCGGCGACCGGCTTGGTCTCGCTCGCGCTGCTCGTGCTCGGCTTTCAGATGCGCGTACCGAAGGTCGTGCTGATGCGCATGGTGTTCAACATTTCGCTCGACACCGTGCTCGGCGCGATCCCCATTTTGGGTGACGCTTTCGACTTATTTTGGCGCTCGAATCGCCGCAATCTCGAGCTGATTCAGCGCTACGAACGAGATCCGAATCGTCGCCCCAGCGTCACGGACTACTTGGTCGTGGTGCTCGGGTTCGTGCTGGTCGCTGCGGCGATCGCACTGCCGATCTTGGTGGGTTTCGCATTGTTGCGCTGGCTGTGGTGGCTTTTCGTCACGAGCGCAACGCTCGTCCGATCGAATTGAATTCATTGGGGGCCGGGCCCTCAGGTTTCGAGGCCCATTCCGCGAGTGCGGTTGAGTAATTCTTCAGACTTGCTTTGGGCTCCGCGAGCGCTGGGCTATGCTGCCGATGCGAGATGGAGCGAGCGAGTGACAAACCGCGCGATCTGTTCGCCGGGCAAGTGCTGGAGAGCGCGTATCAGCCCGGCGTGTCCTATCGCCTCGAGCAGCGGCTCGGCGAAGGCGGCACCGCGGCTGCGTACCTCGCGCGGCGCTCGGCGCCGGCGGGCGAATCCCAAGTCGTGATCAAAATCGTGCTGCCGCAAATCGTGGCCGAGTCCGACGAGCGCGCGCTGATGATCATCAAGAAAGAAGCGGTCGCACTCGGTCGCTTGAACGAGCGCATCCCGCCGACGCCGTTCGTCGTGCGCTTGCTCGATACGGGCGCGGTGCCGCTGCGCTCGCACGGCCGTGTTTTGCAATTGCCGTACATCGCGCTCGAGTACGTGCACGGCGGGATCGAGGGCTCGACGCTGGCCGATCGCGTCGAGTATTCACTCAAAGCGACGGGCTTCGCTTTCGATCCCGAGCGCGCCGCGCGGTTGATTTCGAGCTTGGCCAAGGGCCTCGACGAAATCCACGCCGTGGGCGTCGTGCACCGCGACTTGAGCCCGGGCAACGTGTTGTGCTGCGGCGCGGGCGAGACCGAGCTGTTCAAGATCGCCGATTTCGGGATTTCGCGGCCCGCGGGTCTGTCCGCGACGTTCGGCAACGTGCTGATCGGCACGCCGGGTTACCTCGCGCCCGAGCAAATCGTGCCGCAAGACACCGGCATCGGCTCGGCGACGGACATCTTCAGCTTCGCCGCGATCGTCTATTTCGTGCTCACGGGGGACGCGCTGTTCGAGGCGCGTTCGGCCGCGCAGGCGCTGCTCGCCGCGCGCGCGCCCGAGCGCCGTAGCGTGCTCGACTCCCCGACCCTGGCTTATGAGCTGCGCGAGCGCGAAGCCGCTTGCCAAGCCATCGATTTGGCGATCGCCCGCGCGACTTCTGCGGACGCGAAGCTGCGCCCGCCGAGCGCGCAACGCTTCGCCGAGAGTTTGCTGCCCTGGGTGATGTTCGAGCCGAGCCATGCGCGACCGAGCCGGCGCTGGGTCACGAGCATGGATGCCTTGCGTTCGCGCGAGCTCGTGATCGAAACCAATTGGATGGTGCGCCATCCACCCGGCGACGATCGCATCGTGCTTCACGCGGCGTGGAACGCGGCCGGCCACGCACTCGCGACGACCACGCGCGCGCTCGAATACTGGGACGGCACGCGCTGGATCGTGCTGCAAGAGCCCGGGCTCCCGCCGCCCGGCGCGCTGCGCTTGGTCGAGCGAACGAGCCCGTCCACTTGGATCGTCGGCGGCGCTCACGCGACCCTGTTCGAGTACTCGCGGGACGGCGTGCGCGAGCGTTTTCGCGGCCCCGATCCGAGCGTGACGTTCACTGCGTTGACGCCGGATTTCGAAGATGTCGCGGTGATTTTGGGCATGAAACCGGATTCGCCGCCGCTGCTCCACGCGCTGGTCGGCAAGCGCTGGCTGCGCCCATTGCCGGTGACGGAAGCAAGCTTGCTCACCAGCGTCGTGCGCATCGACGACGCGCGTTGGCTGATCGTCGGCCGCGCCACGGACGGCGGAGCGTACGCGGCTTTTTATCGTCCGCTCGATTGGCAAATCGAGCGCGTGCCAGTGCCCGCGGGTCGCGCCTTGCTCTCCGCCGCGAGCCGACCCGAGCGCAACACGGCGGTCGCTGTCGGTGTCGGCGGCGCGTGCGTCGAGTTCGAAGATGGCGCGCTCGGCCCGCACTCGCCGAATCAGCCTGATTTGAACTGCGTCGCGATCGATCCGCTCGGCCGTCATTGGGCAGCAGGGCCGGGCCGAGTGTGGTCGCGGCGCACGACCGGTGAATGGAGCACGGTGTGGCAGCACAACGCGTGGCAGCCGCCGTTCGTCGGCATCATGGCCGAGATCGGCACCGTGATCGCGATGACCGTCGACGGCGCGATCCTCGAATGCCGCTCGCAGCTGCTCGACAAAACTGCGCCTGCGATTTGAGTGTCGAGACGCGCTCGCTGCACAGCATCAGCGTGATTCTTCTGTAGTCGCGCGCAGCGAAAAATTGTGGCGCGAGCGCCGACGAATGCCGCGATCCGGAACCGAGTTCAGGTCGTGCGATGGGATTTTTCCGTCGCGAAACTAACCGCACAAAAAACG
Organism: Polyangiaceae bacterium; assembly: GCA_036268695.1. Classification (GTDB taxonomy): domain Bacteria; phylum Myxococcota_A; class Polyangia; order Polyangiales; family Polyangiaceae; genus PMG-095. The sequence goes on along the minus strand of DATATR010000427.1, from coordinate 6,622 downwards.
CCAAAAACACGACAGCCGAGGCGCGAGATAGGTGACTTACTTTTCGCCAGCGAGCCCCTGATCCGTTCGTCGACCACGAAGGAAATCACTCCAATGAGTTATCGATCATTATCGCTCTTTACGTCGAGGAAGCACGTGCTCGTGATCCTCGGCGGCGCCTGCTTGCTCAACTTCGCGCCAGCTTGTGGTTCGCAATCCGGTGACGACAACGGCGCAAGCGTGGGCGAAGCGGGCTCGAATAATGGCAGCGCCGGCACGGGCATGGGCGCTGGCGGCACCAGCGCGAGCGCGGGAAGCTCAGCCACATCGGGCGGCAGCGGCGTGGTCGGCGTGAGCGGTTCGACGAGCCAGGCTGGTTCCACCGGAGCGAGCGGCGCGACGAGCATGGGCGGCAGCACCGGCTCGAGCGGTTCGACGAGCGCCGGAGGTTCCGCCGGCAAAGGTGGAGCGAGCGGCAGTGCCGGAGCGAGCGGCAGCGCGGGCTCGGGCGGCTGCAGCACACCGCCGCCCGCGAGCCCACTCGTCGGCTGGGCATCGCAATCCGGCATGGGCGTGACCACGACGACCGGCGGCGGCAACGCGACGCCGCAAACCGTCACCACGCTCGCCGCGCTCACCAGCGCAGTGACGGGCACGGACGCCAAAGTCATTTACGTCACCGGCAAACTCGCGGCCGGCAAAATCAAAGTCGGTTCGAACAAAACCATCGTCGGCCTGTGCGGCGCGGAAATTCACGGCCACTTGGGCATGAGCGGTTCGGCGAACGTGATCGTGCGAAACCTCAAGATCGTCGGCTACGGCGTGGGCGACTGCTCGCTCGACCCCGACTACGACTCGTCCGTCGGCTGCTCCTCGGGCAACGACGCGGTCACGATCGACGGCGCGTCGCACCACATCGTCGTCGATCACTGCGACATCTCCGATGGCACGGACGGCAATCTCGACACCACGCAAGGCTCCGATTTCGTCACCGTGTCTTGGACCAAGTTCCACTACACGTCGCGCACCGATCCGACCGGCAACGACTCGACCGGCGCCGAAGGCCACCGCTTCTCGAATCTAGTCGGCGCGGCCGACAACGTCGCGGGCGACACCGGCCACTTGAACATCACTTGGCATCACGATTGGTGGGCCGACAACGTGAATCAACGCATGCCGCGCACACGCGCCGGCAAAATCCACCTGTTCAACGACCTCTTCACTGCCAAGGGTGACAGCTACTGCAGCAACGCAGGCCAAGGCGCGGCGCTGCTCGTCGAAAATACGGTTTATAACGGCGTAAAAGCGCCCTTCCAAATCGATTCGAACTCGGTCGGCTTGGTCTCGAACGGCAACACCTTCCCGGGCAGCTCCGGCACCGAAACCGGTTCCGGCAGCGCATTCAAACCGCCGTACAGCTACACGCTCGACGCGACCACGAATCTACAAGCCGCGATTGAAGCCGGCGCCGGCCCGCAATAACACATGGGAGTGATACGGCTCCCGTGATTTCACCGCCAAGGCGCGAAGAGCCGCCAAGGACGCCGATTTTTTTGGGTTCAGCGCGGACGCCGAACGAGCGCGCCGGTAGCCCGAAAATCGTCGCGTTGCGAGCTACCAGTGCACGCCGCGGCGAACCGCGCTGAACCCCAAAAATCAGCTGGCGACCTCGGCGCGACTCGGCGCTTTGGCGCTGAAATCTCCCGCTCAGGCTAGGAATTTGATCGCGCGTTCCACCGACGTTTCAGCGGGCGCTTCGCCTTGCTCGGCCTGCCGCAGCAAACGCCAGATGTGCGCGCCGAGGAAATCGAGCTCGGTCGACATGTATTGCTCGCCGCCGAAGCGGCGGATGTTTTCGGTTTGCGCGCGCAAGATCTGCGCGTCTTGGCCGAAGATGCGCAGCGCGAACGGTTCGAGGATGCGCTGCACGGCGCGCGCGGGGAAGCGCGTTTTGAATTGCGCGAGCGCGAATAGGCGCGTGTGAAAATCAGTCACCGGCGTGCAGAGTGACGTGATCAGAAAATGCACGTCCGCGCCGAGGCGATATTCGACTTGGGCGATCGAAGGCAAGATGAAGCGATCCCAATGTTCGACCGTGCCGCCGCCGGGCGAGAGCACGCGGCCGGCGACGCCGCTCGGCCGCGGTTCGCCGTCATATTGCGCTTCGACGCGATCGCCCGCGCGGCGCACGGTGACGCTGATTTCGCTGCGTTTGCCGCCGCGGAACAGGCCGCGATGCAAACACGCGGTGTGCGGCACGTCGAGCGCGTTTTCGATCGTGGCGTGGAGCGTCGCGTCGGTCTGAACCTCGCGCACGACGCGCGCGTAGTCGCGGCCGGCCTCGAACGGCGCGAACGGTTCCGCGCTCGGCGTTTCATCGAGCTCGGGATAAACCCAAATGAAGCCCGCGCGTTCGCGCACGGCAGCGGCGGGCGCGCGACGTTCGCGGCCGTCCGCCGCGAGTAAGCCGGGCACGGCGCTACAGCGGCCGGAGCGCTCGAATTGCCAGCCGTGATAGGCGCATTCGAGCTTGCCGCCCGCGACGACGCGTCCAAGCGAGAGCGGCACGTTGCGATGCGGACAGCGATCGAGCAGCGCGGCAGGCGCGCCACTTTCGTCGCGAAACAAGACGAGTGGAACGCCCACGACCGTGCGCGCGATCGGCTTCGAGCCAAGCTCGTCGCTTTGACACGCGACGTACCAAAAGCGCCGGAGTCGAGCCACCGACAGGTGCGGCTTGGTTTCGGGCGGCGTGAGTTTTTCTTGCAGCATCGCTCGCTCCAGATCCAATCATACACGCTGAACGACCACGCGGCCGGAACGGCAATCTTGCGACTCCGCGCGGGTAACCGCATATTGTGCCGTATCTAGGAGGTTCTCGTGGTCGACAAGAAAACGGTCAGCTTCATGCGCTCTTTGTGCATGGGTCAAATCGAAGAGGACGTGATTCTGCCGTTCCCGACCATTTCGGACGCGGAGAAAGAGACGCTCCGCGGCGTCGTGAGCTCGCTCGAGCAATTGCTCAAGCCGCACGAAAAAGATTTTCGGCACTGGGATCGCGAAGGCGAATTTCCGCCCGAGTTCATCGACGAATTGAAGGCATTCGGCTTGTTCAGCTTCGTGATCCCCGAAGAGCACGGCGGCATGGGCTTCGGCAGCGGCGCGTATTCGCGCGCATTGCAAGAAGTCGCCAATTACGACGCATCGGTCGCGGTGACGGTCGGCGCGCACAGCTCGATCGGCATGCGCGGACTGCTCTTGTTCGGCACCGAAGAGCAAAAGGCGCGTTACATGCCGAAGCTCGCCACCGGCGAAATCATCGCCGCATTCTGCTTGACCGAGCCCGGCTCCGGCTCGGACGCGGCGTCGATCAAGACGACCGCGGTGAAAGACGGCGAAGATTGGATTTTGAACGGCAATAAGCTGTGGATCACGAACGGCGGCATCGCCGATTTTTTCACGGTTTTTGCCAAGACCGGCGAGGTGAACGAGCGCGGCAAGATGAGCGCGTTCATCGTCACGCGCGACATGGCCGGCGTCAGCTCCGGCCCGCACGAAGACAAAATGGGCATCCGCGCGAGCTCGACCACGACGGTGCACTTCGAAAACGTGCGCGTGCCGAAAGAGAATTTGTTGGGTGAAGCCGGCAAGGGTTTCAAAATCGCGATGACGATTTTGAACTCGGGTCGCACCGGCCTCGGCGGCGGCAGCGTCGGCGGGATGAAAAAGCTGATTCAGCTTTCGGCCAAGCAAGCCAAAGAGCGCGTCCAGTTCGGCAAATCGATCTCGGAGTTCGGTCTGATCAAGCAGAAAGTCGGGCAAATGGTGGTCGATTGCTATGCGACCGAAGCGGTCGTGAGCATGGTCGCGGGCCTGACTGACGGCGGCTATCAGGACTACGCGGTCGAAGCCGCGATCAGCAAAGTCTTCGCCGCCGAAGCGCTCGGCCGCACCGCGGACGAAGCCCTGCAAATCGCCGGCGGCAACGGCTACATGTGCGAATACCCGTACGAGCGCGTCGTGCGGGACAGCCGCATCAACCGCATCTTCGAAGGCACGAACGACATTTTACGGCTCTTCATCGCGCTCAACGCGATGAACGACGCGGGCCAGAATTTGCGAGATATCGCCAAATCGCTCGAAGGCGCGTTCAACGATCCGATCAAGGGCTTCGGTGTGGTCTCGGAATACGCGCTCAGGCGCGTTTCGCTGGCGACGGGCTACAATCGCCAAGGCACGAGCTTCACCAAGCTCGACCCCGCGCTGAAACTGCCGGCGACGATCTTCGAAGAGCGCACGCGCGATCTCGCCACCGCGACCGATCGCATCTTGCGCAAGCACGGCCGCTCGATCATCGACAAGCAATTCGCCACGCGGCGGCTCGCGGACATGATGATCGATCTGTTCGTGCTCGCGTCGATCATCAGCCGCGCGGACGCGAGCTTGCGCGCGAACGGCAACGACAAGGCCAAAAAAGAGCTCGATATCTTGACCGTCTTCGCGCGCCAAGCCGATCGCCGCATCCGCGCCAACATGGACGAAATCGACAACAACGTCGACGAGTCGATCAAAGCGCTCGCCGACCAAGCGTTCGAAGTCGAAAAGTTCAGCTGGGACACGATTTGAGGCGAGTTACGAGCCGAGAGTTCACCGCCCAAGACGCGAAGGAGCGCCGAAGTCGCCCGAAGATTTTGGGTTGGTAGCCGGAGGGCGTCGTGCTGCGGCGCGCTCCTCGTGGCTGCGCGCAAAACGTTCGCGACGAATCGCGTCGCTTGATCGGACGACGAATGTCGCGCCAGGCAAACCCCAAAAATCTTCGGGCGACCTTGGCGAGATCTCGCCGCCTTGGCGCTGAAATCTCTAAACGATTACGCCTTTTTTCGGGATGATATTGCCGTATTTTGCGAGCTCGCCGGTGATCACGACGGCGAACGCTTGCTTTGCTCGCTGGTAAAAGGCGAAGCGCGCGATGCGAATCGGGGCGGGCGCGGTGGGCGCGTGTTTGCGGATTGGGGCGAGGTAGGCGCGTTCGACTTCGGGGTCGAGCGTGTCGCCCGAAACGGGCGCCATCATCAACAGTGGATCGGCGTACTGGTCGAGCTCGAAGAGCGGGCAGGATCGCATCCAAGAGCGGCGCGATGCGAATGCCGTCGGCGCTGGGCGAGCGCTTCGCCAGGGAAGTGCGCGTCGGTGAGCACGACTTCGTCGCCGTGACCCATGCGCGCGAGCAAAGCCAGGAAATCGGGCGAAAGCAGTAGACTGATGCCTTTGAGCATGCGCGAATCTCGACTCGGAATGCGTTCATACATGGGCCAAAGCTCGCTTTGGCCGCGAAATCCGCGGAGATCTCCGCTCGTGACCGAGCGAAGCCTAGGATTTTGCCGGGGAATTCACCGAGCGAGCGCGAAGCGTGCTGACACGGGCGCCCCGAAAACTGTAGACTCGCGGCTCGGAGCGCGTGACTCCGAAAAACCGCGCGAGATGACCAGAGTGAAGCCGAAGCCGTTGATTCCGAAGCGCGCAGCCGCAAAGCCGCCGCGCACGAACGGCCCGAGCAAGAACGCCCCGGTCAAAGCCGCCGATACCAACAAAACGCCGTCCAAGCTCGAAGCGTTACCGCGACCGGCACGCGCAACGGCAAGCGCCCCGAGCAATGGCAAGCTGCGGGTGGACGGCGCGCGAGCCGAGAAAGCCGCGAAACCGAAGCTTGCCGCGCTGACCGTGAAGGCGCCGGCGAAAGCAGCGCTCGGCGCGAGCCCGGAAGCGCCGTCTCCGGCCAAAGCCAAAACCAAGGGCGCGGGGCCGAGCAAGCCCGTACTCGTCGATACGCCGGCGAAGATTCGACCGATCGAGCAAGCGGTGGGCGTCACGAGCGACGCGGTCGCGCGGCGCACCGGTAAATCTTGGGCCGAATGGTTTGCCCTCTTGGACGCGGCCGGCGCGGCCGAGCTCGATCACAAGGGCATCGTCGCGGTGCTCGCGCAACGCCATGGCGTCGGGCCGTGGTGGCAACAGATGGTGACCGTCGCTTACGAGCAAGCGCGCGGCAAGCGCGAGAAGCACGAGGCCGAAGAAGGGTTTCAAGTCGGCGTCTCGAAGATCCTCGAGCTGCCGATCGCGAAGCTGTTTCGATTTTGGGCCGAGCCCGCCGAGCGCAACAAATGGCTCGCGGACGACCGCTTCTCGATTCACAAAGCCACCGCGTCGAAATCGATTCGCGCGCGCTGGGGTCGCGGCGTGAGCCGCATCGACGTCGATTTCCTCGACAAAGGCGCGGGCAAATCGCAGGTGACCGTGCAGCACAATCGGATCGAGACGTCGGACGCCGCCGAGCAGATGAAGGCTTACTGGGCAAAGAAAATCCGCGCGCTCGAAGCCCTGACACGCCCCTGAGCGCGCGTCAGGAAACGCGCTCTTGAAGCGCAAGATCGCGCGCTTCGAGTGGTTTTCGAATTCAGCGAGCCAGGACGCCGAGCAATCGTTCGCGCAGCATCTCGACGGTGAACGGCTTTTGCACGAAGCCCGCGAGCCCGCGGCCGGCGAAGCGCGTCACGGCGTCTTGCTCGTTGTAGCCGCTCATGAGCAGCACCGGAACTTGCGCATTGAGCGCGCGAATTTCGCGAAAGGCGTCCACGCCGTCCAT
>DATATR010000426.1:0-22584 GCA_036268695.1 Polyangiaceae bacterium | reverse complement strand
TGTCAAACCGGCGTAGATGCCGGTCGCGTAGGCCATGCCGTAGACGACCGGCGCGGTCATCGCGCCGCCCGCTGCGGTGTAGCGCAGCGTGACCGAAAGTGGATCCCAACTTTGGGCGACGTGCCCGGAAAATGCTTCGCTCGCGCCGAGTACGATTTCGCTGTCCGCCGCTTCGTAGCAATAGCGATCGGCGACAGTGAGCATGTCGGGGCGCGACAATTCGAGTCCGTCCGATTTCGCGTAGACGTGATACGGAAATGCGTTGGTGAGCAGATCGCCAGCGCTCAGCACCATGTTTTCCCAAAATGCATTCGTGGGCAGCGGCGACGCGTGACCGCCGAAGACCGCGTGCGGTGCGAGCGGGTGTGTCACGCTCGGGAACGAGGGTTCAGCGGTCGAGAGTGGCGCATCGGAAATCACGTCACTCGGATCGACCGCGATCGTCGGCATCGTGTTCGGATCGGTCGGGAAGCCGCTGCTTGCGCCGCTACCAGAACCGCCGTTCGGCCCAATCGCGCTGGAGCCGGCACGGTCGCTCGATGCACCGCTCGTCGATGTTGAACCGCCGTTCGTGGCCGCGGGCGCGTGGCCAACGCTTTGGCCGCAGCCGCCCGAGAAAAGCAGGCAAATCAGCGTGGAATAGCCAAGGCGCAAGTGAGGCATTCGTAAAATTGTGTGTCCTCTCGTGCGACGGCCCGTGCGCCGATAGAGCTTCGCATCCGCGAGCGGGGCGATTTTGCGGCGCTGCTCAGGAATGTTCCAACGCGGTTGCGTGATTGCGCCGGCGCGCGAGCACGTCTATTGAGCCCGCATCGCGGTGTTCGAAGGGAGAACACCCAACCCAGGAGGATCGCATGAAGTGTTTGTTCAAGGGTGTGGGGATGAGTGCGCTGCTCGCGGCGCTTGCGCTCGCGAGCACGAGCCTGATCACGGCTTGCAGCTCGAGCTCCGATGGCGGAAGTGAGCATGTCACCGGCACGGTGAGCATGCAGCTCACCGGTCAAACGAACGGCAACACGTATCGCCTGCGCAATGCGCGCTTCGACGTCACTGGGCCGCAAAACATCACGCTCGATTCTGAAACCGATCTCACGCTGACGACGCTCACGGCCACTTTGTCGACTGGCGATTACACGATCAACCTCGAGCCCGGCTGGTCACTCGAGCGGCTCGACGCGGGCAACTTCGATGTCGTGGACGCGACGCTGACTTCGGCGAATCCTCGGCCGTTTCAGATCCTCGGCGGTGGCACGACAAACGTCGCGTACCAGTTCTCGACCAGCGGCATGCTCGTCACGATCGGCACCGGCACGCTCGACGTGAGCATTGAAGTGACCGAAACCGGCATGATGGGCACTGGCGGCAGCGGCGGCACGGGCACCGGTGCGTGCACGCTCGTACCGCAAAGCGGTTGCCCCATGGGTCAGGGTTGTTACTTCGATGGCAACTCGGGCCTCACTGGTCAGTGTGCACCGAGCGGCACGATTCCAATCGGTGGCATGAGCTGCATGGCGATCAACGATTGCGTCGCGGGCGCGTTGTGCGCCAGCACCGACCAGACCAATCCGAACGCGACCGCATGCTTCCAATTGTGCGACACGACGAACCCGAGCTCGTGCCCCGCTGGGCAGAGCTGTGTGGATCTCCAGCTCGGCGGCCTGGGCGCCTGCCTCGCGCAATAAAACGAGTGGCAAAGCCCGGCTGGGACGCCGCGCCCGGCCGGGTGCCATGCCGCCCGCATTTACGCAGGCGCGGAGCAATGCGACGATGCCGTTGCATCGATGGTGGCACCGTCTGAAGCAGCGCAAGAGTTCGTCGGATACCGGCGCGTGGCGGCGCTCCCTGGCATCGAAGTGCTCGACGTATACGACTCGCCGCGCGAGTGGCGCTGCGTGAGCGAGACGTTCGCGCTGGGCTTGCTCAACACCTGGCGGGGCGGCGCGATCTATCGCGGAACCACGCTCGACGTAGGCCCCGAGCAAATGATCTGTACTCGACCGGGCGAGGCGCTCCTCGCGACGCCGCACCGAGGCCACGCGGGATCGTTTCACGTGATTGAACTCACGTGCTCCTTGCTCGAGGAGTATGCAATGACCCATCAGCTCCGGTCGGCTCGCACGGAGCTGCGCGACGGAGCGCATTCGATCTCGAAATCCCTGGCGTCGAAGCTGCGCGGATTGCTAACAACGCTGACGCCCCATGCATCTGCGCTCGCTCCCCAATCGGCCGCGGTCGAGCTTTCGCGCACGCTCGTGAGCGAGATGATGGGCGGCACGCTCACGAGCTCGACGGCGCATGGCGCCGGCGCGTCGCGCGCTGCGGCTCGCATGCGTGAGTGCCTGGAGCACGAGGGCTTTCAGGTCGATCTCGACACGCTCGCTGCCGCCGCCGGGCTCAGTAAATTTCACGCGCTGCGCGCTTTCAAGCGCCGTTACGGGCTCACGCCGCACGCTTATCAGATGTGCGTGCGAGTGCGGCGAGTCGCGCACTTGTTGCTCGCCGGCACGGCGCCGGCCGAGGCCGCGGCCGCGTGTGGCTTCGCCGACCAGAGCCACATGAATCGACATTTCAAACGCATCCTCGGCGTGACACCCAAGCAGTGCTTGCAAGCGCATGGCAAAGTTGGCGAGCTACCTTTCGACGTCGATCGAGCGGACTCCGAGCTTCACTGATGAAGCGTGTCTTGATCGCCAATCGCGGTGAAATCGCGGTGCGGATCGCGCGCACGCTGCGCGAGCTCGGGCTCGAAGCCGTGGCCGTTCACACCGCGGAGGATCGGCTCGCGTTGCACGTGCGCAGCGCCGATCGCGCGCTCGAGCTCGAATCAGCGCGCGGTTACTTGAACGCGGAAGAGCTGATTTCGCTCGCGCGGAGCGCGGGCGTCGACGCGATCCATCCAGGCTACGGCTTTTTATCGGAAAACGCCGAGTTCGCCGCGGCCTGCGCGACGGCGGGCCTGACGTTCATCGGGCCGCCGGCGGCGGCGATCGCGGCGATGGGCTCGAAACAACGCGCGCGCGCCGCGATGGCCGCCGCGGGCGTACCTATCACTCCTGGGGGTGACGCTCGCAGCCTGGACGAAGCCAAAGCCACGGCCGCGCGCGTCGGTTACCCGGTGTTGATCAAGGCGACCGATGGCGGCGGCGGCAAGGGCATGCGCTTGGTCGAGACGGAGGCCGAGCTCGAATCCGCGCTCGAGCGCACGCGCAGCGAAGCCCAAAATGCCTTCGGCAGCGACGCGGTCTATCTCGAAAAAGCCATCACCGACGCGCGCCATGTCGAGCTTCAGGTGCTCGGCGATCAGCACGGGAAGATCGTGCATTTATTCGAGCGCGATTGCTCGATTCAGCGTCGGCACCAGAAAATCGTCGAAGAGACGCCGTGTCCCGTGCTCACCCCGCAGACGCTCGCGAAGATGGGCGAAGTCGCGATCCGCGGCGCGGCTTCGATCGGCTATTTTTCCGCGGGCACCTTTGAATTCCTGCTCGCGCCCGACGGCTCATTTTACTTTTTGGAGATGAACACTCGGCTCCAAGTCGAACACCCGATCACCGAGCTCGTCACGGGCTTGGATTTGGTGCGCGCGATGATCTCGGTCGCGCGCGGAGACAAGCTCGAGCTCGACCAACCCGTGCGGCGCGGCGCGGCGATCGAGGTGCGCATCTACGCCGAAGATCCGGCGAGCGGATTTTTGCCGAGCCCGGGCAAGATCACCCTGCTCCGCCCTGCGAGCGGGCCGTTCGTGCGCGATGACTCGGGCGTGTACGAGGGCGCCGAGGTCAGCGCGAGCTACGATCCGCTCTTGGCCAAGCTCTCGGTTTGGGCCGAAAATCGCGAGCACGCGCTCGCCCGCATGCGCCGCGCGCTCCAGGATTACGCGATCGGCGGCATTCGCACGAATCTGGCTTTCTTGGCGCGCGTGATCGCCGATCCGGATTTCGCGCGCGGCGATTACGACATCGACTTCGTTGGCAGAAAGCTCGACGCGCTGTTGGCCGAGCCGAACGCGGACGCGGAGTCCCGCGTGTTGCTCGCCGCCGCGAGCGCCGTCGCCGCCCAAATCGAGGCGGAAAAATCGACCTCGTGCGAGCCGCTGCAGCAGGCGCTTTCGCCTTGGGTCAGCGCACAGCGCAGCGCACTCAAGTCGTGAGCCTTCGCTGCGAGCTCAGATTTTTTTGTATTCCTCGACGAATTCCCAGTCCGCGATCAGGTGCTTCTTCAAGAGCAGCGAGAGCAGCGCGGCGAAGAGCGCCTCCCAATGCACGTTGTCACCCAAAATTTCGGTCGCATCCGCGCCGTGCGACACGGCGCGCAGAGCGGCGATCAGATCGCGCGCGGTGAGCTCGCCACCTTCGGCGTTGGTCGGCGGGAGCGAGCGCCGTTTCCCGCCGGCACGGCGCCGCGCGGCCTCGCGCGCCGGCAAGTTCACCTTCGAACCGTCGAGCAGGGTGAGCGTGATCATTTTTCCGCCACCCTTGCGCGGCATCGGCATCGAGATTTCGCGCGCCTCGATCGTGGGGCCCGAGTCGGGCGCCTCCGAAATGTGCGCGCCGCCGATGCTGGCACTTGCCGTCGCGACCTCGGGACTTGCGGCCATGCGCGAGCTCAACGCGATCGGTGACGACGCCGAAACCGGCGCGCTCGAGCCATTTTGCGCAACCAACGCGAGCTCGGCGCTCGCTTCGGCTGCGGGCGCGGGCGCCGCTGACGCGCGTGCCGCTTGGAGTGGCACGGGCTTCACGGATGCGACCGTCACCGGCGGAGCCTCGCGCGGAGACAAGACGTGCATGCTTCCGGGAATCGGTGTGCTCTCGCTCGATGGCGGCACCGCGTCCGAAAGCTTCGGCGGCATGCTGCTCTTCGCGCGCTCTTGCGAGCGCACGCCGGCGGCCGTCTCGGCGTCGACCTCGGCGACGGCTTCGGAGAGCGACGCGGTGTCCTTGCCCACGCCGTAATAAACGCGGATCGCCGAGCGAATATCGGTGGGCGGCGCGATCATCGCGCGCACCGGCAAGCCCGCCCATTGCGACACTTCGCGCTGCGCGACTTCGTCGCTCGGGTCATCCATCGCGACGTACAAGGTTTCGCCGAGACCGCGCACGCGGCGCACGAAAATCGGCACCAAGCAGTAGCGCTCGGCGAGTTGGTGCGAGACCAGGTTCAATAGCTGCCGCGAAAAATCGATGTGATAGAGCGAAACCCACGGCACGCTGAGCTGCTGACTCAGGATTTGCGTAACTTGTGTCTCGGTAACCAGCCCGACCTCGATCAGCAGCGTGCCGATGCGACGCCCATCGCGCTTTTGCGAGGCCAATACCTCCTCGAGCTGGGCGCGGCTGATAATCTGGGCTTCGACTAGGAGCTCGCCCAGTCGAACGCGTGCGGGGACCATGCTTCCAACAAGGTTAGCGCAAGGGCGCGAAGTCGGGGACTTTCTCGGCGAACGCGGTACAGAACCGCTCCCGGGGCGCCCGCCCGCCGTGTCGGGAGTTCTCGTACCCTGGCGCGCTGCAACCGCGTGGCGCGCTTTCGGCGCCGAGTCGACGACCTCGACCCGGCAATTCAGAGCCGTCCAAAGACCAGGCCGCTCGGCCTCGCGCGCAAAAACGCGGCTGCCCCAATTTGGACAAGGACATTTGCTGGTTCGACGGCAAAAGGCTGCATAGAATGGGGCCGTTCCCCAATGGTCTCTGCCGAGTTCGGGCGCCCGCGCCTGCTCGGCGCGATGGGTCGCCCGCTCAAGTGCCTAGTCGAACCTGCCCGCACTGTGGCTCAACCTGCAACGCCGAGCATCAGTACTGCCCCGCGTGTGGCTTTCCTGTCGGCACGATGGGCTCGGCGACGGACGACAAGTTCGTCGGTAAGTCGCTGCCCGGCGGTTACTACATCCTCGATTTGATCAGCGTCGGTGGCATGGGCCGCGTGTACCGCGCCGAGCAAGCCGCGCTCGGGCGCACGGTCGCGGTAAAGATCATTCACCCGCACCTGCTGTCGGACGAAAATTCCGCGCTGCGCTTCATGACCGAAGCACGCGCCGCGAGTCAGCTCAATCACCCGAACTCGATCGCCGTGTTCGACTTCGGCCGCACCGAAGACGGGCAACCGTATTTGGTGATGGAGTTTCTACGCGGGAAGGATCTCGCGCGCGTGGCCTACGAAGAAGGGCCGCTGCCCTTTTCGCGCATCGTGGACGTCTTGCGCCAGGCGCTCGCTGCGCTCAGCGAAGCGCACGAGCTCGGCATCGTGCACCGCGATTTGAAGCCTGAGAACATCATCCTCGAGCCGCTCCGGCGCGGCGGCGACTTCGTCAAAGTCGTCGATTTCGGTCTCGCCAAATTGCGCGCGGACGCGCAGAACCCGAGCGTCACGAGCCCGGGCATCGTCTGCGGCACGCCGGACTACATGGCGCCCGAGCAAGGCCGCGGCGATCCAATCGACGGCCGCAGCGATCTCTATTCGATGGGCGTGGTGCTGTTCCAGCTGCTCACGGGTCGCCTGCCGTTCGAGGCAGACAGCCCGACTCAAGTCGTGATGATGCACCTCACGATCCCAGTGCCCGATCCGCGGCAAGTTGCGCCCGAACGCAACATCCCCGAACCGCTCGTGGACGTCGTGCTCAAGGCGCTCGCGAAGGACGCGAAGAAGCGTTACCAAGACGCAGGCGAGTTCGCCGATGCGCTGCGCGCGGCGCTGATTCAAGCGGAAAGCGTGCGCCCGGACCAGCGCAGCTCGCTGCCACCGAATTCGCTGTTCGGCAGCATCACTTGCGGTTCGTGTCAGTCGGTCGTGCCGATGGCGAAGTTCTGCCTCGAGTGCGGCGCGCGGCTGCCGATTCGCAGCGGCATCCCCGAAAATCCGACTTTGCCGCAGCTGCCACTGCCGCTCGTGGCGCGCGAAGAAGATTTGAATTGGCTCGAAGATCGCCGGCAGCGCGTGCAAGGGAGCGTCGTCGGTGCGCGTTTGGTGGGTGAACCGGGCGCCGGCAAGACGCGGCTCTTGCGCGAGCTGCTCGGCCGCGCGCGTGCGGAAGGCGATCTCACCGTGCTCACCGGGCCAGATCCGTTCTACGCCGAGGTCGCCTATTACGCGCTCCGCGAAGCGATCCGCAAACTCGCGCAGCTCGGCCCCGATCAAATCGACGATCGACGCTTCGAAGGCGCTGCACCCGAAGCGGGCACTGGCCTGGACGAGATTTTTTCCGGCGCGCCGCCGCGCAGTGACGGGCGTTCGCCCGCCGAACGCCGGCACGCGCTCGGCGAAGCACTGCGCTGGGCGCTGCTCGTCGCGGCCAAACGCGCCGGCAAGCAGCGCGTGATCCTGGCGATCGACGACATTTATCGGATCGACGGACCGAGTCGAAACGCGTTCGCGGATGTCGTCGGTGAGCCGCCCGCTTGCTCGGCGCTCGTGATCGCGACGCACGTGCCGGGCTTCGACGCGGGCTGGGGCGCCGAAGCCGCAGCGCGCGTGCTCGGCGGATTGCCGCCACCCGCGGTCTCGCGCTTGCTCCGGCCCGCGAAGAGCGGTCCGCGCTCGCTCAACGAAGATTCGAAGGGCGTGCTCCCGATGTACATCGAGCAAGTCTTGCGTTACTCGCAAGACGGCGGGAGCGATCCGCCGAGCCGGCTCGCGGATTTGATCGCGCTCCGCGTCGATACGCTCGAGCCGAACGCGCGCCGTACGTTGCAGGCGCTCTCGGTGATCGGCGACGAAATGCGGCCCGACACCGTGCTCGAGCTGCTCCCGAAGACGGACAACCTCGACGGCATGCTGAACGATCTGCAGCGCGCCGGCATGGTCGAAGTCGACGCCGGGCGCGTCTCCACCTCGCACCCGCTCTTGCGCGAAATCGTGCTGAGCGGCATTCCGGCCACCGCGCGCAAGGATCTCCACGCGAAAGCGCTCCGCGCATGTGAACGCATCAGCGCGCCGATCGAAGCTCGCGCGCAGCACGCTTACTACGCCGGAGATTCGTTCCAAGCGCTGCTCTTGCTCGAACAAGTCGCCGATCGCGCGACGGCGCGTGGGGATGCCGCAACCGAAGTGCTCGCGCTGCGCCGCGGGCTCGAAATCGCGCGCCAAGAAATCTCGCGCGGCGAGCTCGACGATCCGCTGCGCGCGGTCTTGATTTTCGGGCGCAAACTCGGCGCTTCACTGACTCGCGCGGGCAATTTCGCGGACGCCGAAGGCGTGCTCCGCGAAGCGCTCGACGTAGCGGGCCCAAGTGGCACCGATCGCGCGCGCGTGCTCTCCGCGCTCGCCCACGTCGCGCACGGCCGTCAACGCTCGACCGAAGCCATCGGCTACATCGAACAAGCCATCATCGTCGCCAAACAAAGCGGCGCGCTCGACCTCGTTTCATCCTTCAACGACACGCGTCGCGCTTGGGCGTAGTAACGGCTTCCCCTGATTTCACCGCCAAGGCGCCGAGGTTGCGAAGGTCGCCGAGTTTTTTTGGGTTTAGCCTTGAGCGACGAAGCCACGCACTGAGACGGCGCGCGCCGTCAAATTGAATTGGCCCGACGCGCAGGGCTAAACCCAAAAATCAGAGTGGCGATCTCGGCATCCTTTGGCGACTTGGCGGTGAAATCACGGAATCGTCAAAGCGCGCGCTGCGACGAATTTCAGATATCTGCCCTCGGGGTGGCCCGCGAAGATGGGGTGGTCGGGGGCGTGCGCGGCGTCGTGGAAGATTTGTAAGCGGCGTTTGGCGTTGACGGCGGATTCGGCCAAAATTCCGCGGAATGCGTCGGGGCTGACCTGCGCGGTGCAGCTCGCGGCGGCGTAGATGCCGCCCGGCTCGAGCACGCGCAAACCCGCGCTGTTCACGCGCACGTAAGCGCGGAGCGCGTTTTTGAGTTGCTCGCGCGAATTGGCGAAGCTCGGCGGATCGCAGATCACGAGCTCGAAGCTTTGGTTTTTGCGGCGCGCGTGCTCGAGGAATTCGAACACGTCTTCGGCCAGGAATTCGTGCTCGTCCGGATCGAGGCCGTTCAATTCGAAATTCGCGCGCGCCGCATGCGCTGCCGGCTGCGAAAGATCGACGCTCGTCACTTTCGTCGCGCCTGCGCGCGCCGCGTAGAGCGAAAATGCGCCGGTGTACGAAAATAAATTCAGCACGCGTTTTCCCGCGCAGAGCCCAGCAAGGAAACGGCGATTCTCGCGATGATCGAGAAATAGCCCGGTTTTTTGGCCGGAAAATAGATCGACCTGCATGCTGAGGCCGTGCTCGGAGATGATCAAGTCGCGCGGCGGCGTACGACCGTGCAGCGTCTCGAGCCGCGGCGCATCGCCGTCGCGGACGCGCGCTCGTCTCAGCACGCCATGTGGTTTCACTAGTTCTACGAGCGCACTCACGACCCACGGGATAACGGTTTCGAGCGAATCCGCGTAGGTGACGATCACCGCGAACGCGCCGTACACGTCGAGGGTGAGCCCGGGAATGCCGTCGCCTTCGCCGTAGAGTAAACGATACGCGGAGGTGTCTTCGCCGAGCACGCTCTTGCGCAAAGCGAGCGCCTGCGCGACGCGCTCACGCACCCAGTCCGCGTCCGGCACTTGCCGCTCGGAGAACAAGCGGAGTGCGATGCGCGAGCTCTCGTCCCACAAGGCGAAGGCCGAATAATTGCCCGCGCGCACCTGCACCCAAGTGCCGGAAACAGCGCGAAAACCGGGCGGAACGTGATCGCGGTAGACCCAAGGGTGGCCGGCTTGAAGCCCGCGCTTGAGCTCTCCCGGTAGCTCGAGCGTCGGGCCCGAAAACGCCGCGCTCACGCCGAACTCACGGCGCAGAGCGAGTCGGCGCGGGACCCGTGCTCTGACGCACGATCAGATCCATCGGGAATTCGAGCGAAGAGCGCTCCGGTTGCTCTTCGAGCAGCGCGGTGAGCAGCGTGCGGCACGCCGCAGCGCCCATCGCGCGCATTTGCTGGCGCACGGTGGTGAGCCCCGGCCAGAACAGAGTCGCCGCCGGAATGTCGTCGAAGCCGACGACCGATACGTCCCGCGGAATGCCGACGCCCTGCGCGTGCAACGTGCGCATGAAGCCGAGCGCCATCGTATCGTTCGCGAGCACGACCGCGGTCGGCGCGCGGCTGCGCGCCATCTTCAGCCACTTTTCGGCGTAGGCTTTGCCTTCTTCGGGATGGTAGCGCGGCGCGAACATGACGTTGCTCGCGGCGAGCTTCACCTTGCGAGCTTTCAAGCCATTTTCCAGGCCTTCGAAGCGCTGTTGGCTATCGAGCGATTCCTTCGGACCGCCCAAAAACGCGATCCGGCGGTGGCCGAGCTCGTACAAGTGATCGGCGATTTCGCGACCCGCGTCCGCGTTGTTGCTGCGCAAGACGGCGCCCGATTTGAAGCTCTCGTCCGGAGCGATCAGCGCGAGGGCGACTTTGGCTTTGCGCGCCGCGTCCACCAGGGTGCGTTCGCGCCGGCCCGGGCGCGCAAAGATCAAGCCATCCACCCGGCGCTCGCGCACCCAGGAGAGCACGGTCGTCGCGTCGTAGGTGCCTTTGAGCACCAAGCTGCCGACTAGAAGCGAGATGTGTTTCGCAGTCAGCTCTTCCTCGATTCCACCGAGGATTTGCGTGATCCATTCGCTCTGGCTGTCTTCCATCACGAGGCCGAAGCAGCCGGCGCGACCGAGCGAGAAGTTTCGCGCCGTGGTCCACGGCGTGTAGCCGAGCTTGGCGATGACTTTGGCGACGCGCGCCTTCACCTCGGCGCTGGCATAGCCGCCGTTGATCACACGGGAAACGGTGCTTTTGGAAACGCGCGCGTTTTTGGCGACTTCAGCGATATCGGTACGACGAGCCATCTGCGCTGGAGATTAAAACACCCGAGCCGCGCTGGCACGAAGAAACGCTCGGCTCGAAGGTTTCCAGCCGTTTTCGGCTAGATCCTGTGCCACTTATGAAACCGATACCAGAATTTGTGGGACGAATTTCCAGAAATGTGGGATTTGATTCCAGCCAAATTCAGTGCCCAGCCACGATGCGCGCGATTTCGACGTAGTCGCCGTCTTCGATCGCGCCTTGCACGGTGCAGCGGATCTTGCCCTTCGGATCGACGAGCAGGTGGAACGGCAATGCATCGTCCGAGGCGATGCCCGCGGCCTTCAGCCAATCTTCGCGCTCGCTGCCTTCCTTGAGCCAGTAACTCGCCTTGAGGCCGCCGTCGGGTTGGGTATCGAGGAAATCGCCGAGCTGGCGATCGTCGTCGTCGAGTGAGACGAAGGCGAGCCGGAACGCGGCGCCCGCGGCGCCGAGTTTTTTCTCGAAGCCCAAGAGCCGGGGAATTTCTTCTTTGCAGGGCGCGCACCAGGCGGCCCAAAAGTTCACCCACGTCCACTTGCCCGAGCCGATCGTGAGCGACTCGGGTAGATCCTGCGCCGTCTTCGCGGCGGCGCGGGACAAATGCTTTTTCGGGAATGTGTGACCGGCGTCGTCCGACTTGCCGGAGCAGAGCGTGCGCGGTTTTTTCGGCGCGGCAGGCTGTGACGTCGCGGCCGGCACGGTCGCGGGCGCGCTGGTCGGCGTGGGACCTTTCTGTTCGATCGCTTGGCTGCGCTCGTTGGTCGCCATCGGCGCGTCTTTGCTCGGTACTGAATCGCACGCGACGAGCAGGGCAAACCCCACAAAAAAAACAGAGCTCGAATTCACAATCGACAGTCGACCCATGACACGAACGCGCTCCGATTGATGGTTTCGTCTTCGCATTTTTCTTCCGGCCGCGAGCTCGGCCAAGTGCAGTATTCTTTGCCGAGCTGCGCGAACTCGTTACCGAGCCACAAAAGCCCGACTTTTTGCTCGATTTCGGGGTCGTTCGCGATTTCGTTCAGGTGATACATCACCGAGTTCGCGCGCCGGTGCGAGAGCGCGCGATTCTTGGCTTGCGTGCCGGTCTTGGAAGCGCGCGCGACCACGAAGAAGTAACGCGCGCCTTTGCGCGCGAACCATTTGTCTTCGAGTAACTTTTTGGCTTTGTCGTCGAGTTTGTCTTCGCC
The DNA here is from genome assembly GCA_036268695.1 of Polyangiaceae bacterium. Lineage (GTDB taxonomy): Bacteria > Myxococcota_A > Polyangia > Polyangiales > Polyangiaceae > PMG-095. The sequence continues at coordinate 10,577 of DATATR010000426.1, read as the reverse complement.
TTCGTCGAACAAGATGACCGCGCCGCGATCTTTGAGCGGCGTGAACAAGGCGTTGAAATCCGCGTCGCTGATCGAAGCGAAGGTTTTCACGTCCGCCGGCTGGCAGCCGCGACGCGAATCGCCTGCGGCGAGACCGCACGAGTGCAGCACGCGCTCCAGCACTTGCTTGAATTGGTCGGTGCAATAGCCGACTTCGGCTTGATCGGCGACCGCGACTTTGGGTTTCTCCGCTTCCGGCGTGGTCAAACGCTCGGCGGCGCTCGAAACCCAAATCCGCACCGCGAGCATGCTGCCGAGCACGAAGAGCGCGCCGCTACCGAGGCCGGCCAGGGCGGCGATTTTCATTTCAGCACCTCCGGCGCGAGTTGGCCCAATGTGAAGCGCAATCCCAAATCCGTGTCTTCGTCGCAAACGCGACGCGAACCGAGGTACATCTGCGGAGTCGAGACGGGGATGTTGTTGTCGGACGCGAAGTGCAAATGGTTATTCAAGCGCACGTCCGTTTTGCGATCGTCCACGCATTTGAGCATGCTGTCGCCCCACTTTTGTTTGATCGCGGCGCGCAGCACATCCGGGCCGTTCTTGCCGGCGCGGGTCAAGTACTCTTGCTCTTCGTAAGCCCACTCGAGCACCGCGCGCGCGTTCGTTCCACCGCACAAAACGGCTTTGGAAACGATGCAGGCGCCGGGATGCAGCGCGGAATCGAGCATCCAATTGCAGTCGCTGTCGAGTGGAAACAGAGCCAGATTGATGTCGAGCTTTTCGATGATGTTTTCGGCGACCAGGCGCTCGTGAAACGCTTTGCACGTCGGGCACAGCGGATCTTCGAACAAGATCGTGGGCTGGAGCGGATGACTGGTCGCGATTTTGACGAACTGATCGTTTTTCATTTGGGGTTGCTTCAGCTCGCCGCATTTCGTGATGTACGGGCGCTCGTCGGGCGCGGACGCGGCGTACACCAACGCAGGCATGAGCGACACGACGCCCAAGGCAAGAAACCAAATCAAAGCCAAAGCAGGGGCGGCCGGCGCGCGCGGCTCGGCGGGAACTTCGCGCGTGCTCGACAAGAACGCGAGCACGCCAGAAACCGCGAGCAAGGTCGAAGAAATGTAAATGCCGGCGCACGTCTTACAAATCGTGCCGAGCTTCAAGACCGAAATCGAAAACATCACGAGCGAGACGGCGAGCGGCAACAGGCTGGCCGCGCCGAAAAACATCAGCGCGATCCGCGGCGCGCGCGGCCCCGAAACGAGCAGATAAATCGCGAACGCGGCGAAGAACGCGAAGGCGCCGAGCGCGAACAGCGAAATCGGGATGCCACCCCAATAATGCTCCTTGAACAGCGCCGAATACGGGCTGTACATCGCGACGCGACAGGCTTCGGCTTCGGAGGTTGCGGGCGCGCCGGGGATGAAGCTGCAATGCACGTCGTGCAAACGGCGATCGAGGTGCGCGGCGTAGTCGAGCGTCGAATTCGAGGCGAAGAGCAGGCCGAGCAGCGCGGCAATCAAGGCGAGCAGCGCGGGCAATTTGGATTTCGGACCGGGCATCGCACGCGAGCGTCGCAACAGTTTTGCCTGCTTTCAAGGTTTAATCCGCGACAGCGCCCAGCCGCGCACGATTGACGGCGCGAATCGTCGCGGATTTCCGCCACGATTGCCGAAACGCGACGACGTGCGCGATCGGCTCAGTGTTGCTTCGGAGATACACGCGCCGCTCCATGCGCGCGCGGGCAAACACGCGATTTGCGGAACAGCGCGCCGGATTCAGCGCGGCACGCAACGTGCTCATGCGCCGGCATGCTGCGGCGCATGCTGGCTGGGTGGAAGCTTTGGGGGGCGGTTTGCGTCGCAGCGCTGTTCTTTTTTTGGAGCGCGCCGAACGTGGCTTTGAGTCTATTTTTTCGCCGCGTCCGTCTTCGCCGGCGTCTGGGCACCCGAAATCAACCGTTCGGCCTCGGGTCGCCCGGGGTGACTCTTCGGCGCATTGTCGAGGAAGCGCTGCAAAAGTGGCGTGGCCTCGCTCGGACGCTTCAAATAGTCGTTGTAGAGGATCGCGAGGTTGAATGTCGCGTCGAGGTTCTTGGGTTCGCGATCCAAGATCTGCTTCAGCAATTTTTCGGCTTCGAGATAGCCCGACTGATCATCGCGCTTGCCTTGTCCGCGACGCGCGGCGGCGAGGCCGAGCATGGCATCGATGCTCTCCGGCTCGACGTCGAGCACGGCGCGGAATTCTTGCGCGGCTTTGTCGTACACGCCGGCTTCGAGCAGCACGGTGCCCGTGTTGAGCCGCGCGGTGGTGTCTTTGGGATCGAGCTCGCTCGCGCGTTGAAAGTGTTTGAAGGCGATCGCGTCTTCGCCTTTTTTCAGTGAAATCAAGCCGGCTGCGCGCTCGGCGACCGCGGACTTGTCGTCCGCTTTCAGCGCCTCTTCGATCAAGAGCTCGGCGCTGTCGATTTCGTCGAGCTCCATGTTCGCCAGTGCCAACTCGGATAGCGCGTACGGATCGCTCGAGTGATTCACCAGCGCGCGCTGCGCTTGCTCGATCGCTTCCTTCACTCGCCCGCCCTCGCGCAGCGCGGTGACGAGCGCGATCGGCGCCACTTTCGCGTCGGGATTTTGCTTCACGAAGCCTTGGAGCGCGTCGATGCCGCCCTCGGCGTCACCCTGACGCCGGCGCACTTCGGACAAACCGAGCGCCACGTCTTCGGCGTTCGGCGCAAGCTTCGCGGCTTCCGAGAGCTCATGCTCGGCAGGTTTCAGATCGCCTTTGTCCGCCAGCAAAATGCCGAGGTTGTAATGCGCTTCCCACAAACTCGGATCGGCCGTCACGGCCTCTTGCAACAGCTGAATCGCGTGCTCCTTGCCGCTCGCGTCTTTCGCGCTTTGCACGCCTTGCACCATCTTGCTCACCGCCTGCGGATTGGCCGGCGGCAGCGTCGGTGTTTCGACTTTCTTTTGCCCGCCGCCACAAGCAATGAGCGCGAGCGCGCCGAACAGCGCTCCAGCAAAGCGCGTCACTTGCGCCCTCGCTTGCCCGGCGTGGGCTTCTTTTCTTGGGGTTTTTCCTTGGGCGTATCGCTCGCGGCGCTGTCGTCGGCCTTGTTCGGCGCGAGCGCCGCTTCGGCTTTGTCCGCCGGCGCTGCCGACTTCTCCGCTTTCGCGCCTTTGCTGCCCGCGAGCGGAATCAAAAACTTCTCGCTCGCGCCGCTGCCGGTGCGCCTCGTGCCGTCGATCAACGCCGGCATCGCCATCGTTCCGCGTGAGCGCAGTTTGAAGCCGGTCTCTTTCAGCGGCGGATAGAGCTCGGCATTCAAGCGCCCGAGCGCCTCGCGCATCTTCGCGGTCCACGAATTGAAAATGCCGAGCTCGATCGCCTTTTTCCAGCCGCTCTCGTACGCTTCGAGGCTGCGCTCTTCGATCGGCACGACGAACTCGTCGATCGACTCACGATAAACCTCTTTTTCTTGATCGTTCAATTTGTCCGGCGGCGGCGAGCCGAGCAACGCCTTCGAAAACGACTCGTAGGTGAACCCGATTTGATAAAGCGAAGCCGTGGTCCATTCGGCAACGCCCATTTCGGCCGTGCTCAGGAACGTCTCGGCCGCTTTCTTCAAGAGCTCGCTCTTTTGCTTCAAGCGCGCCTTGAGCTGCTTCACGTCGCCTTCAATCTTCACGGCTTCGTATTTCGCGAGCACTGCTTCGCCCTGCATGTAGCGCGCTTTGGCGGCGTAATATTTGCCGCTGTCGTTCACGCGGCTCTTGTTCTGCGTGTAGACGTGAATCGCGCGGTCGAGCGCTGCGGCGGCGCCGCGTTCGTCTTCCGTCTTCACGCTGGCCAGCCGCACCAACGCTTCGATTTGGCCGTTCACGCTGCGCGCGTTCTTCGAATATTGATCGTAAAGCGCTTCGGCTTCTTTTTTCTTGCCGGCTTTCTCGTGGGCCTTGCCCATCAAAAACACGACTTCGTCCGCCGCTTCGTCGCGCGGGTAATATTTTCTGAATTTATTGCCGCTCTCGATCGCCTTGTCGTGCTCGCCGACCGTCGTGCGCAGCAAGACGGCGTTGTACGCCGCATCCTTGTGATGCTCGCTCTTCGGCCAGTTGTCGGCGATCGTCGCGTCGTACTCGGCGGCTTTGCTGAATAGCCCGACTTCTTGAAACGTGGTCGCCGCGATCCAAACGCCTTGCGGCGCTTCTTCGCGCTGCGCGTGATCGGTGATCAAGCGACTGGCTGCGGCGGATAGTGTCTCCAAATCGCCCGCTTTTTTGGCTTCGACCTCGGCGTTGACGGCGGCCTTCGCGGCGCGCGGCTCCTTCGGAAATTCGCGCGCCGCGCGCAAATATGCGGTCGCCGCTTTGGCGTGCTCGCCTTCTTCGGCGAGCTGCTCGCCTTGCTTGAACTCAGCGCCGACGATCAACGCATTGAGCCGGTTCTGCTGTTCGGCAGCTTGGAACGCGGGCGCAGTTTTCAAGCGCCGCGCCCAGGTCTCGATATTTCCGTAGTCCTTGCTCTTGTTGAACGAATCCAAGATCAGCTCGCCCGCGCCGACCGCGTATTTGCTACTCGGATATTTCTCCAGCAAGAGGCCCCACTGGCGCACGGCCGGGTCGTACACCTGGTAGTCGTAATAGAGTTTGCCCTGACGGAAGAGCAGCTCGGGGATCTGCTTATCGTCGGGATAATTCTTGATGTAGAGCTCCATCGCCTCGGTCAATTGCTTGTCCGTGGGGGACTCTTCGGGCTTCTTGCCGGCGGACTTCGAAGCGTCGAACTCGGCGGCACGCGCGACTTCGAGCGCGGCGAGCGCATTGTACAAAGCCGTGCGCGAATATTGCCCCTTCGGGTTCAAGCGCACCGCGGCCATGTACGCGTCGGCCGCGCCGGTCGCGTTCTCCAGCCGATAAAAACAAATCTCGGCGAGGTTGTAGTTGACCTCGTACGCCTCCGCGCGCGCACCAAAGCGCGACAAATAAACCTTGTACAAGTTCGCCGCGCCCTGGAACTCGGCCTTGCTGATCTTGTCCGCCTGAGCTTTGGCGTGGAGCCCGACCGCGTCTTCGCGCAGCTGTTTTTCCGCGGCTTTTTCTGCGGCTGCGAGCGTGGTTTGGTTTTGCACGCGCGCCCACGGCGAAGGCTCGTTCTTCGGCTTACCGCCCACCGTCTCCGGCGCGACGTAATCGCGCACGCTCACTTTGTAATCTTCCTCGAGCAGCGCCCACGCTTCGAGCGTGGAGTGACCTTGCGCGATCGCGAGCTGGAAGCGATAAGCGTCGGGGCTCGTCGGTTCGAGCTTCAAGAGCAAGCGATAGGCTTCGATGCCGCGCTCGTACTGCGCTTGATCGTAAAAGGCGTCGGCCAGCGCGCGCACGATCTTGCCTGCGAATTTGTCGCCGCCCGCCTTGGTGAGGAATTTGTACATGTCCTCGGCGCGGTTGTTTTCGTCTTCGACGAACACCGCGACCAAGTTCTTGAGCGCTTCGGCTTGGAGTTCGTCGAGCTCGTCGCGACGCTTCTGGCTCACCTTGGAGCTGTCGTCGGCCGTGGCTTGAAACACGATCAAGAAGCGCTTCGCGGCTTCTTCGGATTTGCCGAGCCGCCAGAGCGTCCACGCGCTCTTGAACAGCGCGAGATCGTACAGCTCGCTGTCCTTGAATTTCAGGACTTGTTCGTATTCGTTGTACGCGTTTTCGTAGTTCGGCGTGTCGCGCGTGAATTCATATTCGGCGCGCACCATGTGCGCATCCGGAATGAATCGGCTATTCGGAAACCACTCGATGATTTTGTTGAAGCGCGCCAGCGACTCGTCGAACTTGCCCTCTTCATTCGCCAAAAAGCCGTCAACGTAGAGCGCGAGATCGTATTGCGGGAAGGTCTTGTAGTTCTTGAGCACGCGCAAAAAGCGCGCGCGCGGCTTACTGTAGTTCGGCTCGGGCGGATCCTTCTCCGCGCGCTGCTCGGGCGGCAGCGCTTGCCACTTGTTGAAGTGTTCGAGAAACGTGTCGCGCGAATCTTCCCATTCGAGTTCGCCCATGCGCAAAAGCGCTTCCGGCATTTCGGGCGAATTGGCCGGCGATTCGTCGATGAACTTCGTGAGCAAGCCCATCGCCTCGACGCGCAGCTTCTTTTCCTCGAGCAAGTTGCGCGCGATTCGGCGATCGATCTTTTTCGCCAAGATCCCGCGCAAGGCTTCGGGAATTTGCAGGCTCACGCGGTAGCCGCGCTTGGCGTCGGCCTGTTCGGCGGCTTTCTTCTTGATCGTGGGTCGGTCTTTCGTGCCGATCACGCGTTCGCCGGCGGGCTTGATGTGCGCGCTCTCGCCGGCCATGCTCGGCGCTTCGTCGGCAAAGGCTGGCACCCCCAAAAAAGAAACCGCCAAGAGCGAAACTGCGCAGCCCAACACACCCCGAGTGACCAGCGCAGCGCGCCGGCGAAATCGTCTCTCACTGCTCGGTCGATCGATCGCGCGCATCATCGGTCACAGAGCCGAAAGTCCAGCGCTCTAGAGTAGCGTGCCGCCCTCGGTCGAAGCAATCGCGGAAGGCCAGCCCACTCGGGCCGCCAAGGTAAGACACACCCTCACCCGGCACTCTCCGTCAGTCGCAAGAACAAGCCCGGCCAATCCACGCCCCCGTAGCCTTCGCCGAAACGCACGAACACCCAGTGCCGCGCGGGCACGACGAATACGTATTGCCCGTTGTAGCCTTTGGCAAAGTAAGCGCGCCCGTCGCGCGTGAGGAACCATTGATACATGCCGCGACGGACCCAGCCGTCCGTGGTGTGCACGAGGCCCGCGACGGGATCGGGCGTGACCGAACGAGTGACCCAGGCTTCCGGCAAAATAGATTTTCCGTTGAGCGAGCCAGCGTGCAAAAACAAAAGCCCGAGCCGCGCCTGATCGCGCGCGGTCGCGTTGAAGCCGCCGAAGAACTTCTCCGCGCCGCTCTCCGCGCTGTCGAGCGACCAAGACGCCGCATGTTCGGCGCCGAGCGGCTGCCAAATCTCGCGCTCGAAGTAATGCGATACCGTCTCGCCGCCGAGTCGACGATTGAGCACGTCCCAGAGCAGCTCGATGTTCACGCTGCCGTATAAGTAGTGCTCGCCAGGCGGCCATTTGACGTCGTACGAGTAGATCAGATCGCGCAGATCGGTCGTGTAATAAAGGCTCGCGCCGGCGATCGATTCTTCGTCGAAGTCGATGCCCGAAGTCATGCGCAGGAGCCGCTCGAGCGTTACGTCGCGATAACGCTTTTTGCCGGCGAGTTCGGGCACGAACGCGGTGACCGGCGCGTCGAGCGAGGGCAAAACTCCGTCGCAGAGCGCGCGACCGACGAGCGCGGCGGCGAAGGTTTTGCTCATCGAAAAACCGGGCAACTCGCTGTGCGCGGTGACACCGCCGAAGTACCGCTCGTACACGATCGTGTCGTCGTGAATCGCGATGAACGCGCGGGTCGCCTTCTGCTTCAAGAACTGGTCGAACGAACCAAAACTTTTGCGTTCGAGGCTCGACAGTTCGAAGCGAGCTTCACGCGGCGCTTTCGCAATCGCGTTCGGCGCGGGCGACGCGCGCACGACGCGGCGCTCGAAGTAGCTCGGCGCGGCGAGCGTCGGCGTGTTGAAATAGAGTAGGCGACCGAAGGTGCAGCTTGCACATGCAAGCGCGATGAGCACGCTTGTAAGCGCGCGCAGCACGCACGCAATGAACTTCGACGGCAGCGCCAAGCGCCTCGCTCAATACGCGGATTTTCCGCTCAGCGATATGACGATACTCGCGCTGAACACAGCGCTGCGCTCGGTACAGCCAGGTGACCGCACCGAGCGCTCGCTTCAATCACGCAAGCCGAGCTCAGATCGCGCCAGCAGCGCCGCCTTCAGCCGTGCCGCCCGAGCCGCCACCGCCCGTGCCAGCGGAGCCAGCGCTGCCCGCGCTCGCGCCGCCTTCGCCGGTGACCGTCTCACCCGCTTCGCCGCCCATGCCGGCAGTACTTCCGCCCGTGCCGCCTTCGGGGGCTCCCGCCGAGCTACCACCAGCCGAAGTACCGGCGGCGCTCGTGCCGCCGTTCGCAGTTCCCGCGGTGCTCGCGCCCGCGCTGCCGCCTTTGCCGCCCGCGCCCGCTTTGCCCGCGGAACCGCCGTTGGCGGTGGTCCCGCCCGTGCCGCCGCCGCCGCTCGAGTCATCGCTCGAGCTGCACGCTGCAAACATCCCTGCCGCGACGCACACCGCGCCGATGGCTCCCACTCTCATTAAGAAGGACTTCTTCATCGTTTTCTCCCGTTTTCTCCACGCACCGGTCGCCATCCGCTCGAGCGGCTTCCGAAATCACTCGGCGCGCCACCACGCACCCGCCGTCACGAGCAAGACAGTGACGAGCCACGTGTTCCATTCACGTTACGGCGTCAAGTCATCTGAGGCACTTCGAAGAAGTTATCATGACCAATGGTGCACCTTCCGGCCGCACACTTTGTCCGTTTGTTGCGCTCCGGCGCGCTTCGACCGCTCCAAGACTGTAAGCGCTGAGCCCAGCGCGCCGTTGCTCGATCATGCCCACCGAGATTTGCGCCGCGAATCCACGCCGAACACCGCCACGTCAGCCGTCTTTTTCCCGATTTTCTTTGGGGTTTGCTGCACTCTGCGCGGCGAGCAGCGTCGCGGGTTGCGCCGCTTCACGCGAAGCGCCGCCCGCGCCCGCGAGCCAAGCCGCGTCGCCGCTCGGTGCCGGCAGCCCAGCCACCGTCGCGAGCACCGCCGACGCGACCAAGGCCGCAAGCCCGACCCGCAAAATCGTGCGCCAAGCCGAGCTCGAGCTCGAAGTCACGACACCGAGCAGCGCGCAGACGGCGATCGAACGACTCGCCGAACAGCACGGCGGTTACGTCGTGAGCGCCGCGCGCGACACCGACCACGACACTTCGGTCGACGTGCGCGTGAACTTGGTCGTGCGCGTGCCCGCGGCCGAGCTCACGCAAACGATCGCCGAAGTGAAAAAACTCGGTCGCGGCACCGGCTCCGAGCGCATCACGAGCGACGATGTCACCGACGAATACATCGATCTCGGCGCGCGCATCGCGAGCCAAAAACAACTCGAGCAGCAATACCTAGAAATCCTCAAACGCGCGACCACCGTCAAAGACGCGATGGACGTGCAAAAGGAGCTCGCCGAAGTGCGCACCGAAATCGAGCGCTTGCAAGGCCGCGCCCAATTGCTCGACAAAGAAAGCGCCTACTCGACGCTCACCGTTCACCTCACGACGGCCGTGCCGCAAATCGCCGTCTCGACCACGACCTTCGGCGGCACGCTCCGTCGCGCCTGGTCCGACGCAGTCGGCGAAAGCGCCGACATCGCCTACGGCGTGATCCGAGCGTTCGGATTTTTGGCGCCAATTCTGCTCTTGCTCGGCGTGCCGAGCGCATTCGGAATTTGGCTGATGCTGCGGATCGCTCGCTATTTCGCGGCAAGATCGCGAAAGCTCCAAGCCGCAGCATTGAACGCCGCGGCTTGATTTTGGGGTCGCCTCGCGTGAACGCGCATGCGCCGGTTCAGCACCGCACGCGCCCAGCGCGCTTCGGGTACACGAGCCGTGCGCGGCGCGTCTACTTCAGATTCTCGCCACCGACGTATTCGTCCGACCAATCTTCGCCTTCGAACGGCCAATACTCTTCGTCGTCTCCGAGGTAGCGCGCGGCGTCGAGCGAATCGACGATGGTTTGCGGCAAGAGGCCTTGCGACAGCGCTTCGACTTCGATTTCGAGCGCACGTTTTTTGCCGAGCACGGTTTCGATCCGGCCGAGCCGAGCGCGACGCAAAAGGCGCGAGAGCCGGCGATCGAGCCGCACCAGCGCGTCTTTGGCGAGCGCGAGCTCTTGCGCTTCGACTTCGACGCGAAGCTTTTGCGCGTCGTTGTAAAGCGCGCTCGCGCGTTCGCGATCGGCGGCGAGCAAGCCCGGCAAATCCTCGCCTTTTTGCCCAACCTTCGCGACGGGCGCAGGCAAGGAAGCGCGCGCCGCGCGGGCGCGAATTTGTAAACCTTCGAGCTCTTTCTTGAGCGCGTCGAGCTCGGCGCTCGATTTGCCGTCCGAGGCGCGGTCGGCTTCGCGGAGCAAGCGCTTGAGCTCGGCGATTTGGCTCTCGATGCGTTCGACTTTGTCCGCGTCGCTCTGCGCGAGGCCGGCGCTCGATTGCGGTCGCACCGCTTTCGGCGAAGCCAGCCGTTCGTTCACTTGGTCGATTTCGCCCATCGCGCTGCGGAGGCCGCTCATTTGATGATCGAGCTCGGCAAGCCGACGCGCGGCGCGGCCATAACCCGAATCGACGCGCACGAGCACGCCGAGCGCTCGCGCCGTGTCTTCCGGCACGCCGACACCAGCGCTCGCCGGATCGGAGCTCGTGCGCACGGCATCGACCAGCTTTTTCATGGCTGCGTCGTCGGTGGTGAGCCGGCGCGCGGCGTCGCGCACCGGATCGTAGCGCTGGATGAATGCGTTCAGCTTCGCGTCCGCGCGCGGAAAACGGCACGTCGCCAGATCGATGTACGCATCCAAAATGTACGTCTCGTCTTCGTACACATGGTCGACTTTG
>DATATR010000425.1:0-6307 GCA_036268695.1 Polyangiaceae bacterium | reverse complement strand
GCGGGTACTGAACTTCCCATCGTTTCAACGGACTCGAGTACTAGTTCGGCCGCTACAAAGCCGAACGGGGTTCGCTGGTTCAGCAAACCCCGCCTATTTCCCGCGCCGTCAATCTAGCGGCGGGATCAGCGTGCGAAGTATTGCGTCGCGCGTTTTTGACCTTTGGTCTTCAGGGATTTTTGCGCGATCAACTTCTTGACCGGCAAATTCAGCTCTTTCGTGACGGTGTCCATCCCCGCCGCGATTTGCTCGATGCGCTGTCCGGGGTTGCCCTTCACGTAGTCGAGCAGGCGAGAGGTCAGTCGCTCGATTTCTCCCGGGTCGCGTTTCTGACCCTTTTCGCGGCGCGAGCCGTTGAGCTTCGCCGGCGCGGCAGCGCGGCCACGCCCACCTCGGCGCGGAGCGGAGCCGCCGCCACCGAGCGCTTCGCGCACGGTTTCCATCGCTGAATCGCGAATCAGAGCGCTGAGCTCGTCGGCAAATGCTTCGACGCGATTGCGGATACGATCGTTCACTGAGTTCTTCGCCATAACGGGGTTGAATATTCAGTGCAGAGTGATCTGTCAACAACGAAGCGCGCTCACGACGTGTGGCGGACTTGTTCGTTTGGTTGCAGGGAGTTTGGGGCCGGCCATAAACTCGAGTCGTTCGCGATGCGGTGATACGGTTTTGCCCGGCCGCATCAGGTAAGTTTGGGGGTCGGCCGCATCAGCGAGTGAGGCGTTGCGATAGTCGATTGCGGCGTGCTCATTGCGCTTTATGACCGCGCGACATTTCGACGCCGAATCGACCCATGATTCGACTCGACTCGTGGGTCCAAGTTCGGACTACGAGCGCTCTGTGCTGACTCTTCCTCGCGCGTGAGTATTTTCTCGCACTCGCATCGGAAGTGAAAATGACCACGCGAGTGTGTGCCGCGAGACACGCTGAAAACTGGGTATTCGCCTGAATCGCCGGGCTTCGTGAGCGCATGAGCGCTGGCCCACGGATTGCTCAGAACCTTTTTCGACGATCGTTGTCACACCCGAGGTGCCGACAGCGACGGACCGAGTGAACCCGAGCGGCACGGACAAGGAGTTTCAAATGTCGATTTCGAAGCAGCGTATTCGCATGGTGGCTATTGCTCTGACTTTCGTGGGGCTATCGAGCTCCGCCAGCGCTTTGGCATGTGGCGGTGATTGGTACCCCGAAGTGGAAATCGATCCACGCATTCACGGTGTGGCCCAAGCGGAGAAGGCGCTCAGCCACGGCAACTATGTTGCGGCCGCGGGTGCCGTGGTGCGGATGATGCCGCACATCAAGACCTTGAGCGGCTCGAAAGATCCTTTGGTGCAGCGCGCCGAACGCGTGCTCGCCGTCGCGATCGAGCGCTCGAGTGGCACGCTCGCGTTGGAGCAAGAAGTACCGACCAAGATCTTGGGTCACTGGCGTGGCAAGACCCAAGCCGAGCATGACAAGAACATGAATTGGTCGGTCGCCGCGCTTCGCCGCGAGTTGGCTACCAAAAAGGACGATCCGGCGATCATGACCGATCTGGGCGAGGCGTTGTCTCAGCTCGATGGCGGCCAGGAGGAAGCCCGCACGCTGCTCGAGTCCCTGGCGTCGCGCGATCTCGTCGCAACTCCCGAGGGTTACAAGGCGCTCGCCGCATTGCGTTCCCAAAAGGGCGATTCCGCGGGCCAGGAGTTGGCTCTGAAGCGCTGCGAGAGCATGGCCGGCACGGCCAAAATCTGCGAAGCCGATACGCATCGCGCGAGCTGAGCTGAGCTGAATCGTGGGCACACGCGCGTGGGTTCGAGTGCTGCTTTTGCTCCTGGCCGGGGTGTGCGTCGCGTGTTCGCGGCGCGCCCCGCGTGTCGAGGAGTGGGGCAGGCCCGAGTCGGTGAGCGAACCGGCGGTCGCGCCGTCGCTGGTCGAGCCAGTTGCTGCGATCGACGCGCTCACGGGCGATGCGTCGCGCGGACGCGAGTTGGTCGCGCGTTTCGAGTGCAATCGCTGTCACGATGGCAGCGGGCTTGCTGCCGTTCCACTCGAGAAGAATTGTTTTTCCTGTCACGAGCAAATCGCGACTGGAAAATTCAAAGTCAGCGCCGAAGCACTCGCGCGTTTTCGCCCGCACATCCTCGATGCGCGCGACGCGCCGTCGCTCACGGCGATCGGCGCGCGCCTCGAGCGCACTTGGATTCGTGACTACTTGCTGTCGCCGCGGGATTTACGGCCGAAGCTGATGCCGACCATGCCGCGGCTCGCGCTCGACGCCGAGCAAGCTTCGGACATTGCGGCGTACCTGGCCGCGCGTGACCGCGCTCTTGGCACGCCGCTCCGCGCCGGCAACGCGCTACACGGTCGCGAATTGATGGAGCACAAGGCTTGCTCGAGTTGCCACTCGTTCAGCGGTGTGCCCGCGTTCGCGTCCGGGACGGCGCCGCCCGCGGACAGCGACGTTTCACGCAGTGCCGCGCTCGCGCCCGACCTGCGCTTCACGCGCGAGCGCTTTCGCCGCGATCGGCTGAGCGCGTGGCTGCTCGATCCCAAGGCCGTCAAGCCCGACACGCGGATGCCGAATTTCGGCTTGTCGGGTGACGAAGCGAACGACATCGCGGCTTACATTTTGACGGCAGAGCTCGCGCCCGCGCCGAGCGAAACGTTCACGCGCCTGCCGGTCCTCGCGCGCCGCGTGTCTTACGACGAGGTCAACACCAAGGTTTTTTCGCGCACCTGCCACCACTGTCACAGCGATCCCGAGTCGTCCGGTGGCGATGGCGGGCCGGGCAATACCGGGGGATTCGGTTTTGCGCCGCGCGGCGTGAGCTTCTCGTCACACGCCTCCATCCTCGCCGGTTATTTGGACGAGCGCGGTCAGCGGCGGAGTTTGTTTGAGCCGGTCGCCGGCGCGCCGCGCCTGATCGCGGCGCTACTCGCGCGCCAGGACGAAGCCAACCAAAAATACAGCCAAGCAGTGCGCGGTATGCCGCTCGGTTTGCCGCCGCTTTCGCCCGAAGACGTTCAGCTCGTAGAAACCTGGGTGGCCGAAGGCAAGCCCATGTGAACGGCGCGAGCGCGCGATCCATTTCCGAAGTGCGCGAAGTTGGCTACGGTCGAAGCGCGCATGGCCTTCGATCTCACGTTTCGCGATGCTCTCGTGGTCGATGGTTCCGGCGCGCCCGCACGCGTGACGGACGTTCACGTGGAGGGTGATCGAATCGCGCTCGTTGGACCGGGCAAGAGCGGCGCGCGCGAAATCGACGCGAAGGGCCGCGCGCTCGCGCCCGGTTTCGTCGATGTGCATGCGCACGACGACGCGGCGTTGCTTTCGACGCCGGATTTGCACTTCAAGCTGCTCCAGGGCGTCACCAGCGTCGTGATCGGCAATTGCGGGTTTAGCTTGGCGCCACTCGAAGTGGCTGGTGCGGAGCCGCCGGGCAACGCCAGTTTGTTTCCAGGGTTTTCGCGGCGCTTCGCCGAGCTCGCCGGATACGCCGAGGCCTTCGCCGCCGCGCGTCCGGCGCTGAACGCGATTTCGCTGGTCGGGCACAACGCGATTCGTTCGCGCGTGATCGGCACGGAGGAGCGCGCGCCGACCGTGGCGGAAATCGGAGCCATGCGCGCTTTGCTCGAACGCGCGCTCGAACAAGGCGCGTGCGGTTTTTCTACGGGTCTGATTTATCGGCCTGGGCGAGTCGCGACCACGGACGAGATCATCGAGGTCGCGCGCCCGCTCGCCGCCTTTGGCGCGATCTACGCGACGCACATGAGGAGCGAAGGCGATCGCTTGCTCGAGTCGGTCGAAGAGACGCTCCAAGTCGCGCGGGCTGTCGGCTGTCGCGCCGAGATTTCGCATCACAAGGCGGGCGGCAAAAAAAATTGGGGCAAAGTCAAAGCTTCGCTCGCGCGCGTGGACGCCGCGAATGCCCAAGGTGCGGACGTGACGCTCGACGCATATCCGTACATCGCCGGCAGCGGGCCGATGATCGAGTACTTCGATCTCCAAAAAATCGATCTCGTGCTGGCCGAAGCGATTCAAGTCGCGTCGTGCCCCGCGCGCCCCGACTACGACGGCCGAAGGCTCACTGAAATCGCGGTGAGCGAAGGCATCGAGCTTGCGGCAGTCGTAAAAAAAATTCTCGAATTGCCTGATGCCGAGCGCACCGTGGCCATCACCTTCGTCATGGACGAAGCCGACGTCGAGGAGAACTTGCGCCATCCGCGGGTGATGGTCGGCTCGGACGGGCTGCCGAATCCGGATGGCCGCCCACATCCGCGCCTGTATGGAACCTTTCCGCGCGTGCTCGGCGAGTACGCGCGGGAGCGGGGGTTGCTCTCGCTCGAAGCCGCGGTGCGAAAGATTTCGGGGCTGCCCTCGGAGCGCTTCGGGCTCGCCGAGCGCGGCCGAATCGAACCTGGTTTTCACGCTGATTTAGTGCTGTTCGACGCGGCAACCATCGCCGATCGCGCTTCTTACGCGGACCCCAAGCAAGCTCCAATCGGCATCGACATGGTCGTGGTGAATGGTCGAATCGCCGCCGAAGGTGGGCGACCGACGGGCGAATCTTCGGGTCGCTTTCTGCGCTTCGCTGGGCTGCGTTGAAGCGCCGGTTTGGGCCTGCTGGCCGCCTGCTGCTCAAATGGCGTTCACTCTAGCTCTGGTGCTACCATCCTGACTCCGCCGCTTTGGAAAATGTCCCGCTGATCGTGCCGACCCGTCGCTGAAGATGGCAGATCCTCGAACTCCGATCGCCGGACGCTACGTCTTCGCTGGGTTGCTCAAAAACACTCAGCCGACCGAACGCTGGGTTGCGACCGACGAGAGCGGTCGTCGCGTCGTCGTCGCAGTGGCGGATGCGGGGCGGCTCACTACGCTCGACTCCGCGCACGGCGTCAAACATCGCCACCTCGCTGGTCTGATCGAAGTCGTGCGCGACGTCGACGCGGCGAGCGTGCCCGCCGGCAAAGCGCTGCCGCCCGGCCACGGCGTGGCGATCGCCGAATTCGTGCCCGGCAAGACGCTGCACAGCGATCTCGCCAAAGCGGGCATGAATCCGTCGAAAGCGGTGGCTTGGATTTTGCGCCTAGCGGACGCCGTGCAAGCGCTGCACACGGCGGGTGCGGTGCACGCGACGCTCTCGCCACGCAGCGTGGTTGCGGTGCCGGAGGGACGCGCGATCGCACCGGTATTGTCGCAATTGGTGGCGCCTCCGGTAGGGCCGTATTGTCCGCCCGAGCGGCTCAAGGGTTCAGCCGAGACCGCGCCGGACGATGTCTGGGCGCTGCACGCGACGCTCTACACCGCGCTGACACGCCAAACGCCGTATCGCGCGCCGACGCGCGACGCGCTGCTCAAACAAATGCTCTCGGGCAAGCCGAAGCCGCTGTCTGCCTTCGGCCTCGACGAGCCCGCGCTGCAAGAGATCCTCGATCGCGGGCTGGCCTACGAAAAGCGCGTGCGCGTCACCGAGCTCGCTGAATTCATTCAAACGCTGGACGGTTGGGAGCGCGATCCGCGCTCGATGCCCGCGAAGCGGCAAATTCCGCCGCGCCCCGCGCCGCGCAGCTTGATGGACATCGTCGGTGGCAGCCTCGGCAAAGATCGCGACGACGGCGTCGTGATCGACGATGCGAGTTTGCCGGACGACGAAGGATCGGAGCTGAATCCGAAGCCCGCCGCGCCGCCGCCCGCGCCGACTCCGCCCGTACCAGCGGTGACGCCCGCGCCGGTGCCCATGCCGACCGCTGCGCCGCCGCCTGCGCCGTCCGCGTCGAAGGCTTCGTCATCGCCGGTTGCCGCGCCGCTCCCGCCGACGCGCGAGCCGCTCGGTTCCGCGCCGCAACTCGCCTCGGACCCGGCGCTGCTCGCCGGTGGCGTCGCAGCGCCCGTGCAAAAGCGGATTTCGATCAATCCGTTCGAGCGCAAGCGCGCGGTTTGGCCGCTCGTGCTGGTGGCGGCGATTGCTGGCGGTGGGGGCGTCTATCTCGCGACCGCGCCGGACTCGGATCCACCAAAACCAAAACCAGAAGAGGCGCCCGCGCCGGCGCTGACGCAGAAAGCGCCGCAACCCGAGCGCAAGAAACTGAGTCCCGGCCAAGAGCGCGACAGTTGTGTCGCTTCGTATTTCGATCCGGGCGCGTTCGATCCGGGTCAGAACTTCGCGTTCGTCTGCGCGGACGGCGATTTCCGCGACATCTCGGCGCACTTGCAGCAAATGGCGCGTCCGACTCCGCCCGAGGCGGTGGAAGGCGGCGCGCCCGCGCCGGTCGAGCCCGCGCACGTCGACGGCGGCAGTTACAACTCGGGTCTCGATTGGTACGA
>DATATR010000424.1:0-13800 GCA_036268695.1 Polyangiaceae bacterium | reverse complement strand
GCTCGCTTCGGCGTTTCGCGCGGAGTCACAACTGCGCAGCGAGTTCGTCGACACGCACGCGGCGAGCAGCGCTGCGCTTCGCGGGCGCGTGGCCGAGCTCGAGGCAGAGCTCAAGCGCTTACCTGAGCTCGAGCTCCAGCTGCTCGAGCTTGAAACTGCGCTGCACGACCGAGACGAACGCATTCGCGAGCTCGGCGAGCAAGCGCAGCGCTCCGATTCGAAGCCGCCGGGCGAGCGGGTCGGCCTCAGGCGCATTCGTGGCATCGGTCCCGCATACGAGCGCGCACTGCTCGCGATCGGCGTCACCACCGTCGCGCAAGTTGCGCAGTTTACGGCCGAAGAAATCGAGCGCATCGCGCCGCTGATCAAAGCGCGCGCCGATCGCATCCTGCGCGACGACTGGGTCGGCCAAGCCCAGCTCCTCGAATCCGAACGCGAGTAACAAATCCGAAAGAAGACGCGAGCAAGCCCGGCCCGGAAACACAAAAACTCGAACCGGGCGCCAAACAAACCGGAAAATCTCGCTGAATGACCCTGCGCGCAGCATTAAATCTCCGCTAAAATCGTCGTTTGGCAAACGTGTCCCCGAAGAGCCCTTCCAGTTTGGAGCAAGCGAACGCCGGCAGCGCCGCCGACGACGTGCTCGGCGCAGAACGCCAAACCAAGAAGCTGCTCTCGAGCTTGCGGCTGAAGGTCGCGTTCATGCTGTTCGTGAGCGCGCTCTTGATCGGCTTGTGCGGCATGATCTTCATGCTCGTCTCGCACATCTTCGGTGCGCTCACGCCGGCCGTCCGCAGCGACTTGATCTGGAAGGCCGAGCGCGGCGCGGCCGAGCTCGCGCACTCGGCAGAGTATGGCCTAGTGCTGGCGGACGAGCGCGAAATCTCGCGCGCGTTCGAAGCGTATGCGAGCGATCCAGACATCCTCAGCATCGTCGCCACGGACGCGAAAGGCACCGTGCTCGCCAAGCGCGGCGAACCGCCAATCGACGTCGCGTCGGCATTCGCGCAAACGGCGCATGGTGTGCGCGAGCTGAATGGCACCTTCGCGGCCTCGAAGGAAGCATTGATCGAAGGCAGCCCGGTCGGACGCATCGTGGTCTTCGTGTCGACCGCGCGGCTCGACTCGGGCACGCAGCTGAAAAGCGAGATCTTGTGGACGGCCGTCATCGGCTGCGGGCTCGGGCTTTTGTGCAGCTTCTTGTTCGTCGGGTTTTACGTGGGCCCGCTGATCCGCGTGACCGAGCGCGCCTTCGCGCGGCTCGAAAAAACCACGCTCGCCGCGCTCGAGGCCGCGCGCTTGAAGAGCGAGTTTTTGGCCAATATGAGCCACGAAATCCGCACGCCGATGAACGGCGTGCTGGGCATGCTCGAGCTGCTCCTCGGCACGCCGCTCGACGCCAAGCAGCGTCGCTACACCGAAACGCTGCGCACCTCGGCCAACGCGCTGATGACCGTGCTCAACGACATTTTGGATTTTTCCAAGATCGAGGCCGGCAAGGTCGAGTTGCACGTCGGGCCGTGCGAGCCGCGCATGCTGCTCGAAGAAGTGGCGGAGCTGTTCGCCGCGCGCGCCGAGAGCAAACAGCTCGAGCTTTTGTGTCACGTCGATGCGGACGTGCCGGTTCGAGTCGAAGTCGACGCGGATCGCCTGCGCCAAGTCCTGACCAATTTGGTCGGCAACGCGGTGAAGTTCACGGACACGGGCGAAGTCGTGATCCGCGCGACCGTGACTCGCGGCGGCGATGACAAGACCACGCTCGGGATCGAAGTCGTCGATACCGGCATCGGCATCGACGAAGCCGAACAATCGCAGCTGTTCGAAGCCTTCTCGCAGCTCGACGGTTCGTCCACGCGCCGCTTCGGCGGCACCGGGCTCGGGCTCGCGATTTCGAAGAAGCTCGTCAAACTGATGGACGGCGAGCTCGGCGTGGTCAGCAAAAAGGGCGAAGGTAGCCGCTTTTACGCACGCTTGCCGGTGCGCGTGCTCGCGGCCGAACCGACGCGCATCCCCGACCCGAGCCGTCACACGCGCGCGTTGATCGTCGACGACAACGCGACCAACCGCATGCTGCTCGAGGAAATGCTGTCGAGTTGGGGGCTCCGCCCGGTCTCGGTGAGCGGCGGGAAGCGGGCGCTCGAAATGCTATCCACGGCACCGCCGAGCGATCCGTTCGGCGTCGTGATCACGGACATGCACATGCCGGAGATGGACGGGCTCACGCTCGCCCGCGAAATCAGGGAAAAGCACGGCGCGATTCCGCTCGTGATGCTGACCTCGCTCAGCGAGAGCGCCGTTGCGGCCAGCAATCGCGAGCTTTTCGCCAGTGTGCTGAGTAAGCCCGTGCGCTCGGCGGAGCTCGAGTCGAGCATCGCGCGCGCGCTCGGCGATTCGCCGCGCGGATTCGCGCCGAGCGAAATGTATCGGCGCGCGCCGTCGATCGCGCCCGGAGCCGCGGTGCGAAAGCTGCTCGTCGCGGAAGACAATCCGATCAACCAAGAAGTGATCGTCGAGGTATTGCGCGAGCTCGGCTACCAGGCGGACGTCGTGGACAATGGGCGCTTGGCGCTCGAGGCGCTCGAGCGCTCGCCGTACCCGCTCGTGCTGATGGATTGCCAAATGCCGGAGCTCGACGGCTATCAAGCCGCGCGAGAAATCCGCAAGCGCGAGGCCGGCGGCGCGCGTTTGCCGATCATCGCGGTGACGGCGCACGCGCTCGTCGGCGAGCGCGAACGCGCGATCGAGGCCGGCATGGACGACTACATCACGAAGCCGATCAACCCGAAGCTGCTCAAGGAAGCGCTCGATCGCTGGTGGCCGCGCGAGTCGCTCGCGCCGGGCGCGGGCCGTGGTTCGTCGATTCCCGCGAGCGCGCTCGATCACAGCGACGGCGCGCTCGATCCGACGGTGCAGCGCAGTCAAGGCGTGGTGCGCGTGTTCTTGCGCCATGTGCCGGAGCAACTCGCGGCCATCACGCAGGCGATCGCCGCGGGCAACGCGGAGGCGCTGCGGCTGGCCGCGCACAAGCTCAAGGGCAGCTGCTTGTCGGTCGGGGTGCCGCGCATGGCTGCGCTCAGCGCGACGCTCGAATCCGAGCCGCGCAACGCGAGCGAGCTCGCCGCCCAGCTCGAGCTCGAGTTCGCCAAAGTGCGCGAGCGTTTGAACGACGCGGCCGAGCGCAAAATCGCGTGAGCTGGCTATCCCGAGCTCATCATTTTTAGGCTGGCGCCCCTCAGTAGATCTTCGGAATTTTTTTGGCGCTGCGCTGACTCGGGTGCTTGACCGCTCGCGCGTTTCGTTGCGCGACTTTCGCCTGTTCACCCCTTCGGGTGTCACGAAGCGCGTCGGTCAGGTCTCGTTGGGTGGCGCTGAACTCTCGGCAGCCGCAGCGCGACGCCGAAGGCTCTGCCGCGCTGCGCGCGCCGCGTGACCATCAAAAATAAAGCTACGGAATTGTCTGACCGGAAGCTCCGCGCCGAACGCCCGCCACGCACTCGGTAAAAGGGGCGTCTTGACCCGCATTTCCGGATCAAGACGCGGAACGCGGACACTTACACGGTATGGCCCGGGCGATCCGCGGCCGTTTCGCCCATGGCCGCCGCTTTGCCGTCTCGTTCTGGACTCCTGGTCGCGCTCCTGGCTTCGCTCACGAGCGTCGCGTGCGGGCCGCCGGACGAAGCCAGCCGCGTGCGCAACCCCGGGCCGATCCAAGGGCCGTTTTACGTCTCGAATTTTTTCACGCCGAGCGGCGACATGGGTGATGGCGAGTTCGCCGGCTACCTCGTCACGACGTTCAACACCGCGTGCAAGGAGCGGCCAGCGGGCGCAGGCGGCGATTGCTATCGCTTCGACTATTACGTGAGCACGCAGAAGTGGGCGGGAGTTTATTGGGTTTACCCTTCGAACAGCTGGGGCGCGTATCCGGGGCGCGATGTGATCGGCCCGGTCGATCTCGGCAATGGCCTGCGCGGCTACAACTCGGTCACGTTTTCGGCAGCGATCGATCAAGCGACGCTCGACGCGAATCCGGGCGGTCTGTTCGTGAATTTCATCGCCGGCGGGATCGACGGGAGCCAGGCCACGCCGATGCAGCCGTACTCGGATCAAAGCTGCACGGGTGACGCGAGCACGTGCGTGCAGTTCAAAGCGCAGTACGGCACGCAGCTCACCACCGATTGGCAGACGCTCAGCATCGATCTTTCGAATACGCCGCTCAGCGCCGTGATCGGCGCGTTCGCCTGGGTGTCGAGTTATCCGCAGACCGCCGTACCGGGCGTGACTCCGCCGCAAACGATCTTCATCGACGACATCGTCTGGGAGTGAAGTGGTGAGCAAGCATTTCGTCGTTATCGGCGCGGCCGCGCACGTGTTGGCGCTCGCGCTGACGGGAGTCGCGCACGCGGATCCAGTCGATCGAGGTCCGGAGATCAATCCGTACGAGTGCCTCGGTCGTTACGAAGCCGCGACCGGCAACCGCAGCATGGCGCAGGTGCGACAAGAGCTCGAAAAACGGCTGCATCCGCTGTTCGACAAAGACGAGCCGCACAGCGTGCGCGCGATGAAGCTGTGCGTAGTCGCCAAGCTCGAAGCGCGCCTCGGCGATAGCGACGCGGCCGATCACTTCGCACGAGCCGTGGCCGAAAATCCGGAAGAGCCGGGTTACGAGCTGTTCTACGGCGAGCTTTACTCGGGTTTTCGCGGGGCGCGCGGGCCGCTCTTGGAGAACGCCGAAGATCATTATTACCGCGCGCTCGCGAAATTGGACGCGCTCAAGGCGAACGGGAAATACCGCGAGTACCACCAGGTCGTCGAAGAGTGGGTGCACAAGAAATTGCTCGTGCTCTACCAAGAGGACGGCTTGCCGATTTTGCCATGGAAGGCCTACCCGCAGCACGGGGACTCGGGTCTCGAAGCGCCGGGCGTGTCGGTCTCCGCGCAAGTCTCGCTGAGCATGGATACGCGCGACTTTTACCGCAACAACGAGATGCGCTCGTTCACGAGCGAGCTCTTGTTCGCGCAGAGCCCGTTTCGCCACATGGGGCCGATCAGTCCGATCCTCGCGTACAACATCGCGCGCAATCCGCTTCGCTATCGCACGGATGATTTCGTGCGCCTGCGCCAGAATTACCTCGGCGCGCTCGATTTTCTGTACAGCTACGACCACATGGTGAAGGGGCAGATTTTCGGCTATTACCCGCCGACAAACCCGGATGGCACACCGGGCAATTGGCAATTCGTCGACACGACGGTGCAAGAAGCGGGGCTCAACTATCAGCGTGTGGTCGGGCTTTATCCGTTGTTCGACGTGAAGCTCGCGGGCACGATCGCGCAAGTCGATCGCGTGGGCATCGTCGAATTCGAGCCGAACTACCGCGAGAAATTTTGGCTGTACGAGGCGCGGCCGAGTTTTTCGCGCTTCATCGGCGCGGACAAAGTCACGCTCGACTTCGTCTACTCGTACATGAACGTGACGGACACGCCGTACGGCGTGCCGGACGAAGCCCTGCGCGCCAAGTACATCCGCGCGGTGAACCTCGAATACGCGCTCTATTCGCCCTTGGTTTTGCCTGAATTTCGCAGCGGCGAGCTCGGCATGCACCGCACGCCGACGCGCGGTTGGTACTTCAACGTCGGCGCGGCGGACGACGACGACGTGTACGGCCTGCGCACGGTGCGAAAGCACGATTTTTACGCCGGCACGCGCTTCGAAGGCGCGGGCAATTACGATTTCACGTTGCAAGGCACCTACGCCACGGCGATGACGACCTACGTCGTCCCAGACACGCTGCAAGTCTTCGAAGATCCGACCGAGAGCTCGTCGAGCTTTCGCACGACCGCGCTGATTCAACGCCGCATCGTCAATCCGGACGCGATCCCCGGCATCAACGGCAGCGTCATCGATTTCGATATGATGAATCTGGTGGTCCCGATCACGTGGGACAAAGGGCTGCAAGGGCCGCACACTTACGAGAACATCCGCGTCGGTGCCGAGCTGTGGTCGAAGTTCTTCGGCACGGGCTTTCTCGGCCCCGCGTTCTTGCCGACGGTCGGCTACGACTATCAATACTTTTACAACATCAAAAAAGCGATCAACGAGTTCCACGTCAATCTGCGCATGGGTTGGGGTAAGCTATGAGCGCGAAAAGTGCCCTTTTTGCCTTGATTGCGCTGGTCGGTTGCGGCGCGTCCAGCATCGATCCTGCTGCCTTGCCCAAACACCCGCCGGGCAAAGTGATGAAAGCTGGCGCCGGCTTTTTGACCAAGCAAGTGCCGAGCGACGAAAAGATCGCCGTCGACGCGGACGGCAAGCGCGCGCACCCGAAGATCACGAAAGACTTCGTCGGCGTGCCGCGCACGAACAGTTGGTGGTCGTCTCTGATTTGGCAATACGATCCGAAGAACCCGTACTCGTCGAACATCTACGCGCATCCGTTCTCAGCGCATGCTTACAAAGACGGCCTTGCGCTCGCGTACGTCGAGGAACCGACGCTCGCGAAGCGCGAATACATGTTTCCATTCGCCGAGGATTTCCGAGTCGGACTCGTCGGACTCGCGTCGCCGGATACGCGCGTCGCGAGCTACTCGGATTGGACGGT
Organism: Polyangiaceae bacterium; assembly: GCA_036268695.1. GTDB lineage: Bacteria > Myxococcota_A > Polyangia > Polyangiales > Polyangiaceae > PMG-095. The sequence continues at coordinate 7,204 of DATATR010000424.1, read as the reverse complement.
CACCGCCGAATGGAGCGGCGAAAGCGCGCTCCGCGCCACGATCGGTCATGGTTTGCCATTCGTTTATTTCAGGAAAACCGGGCCGGATAACGCGACCATTCGCATTCCGCAAGATCAAGCGTCGTCCTTCGACGTGTGGCACGAAGGTGCCGAAGCCATTGGCTTCAGTGTGCGCGGGCACCATTACGCGCTCTTCGCACCGGCCAAGAGCCACTGGACGGTCAAGGGCACGACGCTCGAAAGCGATCTGGCCGGCAAAGATTATTTTTCGGTCGCCGCGTTGCCGAACAAGAACGAAGAATTGTTCGAGCGCTTTCGCAAGCACGCCTATGCGTTCGTCACCGGCAGCGCAGTTTCGTACCAGTACGATGAAGCGAACGCCACGCTGAACACCCATTTCGAACTCACCACTCAGCTCATGGAGGATCAAAAGGGCGCTTCGAGTGACCCGCTGATCGCACTCTATCCGCATTTGTGGAAGCACAGCAAAGTCGAGACATTGGCGGAGGCATACGTATCACCCCGCGGAGTGATGAAGATCGCGGAAGCGAAAGAATTCTCGACCAAGCTGCGTTTCAACGGCATTTTGCCGGCTTTGCCGCCAATCCCCGGCGCGGACGAAGGCTCGGTGCCGCGCTACGTAAAGGAGATCGCGAACGCCGACAACTTGTTCCCCAAAGGCTTCGGTCCGCGCCAGGGCGACGACAATCGCGACTCCTATTGGGATGGCAAGAACCTCGGCCGCAATGCGAACTTGCTCGAAATCGCCGAGCAGCTCGGGCTGAAACCCGAGCGCGATCGCTTGCTCACCGGCCTCGAAAACGAGCTCACCGATTGGTTCGACGGCCAAGCGCCGCGCGAGTTCTACTACGACAAAGAGTGGAAGAGCTTACTCGCCTTCCCCTCGAGTTACGGCTCGACCGATGAGCTCAACGATCATCACTTTCATTATGGTTACTTCATCGGTGCCGCGGCGGCCGTCGCGCGCCGCGACCCGACCTGGACCAAGAACTTTGCGCCCTTCGTCGACCTGTTGGTCAAAGACGTCGCCAATTGGGAGCGTTCGGATACGCGCTACCCGTATTTGCGTCACATGGATGTTTTCGCCGGGCACTCCTGGGCCAACGGCCCCGAGCATTTCGACGAAGGCAACAACGAAGAAGCCTCTTCCGAAGACACGAATTGTTCGGCCGCAATTCTGCTTTGGGGCGCGGCGACTGGCCGCAAAGAGCTGCGCGATCTGGGCATTTTCTTGCTTGCGAATCAGATCTCCGCGGCAGAGCAATATTGGTTCAATGTCGACGAAGATAATTTCCCGAAGGGCTTCGACCATCACGCGGCCGGCATGGTTTGGGGTGCGGGCGCCAAATACGACACTTGGTTCGACCGCGATCCGGCCTTGATTCACGGCATCAATTATCTGCCGTTCACGGGCGCATCGCTCTATCTCGGCCGGCACCCGAAATACGTGCAAAAGGCGTTCGACGAGATCTCGAGCGAGAGCAAAGGCTCACTGAACATGTGGCGCGACTACATGATGATGTACCTCGCGCTCGCCGCGCCGGACAAAGCCAAGAAGATGTTCGACGACGACCCGTACTTCGAGCCCGAGTTCGGCAACACGCAAGCAATGACCTACGATTTCATCGCCAAGCTCGCCGCGATCGGCGGCCACGTCGACCTGAGGACGACGGCGGATACGCCGCTCTATGCCGTGTTCAAGAACGCGGAGAGTCGGACGTACCTCGCGTACAACTCGAGTGCGGAGAAGCTCGACGTCAAATTCTCGGACGGGACGGAGATTAAGGTCGAACCGCATGCGTACGGGTATGCGAAGAAGAAGATCGCTGACAGCGCAGATAACTGACGCTCACGCGAGCGCGTGCAAACGCCGGTATGCTCGTTACTCAGCGCGAACCGGCACCACCGTTGCTCGGCTCTCCGCCCTCGCCCGCGGCGCTTTCGGTCGACGCATTGATTCCGCCGCTGCCGCCTGCGGCACTCGTGCCGGCTGCGCCGCCGCCATTCGAGCCCGCGGCACCACCGCTTGGCTGCACGTCGCAGCTGGGCGGCGCACACGCTATTCCGTACATCGGCCTCGGCGCATCATCGGAGCCGCAACCCAGCGCGAAGCCGACGGCGCTCAGGGCAGCACCGATCCCGAACGTCGCGCCGCGACCAAGCCGCGTCTTCCCTCCCGAGGCAAGGACTATGACCTCACTTCCGGCGGCTGTCGAGCGACGGCTCCGAGCGCCGGTAGTGCTCGAGGGCCCCGTGCTGACGCGATTCCCGCGCCGAGCCCTTATTGTACGAGCGTGAGCAACCCGGGCTTGTACGGCAATAAATCGTAGCTCGCCGTCGATTTGGGATCGCGACCTTGATAGAGCATCTGCAAGTTGCAAGGGTCGACCGTGAAGGTCTGGTCGGGATTTTCGCGTACGAGATCGCCGTGGCTGATGTCGTTGGTCCACGCGCTGCCGTCGAAGGTGACGTTCGACTTGCCCGCGAACGGATTGCTTTCGCTCGCGGCGAGTGGCGTCCAACTGCCGCCGAGATCGGTCGCGGTGAAGGAGCGGAAGTAGCGGCCACCGCTGCCTTGCGCTTCAACGATCATCAGGTACTGGTTCGCGCCCTTCACTTTGTAGACCTGCACGGCTTCGAATAGGTTTTGCGCGGTGTCGCTCATGACGGTGGTTTGCGCGCCGAAGGTGCCGGGGAAATTGCCGATCGGCATCGATGAGCGATAGATCGAGCCGTTGTCACCGGCGAAGAACAGATAGCAATTGTCGCTGTCGCAGATCACGGTTTGGTCGATCGGCCCGGTGCTCGAGTTCGCGATCGTGCCGTTGAACAGCGATTTGCCGAACGACCAGGACGTAGCATTCGTGGGATCGGACGAAGTCGCGTAGCAGAATTTGGACGCGCACCATTGGTACGCGAGAATCCAGGTGTTCTTCGGGCTGAAGTAGAAGAGTGTCGGCGCGACCGTCGAAGTCGTCAGTTTGGTTTGCGTGGCCGTCGCGGCATCCGGCCAATCGGCGAAGGTGAACATGGCCGAGCCGTATGCCGACTGATCGTGCATCGACATGTAGACGATGTGCTGACCGTTGTAGACGACGTTCGTAAAATCTTTGAGCGAGACCCAGCCCGATTTGGGCTCTGCCAACGGCTGTGACGAAGACCATTTGAACTTCGTCGGCAGTGGGCAAGTTGCGCCGCTGCTTCCGCCAGAGCCCGAGCTGCCGCCGTTCGAGGTGCCCGCGTTGCCCGAGCCGCCGTTCGCAGCGCCGGCGTGACCGGCAGCGCCGCCGCCCGACGAACCCGCTTGCGCCGCGCCTGCGCCGCCCGATTGCGAACCGCCGAACGAGGAAGTTCCGGCGGCTTGAGTGCCGCCGCTCGACGTGTTGCCGCCAGCGCCGCCTAGACCGCCGGTAAAAGTGCCGCCAGCCGACACGCCGTTTCCTGCGCTTCCCGCGATGTTGGTTTGGGTTCCACCGCTTCCAACTGCGCTCGCGCCGGCATTGCCGTTGCTGCCGGCGCTGGACGAGCCAGCCTCGCTGCCGGAATCATTGGAAGCGCCACACGCAACCAAGACTCCGGCGAGCGCGAGCAGCGAGCCGCTCACGAAAATCGAGGTGCGTGAAAATTTGCGGCGTCGTTGGCTCGTTGCGAGGACGGATTGAGTCATGGCATCGAGCAGTGCGCGAGCCGTCGCTTTCCCATCGCAAAATCGACGACCAAGGCACGATAAACGGTCTTTACCGATGTCGGCGGCCCGCGTGGCGAAGCCACGCTTGGGCCGCCGGCGCGCGCAGCGGAGCGAGCACGCCGCCGTGATCTGACGTCACGCGACGGGGGGCATCCAATCAATCTCAAAAATCAGAGTGGCACAAACACGAAAGGCCCAGTGTAGCGACTGGGCCTTTCGTGGAGCGCGTTCGCGCTCGCAATCGAGTCGTTCCGCGCTCGGCGCGCGTTCACATGCCGTAGTTCATCTCGCTCGGGTTGTTTTGCGAGTTGGCTTTGTCGGCCGCGGGCAAGCACGAAGGCGCGGGCGAGCACGGATAGGTCGTCTCTTGGTCCCACTTGTAGAAGTGGAACCATTCGTACTCGCTCTTGATCGGATATTGATTGGTCTTGGCGTCGCCGAAGGGATTCGGTTGCGCGAACACCCACAGGTTCATCATGATTTTGGCGGACGCGGTCGGGATGCCGTCCATCGCTTTGCCGGTGAAGGTTTGGATCGGCGTGGTGCCGTTATCGAGGTACCAATCGATTTCGGTGGGCGTCCAAACGAAGGCGTACGTGTGTTCGTCGGCGACGTGATAAGTGCCGCCGGCGATCATCGCGCTCCACGCGTCGTTCTGTGCGGCGTTGTTCGGGTAGCCCGTGTAGCCTTGCGGACCGAACACGACGTTGCCCGCGACGCTGGTCGAGATGCTCGGCTCGAGCTCGTTGTCGATCTCGTTCCAGATCGTCCACTTCGGCGTGCGGAACACGAACATGGTCGAGATGAAGCCGCCCGTGTTCGCCGGCGCGTGGTACTTCGCTTCGTAACGGCCGTAGCGGTAGTTGTTGTATTTGGTGCGCACTTCGCCGCTCCAAACGCCCATTTTCCCGACTTGACCGGTGCTCATGTTGAGCGCGGGCTCGGCGTACGAAGTGCCGGCCGCGATGCATTGCGCGTTGCCGGTTTGCGGCGCGCAGCCGTCCGGCGGTTGCGCGGTGATCACCATCTTGCCGTCTGCGAAGCTGATTTGCTCTTTGCGGAAGCGCGTCTGACCGTCGACGGGGCTACCGTCGGACCACGTCAAAATCGGATCCGTGTCGAGATCGAGTGGCGCGGGGAAATCTTCGACCAGACTCAGCGTGAAGCCTTGATACGTCGGGTACGTCGCGCCCATGTCGCAATGTCCGAGCACGCCCGCGGGGCACGGACCTTCGCCGCCACCCATCGTGCCGCCCGAGCCAGTCGTGCCGGCCGCGCTGCCGCCGCCGCTGCTCGTGCCAGCAGTCGTCGTGCCACTCCCGGCTTGCGACGACGCAGTGCCGCCCGTCGTGCTGGTGTTGCCAGTGCCGCCTTGCGACGTGCTGTTGCCGCTGCCGCCTTGCGAGGTGCTGCTGCTGCCGCTCGAGCCCGGCGGCGGCGTGTAGCCGTCGCTCGGCGGCGAAGAGCAGCCTGCCACGCACCCCAAAATCGAAATCCCAATCGCGGTCGCGCTTGCAAAGAGCTTCATCAGCGCCAAGGTGTTTGGCCGCGCGCTTCCGGATCACTCTTTCGTCGCCCGAGCCGCGCAAACTGCGTTGTTTGGGTTCAGCGCGGACGGCGCGCCGCGCACTGGTAGCCCTCGACGCGTCGCGAGCAGCGCGCATTCCAACTTTGGCGCATCTTTCCGCTCTCACGGCGCAGCACATTGCCGCCCTGCGAGCGCGGCGCTACTCCGCGCGGGTGAGCGATCGAGATCCCGAAGCCATCGTCGTCCGTGGCGCCCGCGAACACAATCTCAAGAACGTAACGATATCGATTCCGAAGAAGAGCTTGGTGGTGATCACCGGCGTCTCGGGCAGCGGCAAATCGTCGCTCGCGTTCGATACGATCTACGCCGAAGGCCAGCGCCGCTACGTCGAAAGTTTGTCGAGCTACGCGCGGCAGTTCCTGGGCCAAATGGACAAGCCCAAGTACGACACCATCCGCGGCCTTTCGCCGACAATTTCGATCGAGCAAAAGAGCGCCTCGAGCAACCCGCGCTCGACCGTCGGCACGGTCACCGAAGTGCACGATTATTTGCGCGTGCTCTACGCCAGCATCGGCGTGCAGCATTGCCCGAAGTGCGGCCGGCGCGCCGAAGGCCAAACCGCGCAGCAAATCGTGTCCTCGATTTTGGAATATCCGAAGGGCACGAAGCTCGTGCTCTTCGCGCCGCTGGAAAAACAGCGCAAAGGCGAGCATCGCGAAATCATCGCGGACGCCAAAGCGCGCGGTTTCACGCGCCTCCGCATCGACCGCAAAATCGTCACGCTCGACGACAGCGTCACTTCGCTCGACAAAAAAGCGAAGCACGATTTGGATTTGCTGGTCGACCGCATCGTCGTCGATGCGAGCGCGCGCGCCCGCATCACGGACTCGGTCGAAATGGGGCTCCGCGAAGGCAAAGGCGTGATCACGGTCGCGACCGAGCGCGAAGAGCGCACGTTCAGCGAGCGCATCGCTTGCCCCGAGTGCGAGCTTTCGTTCGCCGAGCTCGCGCCGCTCTCGTTTTCGTTCAATTCGCCGCTCGGCTTTTGCACCGATTGCAACGGCCTCGGTTCGCGCCCCGAAATGGATCCCGAGCTCGTCGTGCCGAACCCCGCGCTGTCGATCAAAGACGGCGCGATCACGGTCTGGGCCGCGGCCGCCGCGCGCGGCGAAGGTTGGGTCGCGAACGAAATCGACTGGGTTTTGTCGGTCTTCGGCATCGACAAGAAAAAACCCTGGAACAAACTCAGCCAAGCACAACGCGACGCGGTTTTGTTCGGCGGCAAAAAGCACGGCGAAATCTGGGAAGGCCTCGTCAATCAATTGATGCGGCGAATGAAGAACACGTCGAGCGAAGAGATGAAGCAATATTATTTGCGCTTCTTCTCGAGCAAGACTTGTCCGAGCTGCGCAGGCGCGCGCCTGCGTCCGGAAAGCCGCGCCGTGAAAGTCGCCGGCAAGAGCTTGGACGAGCTGTCGCACATGCGGATCGAAGAAGCGCGCGCCTGGGTCGAAAGCGCCGCGCTCAAAGGCGCGGACGCCGCGATCGCGGCCGAGCTGCGCAAAGAAATCAGCTCGCGGCTCGGCTTCTTGGTCAACGTCGGTTTGGGCTATTTGACGCTCGATCGCGCGGCCGCGACGCTCTCCGGCGGTGAGAGCCAGCGCATCCGCTTGGCGTCGCAGATCGGCAGTGAGCTCACGGGCGTGATCTATATTTTGGATGAGCCTTCGATCGGTTTACACCAGCGCGACAACGGCAAATTGCTCAAAACGCTGAAAGCGCTCCGCGACGTCGGCAACTCCGTGATCGTCGTCGAGCACGACGAAGAGACGATGACCGAGGCCGATCACTTGATCGACTTCGGACCCGGCGCGGGCGAGCTCGGCGGCGAAGTATTAGATCTTTTGAGAGTCGTGTATGTAAAGATTTTTCGAATTTGGGTATATGTCGGTTTTCTGTGTTTCATT
>DATATR010000423.1:0-8284 GCA_036268695.1 Polyangiaceae bacterium | reverse complement strand
GATCATCGTGGTGGTGTTCCAAAACGACATCCGGCGCGGGCTACAGCGCGTCGGCAGCCGCGCTTGGTTCGGCGGCATGATGCGTTCGCAAGAAACCAAAGTGATCGACGCGGTGGTCGAAGCCGCGACGGACCTCGCGCGTCACCGCATCGGCGCCTTGATTACGTTCGAACAAGACGCGAACCTCGACGAGTTCGTCGGCGTGCACAAGGGTCACACGCTGGACGCGCAAGTCTCGCGCGAGCTCTTGGTTTCGCTGTTCATCCCTGAAGGCGTAAACAAATTGCACGACGGTTCGGTGATCATTCGCAACTACCGGATCGCCAAGGCCGGCGTGTTCTTCCCGATGCCGGAGGGCCGCGTCGTGGACGAGAGTTTTGGTTCACGCCATCGCGCGGCGCTCGGCATCACGGAAGAGACGGACGCCGTCGTGGTGATCGTGAGCGAAGAGCGCGGCACGATCAGCTTTTGCTTCAACGGCAACATCGCTTCGAACTTGGATGGTGCCAAGCTGCGCACGATGCTGGAAGCGATTTTCAGCCCGAAAGTGCGACGAAAGAGCCGCAAGCCGGCGCCGAAGCCAACGGGCGCGCCGAGCGAAGCCGTGCCGCAGACCCGCCGCTCGACGGACTTGCCGCAGTCGCGCCGCACTGCCGAGTTGCCGCGGCCGAGCGAGCCCGACCTGTCGCACCCGCGCATCAGCTTGACCGAGCCGGAGGCTTCGCCAGTTCGCCCGCGCGCGCGGCCGACCAGTGACGCGCCGCCGCCGCTGCGTCCGTCGATCACGCCGCCACCGCCGGTCGCGGTCACGCCGCTGCGCACGCCGGTCACGACCAGCGCCGAGCCGCGCGGTCGGCTCGCGAGCGACGCCGGCCCCGAAGAACCACCAGACGACGGCGGATCGCGCCAGAGTGAGAACTGATGCTGGCCGCACTATTGTCCAGCGCGATCACCTTTCTGCGCGAGTCATTCACCGAGAACCTTGGTCTGAAGGCGCTGGCGCTGACGTTTGCGCTCGGGCTATTCGCGTTCTTGCAAGGCCAAACCGACGAGCAGCAGCGCACGATCCCCGTGCCGATCGTGATGCGGCTGCCGCCGGAAAGCGCCGAGCGCGAGTTGATGACGCCGATTCCGGCCAGCATTCACGTCACGCTGCGTGGCCCAGCGCGGGTGATCGATCGCTTGATTCAAGCCGGCATCGTGCCGATCGAAATCGATCTGCGCGAAGGTCACCGGGAATCGATCAGTTTCGAACCCAAGGATTTCTCGTTCCCGCCCGAAACCTCGATCACGATCATCGATCCACCGAGCATCGACCTCGAATGGGAAGACGTCGTCACGAGGCAAATTCCGATTCAAGCGGCGATCACCGGGCAACCCGCGGACGGCTACGTCGTCAAGGGTGAGCCGGACGTGGATCCGACACAGCTCACCGTGCGCGGGCCGGTCAGCGTCGTCGAAGTGATGCAGTTCGCGCGACTCGCAGCCTTCGATGTGTCGGGTTTGAGCGAAGGCACGCATCGCCGTCGCATCGCGATCGACGCGCCGCCCGTGCGCGCGCGTTACATCGGTCCGGCCGCCGCCAACGTCACGGTCACCATCGCGCGTCGCGTGAGCGAAGCCAAATTCGAGAATCGCCCGATCGAAGTCGTGGGCGTGCCGGGCGCCGGCACCTTGCCGCGCACGGTCGATGTCACCGTGACCGGTCCGCCGGAAATCGTGCGCGCGCTCCGCCCCGAACAAATCGTCGCACGCGCCGACCTGAGCAAGGCGCCCAACGTCGATTTGAAAAAGCACGGCTCGGCCGCGGTCAAAGTCACGGTCGAACTCGCGCACGCCGAAGCCGAACTGCAGCCCCCGAGCGTCACTGTTAAATGGTAACGACGCGCGGGGCGATCCGAGAGTTCACCGCCAAGGCGCCAAAATCCGCCGAGATCGCCAGCTGATTTTTGGGGTTGGTGCGGGCCGAGCACGACGCGGCAAACGGCGCGCGCCGTAAAAGTGCGCTCGCCAACGACGCAACCCGTCGCGCTAAAACCAAAAAAGCTCGGCGGACTTTGGCGCCTTGGCGGTGAATCTCAAATCTTCAGACTCGCATCGCGTTCAGCGTCGTAGTCGCTGTCGGGTTCGATGAAGATTTTTTTCATTTCGGGCAGCTCGGCGCGGACGCGCACTTCGACGTCGTCGATCACGCGTTCGAGTTCTTCGAGTGGCATGGCGGGGCGGAAGCGCACCTTGAGCGCCAGTACGATCGCTTCGGGGCCGAGGTGCATGCTGAGAAATTGCGTCACTTTGAGCACGCCTTCGGTGCCTTCGATCAAGCGAAGTGCCTGGTCGCGCACTTCGGGGACGACGCCTTCGCCGAGCAAGAGGCTCCGCGTGTAGCGCGCCAGGAGCAAGCCCACGCCGCACAGGAGAACCCCAATAAAAATCGATCCGAGCGCGTCTGGAAGTTGACTGTGCACGAGCCACGAAGCGGAAATCGAGACGAACGCAATCAAGAGCCCGAACATCGCGGCCGTGTCTTCGAGCAGCACGACTGGGACGGTCGGATCTTTGCCGCGAAAAAGCGCCGCGAAGAAGCTCAGGTTGCCGCGCGTTTTGTTGAATTCGCGCGAGGCGACGAAGAAACTCCCGCCTTCCATCGCCAGCGACACGCCGAGCACGGCAAGTGGAATCCAGGTCGAGCCGCTCGCTTCGGGTTCAGCGAAGAGTTTGTGCACGCCTTCGTAGATCGCGAACACGCCGCCCACGAAGAAGAGCAACAGCGCCACGATGAAAGCCCAGAAGTACGACTCTTTCTCGCGCCCGAGCGGGTACAAATCGGGTCGGTTGCGCGTTGCGAGCGTCATGCCGACGAGCAGGAGCGCTTGGTTCCCGGTGTCCGCCAGCGAGTGCACGCCTTCGGCCAACATCGCCGTACTGCCCGAAAGCTTCGCAGCTACGAATTTTGCGAGCGCGATCCCGAGATTGCCGGCAAGCGCGGCGAGCACGACCTTCTTCGCGTCGGATTTGCCGTGCGTTTTCATGTCACGCGCGCTCAGAGCACGTTGATTTCGATGCGCGAGCGCGCGTTCTCGTAAAACGTCGAGAGCGCGGCGTTCAAACGACGCGACACGTACCAGCGGAGCAGCGCCGGGCGAATCAAATCGAACGGCTGCTCCGAAAACGGTGTGCTGGTCGATTTGTGAATGCTCTTGAGCTCGGCTTCGCTCGGCTCGAGCATGGGCGTGACCATGCGATCGACGTACAAGCTGGCGCGAGCTTTCTGAGCCAAAATTCGCCAAAATTCGCGATCGCTCAGGCCTTCTTGGTGGCGCGCGTCGTCGAGCGCGTCTTCGCCGCCGGCGCGATCGCTGAGCATGCGGTGCGCGGCATCCATTTGATGTTGGAGCTCGGCTTGCGTCGGTTCTGGTTCGATCCGCAGCGCCGCGAGAATCGTTTCCGCGACGTGCCGCTCGAGCGCCGCTTTGACGTGGCGCTCGAGATAAGGTGCGTCAGCGAGCGCAGCGCGGTCTGGATCGGCGAGCGCCTCGAGCCGCGCTTCGAACGACAGTTCGCGCTCGAATACGAAACGCGGATGCCGACGTCCGCCGGTTTCCGGCGCCGAAAAGCGTACCACCGCGCGATCCACCTCCACCGGCTGCGCGGCGAGCGGCGCAGTCAGTGCCGACGAAGCGACGAGCAACGAAACCGCGAGCGCGAATTTCATCGCGCGGCAGGACGTTTGCGCGACGACGGCGTGGCTTCCTCGTCGTCCTCTTCGACGGCTTTCGGCTCGCTGGGAGCGGCAATTGGCGCTTCGACGTCGGCGTCCGCGTGCTCGGCTTCAGCGGGGTTTCCGCTCGCGTCCGGCCGATGCGCGAAGCCGCGCGCGGCGCGGCGCGCCTTCACGAATTCGGCGAACACGGTCACTTTCTCCAGGTCGCGCGCGCCGAGCGTGTCCGCCAGCTCGCGCAGCTGCTTGCGCAAGGCTTCGGCGCTGCTCTTGCGCCGCGCGCTCAAGGCGTCCTGCGAGATCGGTGCTTCGGGCGGCGTCTCGGCCGCCCAAACCGGGCGTGCCACCGGCGTGAGCCCGTGCGCGCTGAGCCAAGCTTCCATGAAGACGCGCAGCCGCTCGCTGCGAAACGTGAACCAGCGCTCGCGCTCGGTGCCGAAGGTCATGAGCACGTCTTTGAAGCGGCGAAACGCGCCCTTGCCGTCGATTGCGGCGCCCAGCTGATCGCGCAGATCGCCCTCTTCGACCATCGGGATGAAACGCTCCATCCAGCGGTACTGTTCGCGCGAGCTCACCGGCTCGATGCGCATGTACGTTACGTCCGAAGCGATGCGCGAGTGCATTTCGGGATCCGCAATGCCGTCCACCACGCGCAGGACTTCGCCCGTGCCGAGGTGCAGATAGCTGTGCACTTCCGGGGCGTTGTTCTCGAAGGCGTCCTCGAGCGCTTCCCAGTCGACCGGGATCTCGCGAAGTTGCTGGCCGCCACCGCCCGAGTTCGAGTCAGCCATGATTGAATCTCCCAACGCTCATCGAGTCCTCAATGGATCATCTTGGGGCCGGCGGCGGCGACCGGAAAGGGGAAATGCACAGGGCGCTTCCGCGGCCTCAATGCGAGCGCGTTCTGCGCACAGCATCCGACCAACGACCGAGTTCGGCGTTTCTCGCCTCGTCGTCGATCTGTGGAGTGAACGCGCGATCGAGTCGGATCATTCGCGCCGCGTCTTCTGGGCCGGAAAATAGCCCGGCCCCGAGGCCGGACAGCATCGCCGCCCCGCGCGCCGTCGATTCCAACTCGGTCGGGCGCTCTACCGTCACATTGCCGAGATCGCTCTGGGTTTGAAGCAACAAATCATTGGCGGCAGCGCCGCCGTCGACGCGCATCTTCGCGATCGGGCGGCCGAGATCTTCGCTCATCGCGGCGATCACGTCATTGACCTGAAACGCGATGGCTTCGAGCGTCGCGCGCGCGAGGTGAGCTCGCGTCGTGCCGCGCGTGATTCCGGTGATGAGGCCGCGCGCGTCCGGATCCCAATACGGCGCGCCCAAGCCGGACAGCGCGGGCACGAACGCAACCCCTTCGCTCGACGAAACCGAGCGCGCGAGCTGCTCGATCTCCGACGCCGAAGCGATCACGCCGAGTCCGTCGCGGAGCCACTGCACCGCCGCGCCGGCGATGAAGCAGCTGCCCTCGAGCGCATAGACGACCTCATCCCCGATTTGCCAAGCCAAAGTCGAGAGCAAGCCGAAGCGACTCGGCACCGGATCATGGCCGGTGTTGGTGAGCAGGAAAGCGCCGGTTCCGTAGGTGCATTTGGCGTCTCCCGCCGCAAAACAGGCTTGGCCGAACAAAGCCGCGTGCTGATCGCCCGCGATGCCCGTGATCGGAATTCCGTCGGGCAATTGGGGCATGCCGCGCGTGACGGCGACGCGCGCCGCGCTCGGCACGATCTCCGGCAGCACGCTCTTCGGGATGCCGAGGAGCGCGCACATTTCGTCGCTCCACTGACGAGTGCGAAGCTCCATGAGCAGCGTGCGCGAAGCATTCGTGACGTCGGTGACGTGCGGGGCATTCGCATCCGGTCCCCCTGCGAGGCGCCACACCAAATAAGAATCGATCGTGCCGAATGCGAGCTTGCCCGCGTCGGCGGCCGCGCGAGCGCCGGGCGCGTGCTCCAAGATCCAACTCAATTTGGTGCCTGAAAAATAGGGATCGAGCACGAGCCCAGTGAGCTCGCGCACGCGCGCTTCGCGGCCCGCAGCCTTCAGCTCCGCGCAGCCCGGAGCTGTGCGTCGGTCTTGCCAGACAATCGCGCGCTGCACGGGTTGACCGCTTTTGCGATCCCAAAGCAGGGTCGTCTCGCGCTGGTTCGTGATCCCGATCGCGGCGATGTCGGAACCCTGCACGCCGGCCGCTTCGAGCGCGCCGGAAATTGCGCCGAGCACGCTCTGCCAGATTTCTTCGGCTTCGTGCTCGACCCAGCCGGGCTGGGGAAAGTGCTGGGGGAATTCGCAGTTTTTGCGGCCGAGTGTGGCGCCGTCGAGCGCCATCACCAGCGCGGTCGTCCCCGTCGTGCCTTGATCGATTGCGAGGAGATGCCGTGCCACCGCAGCGAGCCTACACCGTTCATCACGTGCTCGAAGCGGGCGAAAGAGCTCGGCCGGAGGCCCGGGCAGAGCGTGCGCAGTAAACGGAAACCCGGCACCACGTGCACCTACATGGGTGCGCGATTCGCGGCGCGAGGCGTAGTGATTTAACGAACAACACGGCTGCTGCCCTTGTCGGCGCGTGCCGAGAACGGTAGCCTTTTTGCCCCTATGGCCCGCATTATGCTCGCGACACCCGAAGGCCAGCAGGTCGTTGAGCTACGCGATCACAATACGCTCGGTCGCCATCCCTCGAACACCATTCAGCTTCTCGACAAGATCGTGTCGAAGGAGCACTGCATCCTCGAGCGACGCTCGAACGGCTTCACGCTGCGCGACCTCGGCAGCTTGAACGGGACGTACATCAACGGCGAGCGCGTCATCGGCGAGCAAGATCTGAAGCACGGCGATGACATCGCGCTCGGCGCGACGCGCGCTCGCTACGACGACGGCTCGGGTCGCCCGATGCCGCCGCCGAGCTACGGCGCGCAACAGCAAGCGCCGCCGCAATCGGGCTGGCAGCCCGGGCCGCCCGCGTCGCAAATCGGCGCGCCGCCTTCGACCGTCGGTGCGCCGCTGCAGGGTTACGCGCACGGTCCACACGGCACCGCGCAGACGCCGCAGTTCGCGCCCGCGGCGGGCGGCTTCGTGCCAGCGCCAGGTTTCAGTCCGACGCCCGGCTTCGCGCCCGCGCCCGGCTTTGCGCCGGCGCCCATGGGCACCGCGCAAATGCCCGCGCCTGCAACGCGCGTCGACGTGAACGACAAGGCGCGACAAATCGGCACGCAAATCGCGGCCGTGAACAAAGGCTTTCTGCCTTACGACAAGCTCGCCGGCAATACCGATCAGCTGGCGCAAGACTACGAGCGTCTGCGCTTGTCGCACGAGCTCTCGCGCGAGATCGCGCTCGAACGCGATCTGCCGTCGCTGTTGAACAAAATCTTGCTCACGATCTTCAAGTTCGTGCGCGCCGATCGCGGCGTGATCTTCTTGATGAATCCGCAGGGCGAGCTCGTGCCCGGCGCGAGTCAGCGCCGCGACGGCACCGACTCACCGATCCCCGTTTCTTCCACGATCATGAACCACGTGATCAAGGAACGCGCGACCGTGCTCACCCACGACGCGGCCATGGATTTCGCGGCCTCCAAGGGCAAGAGCATGATCTTGAATCGGATCAGCTCGGCCATCGTCGCGCCGCTCTTGCACAACAACGAAATCCTGGGCGTACTCTGGCTCGACAGCGAGACGCTCGCGCAATTTCAGCCGAAGGACATGGAAATCGTCACGGCCATCGCAGCCCAAGCCGCGATGTTCATCGAGATCAACATCCTCGGCAAAAAGGTCGAAAACGAGATCGTCAATCGCGAACGCTTCAGCCGCTTGCTCTCGCCGAACATCGCGCAGCGCGTGCTCTCGGGCGAGCTCGAGGTCAAAAAGGGCGGCCAGCTCGTGGGCGAGTGCACGGTGTTCAACTCGGACATCCGCGGCTTCACGCCACTCAGCGAAGGTTCGCGCCCGGAAGATCTAGTCGACCTCTTGAACGAGTACTTCGAGCAAATGGTCGAAATCTTGTTCAAGTACGAAGGCACGCTCGATAAATTCATGGGCGACGGGATCATGGCGCTGTGGGGCGCTCCCGTCGGTCATCCCGACGATGCGCTGCGCAGCGTGAGCTGCGCGCTCGAGCAGATGGAAACGCTCGGCAAGTTCAACCGCGCGCGCATCGCCGCGAACCAGCAGCCGCTCGCGATCGGCATCGGCATTCACACAGGGCCACTCGTTGCGGGCTACATCGGCAGCTCGAAAGCGCTCTCCTACACCGTGATCGGGGACACCGCGAACACGAGCGCGCGCCTCTGCGGCGTGGCAAACTCCGGCCAAGTCTTGGTCAGTGAAGCGACGCTCGCCAAACTGCAAGGCAAGTTCGTGTACGAAGAGCTGCCGCCCGCGCACTTGAAGGGCAAAGAAAAGCCGTTCCGCGTCTTCGATGTGAAAGGCCTGCACCCGAGCGTGCAAGTGCCGGCCGCTGTGGGGAGTTAGGGCCCTCGAATGGCTAAGTCGATCGCCCTCGCGGCCGATGCATCCCGGCTGGCTTCGTTGCTCCTCAGTTACATACCAGCAGTATGCGCCTTCGTCGCG
>DATATR010000422.1:0-6943 GCA_036268695.1 Polyangiaceae bacterium | reverse complement strand
GGAGCTTGGGCCACGGTCGATCGTCAAGCGGGCATTTGGGCGCCGGGCGGCATGGCCTCGGATGGCAACGGCGTGTTCGCGGTCACCGGCAACTCCGGCGCGATGGGCGACCACACGATGAGCGACAGCGAAGAGATCATCCGCGTCACCGGCCTCGGCGTAGGCAATCGCGACGCGAAGGACATGTTCTTCCCGACTGAGTGGCAAGATCCGATGAACGCACACGACCTCGACTTCGGTTCGAGCAGTCCGGCAGTGATCACCGTGCCGAACTCCACACCGTCGAGCGTGATCGTCGCGCCGTCGAAGAACGGCCGCGTGTATTTCCTCGACGCGGGAAACCTGGGCGCATCGCTCGGTCAATTCGCGGACATGGCGATCGCCGATGTGACGGGCGCATCCGTATACACCGCGCCAAGCGCGTATACTTCGACTTCAGGCGTGCACGTCGCGCTGATCACCGGCGCAGGCTCGCAATGTCCGTCTCCGGTCGGCACCAACGACGGCAGTGTGATGTCTTTCTTGATGCAGCCCGGCACCACGCCGGACAAAGCACCCACGCCGAAGATCGCTTGGTGCGCCAAAGTCGGCACCGACGGCACCACGATTCGCCGCTCGCCGATCTCGACCAACAGCGCCGGCACCGCCGATCCGATCGTGTGGATGATGAACGGCTCCAAATTGAACGGCTTCGACGGCGAAACCGGCGCGGTCATCTTCGACGGCGGCATGGGAACCTGCGCCGGCGTGCACACCTTCACCTCGCTCATCGTCGCCAATGGTCACATCGTGATCGGCGGCGACGCGGCCGGCCAAGCGCACCTCTGCTCGTGGTCAATCCATTAGTCGCCGTATCACTCGGGGCACGCGCTGATCGAGTCGATCCAGTCTCCGACGATCTTCATGGCGTCGGCGTCGACGACGTATGAACCGATTTGGGGCATGCGGCCCGAATCCGGATCGGCCTGATTCATGCGCTGCCAGATCAAGGAGTCCATCGCATCGCCGTGCTTCAAGATCGTGCTCGATTGACTCGTGCCGACCGCGCCTTTGATCCCGTCGATATCGCAGATCTTCATATCTTTGAGCGCGGTGTCGTAGCGAAGATCGAAATTCGGATAGAGCCCGTCGGGGCGGTGGCAAAACGCGCAGTTGGCGTGCAGGTACGAGCGCGCTTTCACGTCTTCCTGCGTCGCTTCGGGCGGGCTGCCGAGTTGGTATGGGGTGATCAGCCCGGCTTTGTACGGCATTTTTGGCGGCGTTTCGAACAAGCCCGCGGCCGCGAATTGGTCGATCTGGTTCATGCCGTTGACCGTGCGATTCATTTGCGCGGTCTCCGGTCCGAGCGTGTTGCCCGCAGGCGAGTTGTGGCAATCGAGGCAATCCTTGCGGCTCGGATAGTGCCAATCGACGGTGCGCAGGCCAGTGTTGAACATCACTTCCGCGCGATCGCCGTCGACGATGGTCGCTTCTTTTTGATCTTCGCTCCACTGGTAGTTGTACCCAACCCAGGAGTCGTCGGCCATGTGCATGAAGAGCCGCGTCTCGACCAGCTTTTGATCGAACATGAAGATCTTGATCATCACCGTGCCGATCGGAAAATCCCAGCGCCCTTCGTCGGCGTTGCCGGCCGGGCACGTGCTCGGCTCCGCCGCGCAATCGCGCACGTGGATCTTGCTATTCGCCGGCAACACGAACGCGCGGAGTTTGTCGGCCGAATCGGACCACAGCGGGCTATTGACTTCATAAGTCACCGCGCGCGCGATCGGCTTGGTCGGATCATTCGGATCGACGCAACCGGTTTGGCTCAGCTGCTCGATCGGCGAATAGATGTCCGACGGTGGCTCGCAGTTTCCGATCGTCGCGCCGCCGCCGCTGCCGCCGCCGATCCCGGCCGTTCCAGCATTCGCGCCGCCGCTACCCACCGTTGCCCCGGCGCTTCCACCCGCGGAGCTTCCCGCCGAAGTTCCACCAGCCGTGACTCCGGCGGATCCAGCGCTCGCGCTAGTCGCGTTGCCGGCGCCGCCGTTCGTCGCGCCAGCAGCGCCCGTCGTCGACTGACCCGAATTGTTACCGCACGCGGCGAGCACGAGCAGCGCGCAAAAAGTGAAACCCGAAAATCGTATCGTCATCGCGTTCTCCGAACCGCGGATGAGCAGTGTTCAGTCGGGCCGAGAAACATCTAGAATCTCGGGCGAGCGCGTGACAAATTGGTCGAGAGCGCCAATTTCCGAGCGCGTAACGGCCGCTCCGATCGCTGGACACTAAACCTTATCCCATAACTATCGGACGCGACTTCACGCGATCCTGGAGGCATCAGATGACCCGAGGCTTACTGTCCAGCGCACTCGTTCTTCTTCTCTGCTACGGCTGCGGCAGCAGCGACTCGGGCACGAACAATAGCGGAGGCGCCACCGGCACGTCGGGCAGCACCGGCACCGGCGGCAGTAGCACGAGCAGCGCCGGCAACAGCGCGGTCGCGGGCTCAGCCGGTAGCAGCACGAGCAACGCGGGCAGCACGAGCGCGGGCAGCGGCGGAACAGGCAACGGCGGAAGCGGCAACGCCGGCGCGGCCGGAACGGGCACCGCGGGCGCCGGCATGACCGACCTCGGCCAATCGGTCACTCAGCGTGGCGGCGATTCGGCGCGTACGGCGCATTGGATCGAACCGAACTTGACGCAGACGAACGTCGCCAAGATGGCGCCCGACGCAAACTTCAAGGCCACCTTCAGCGGCGAGATGACCGGCGTGCCGCTGTTTCTCGCCAGCACCACGCCGGGCAAAGGCATGTTCCTCGTTGCCACGACGCAAAACGACGTTTTCGCGCTCGACGAGACCACGGGCGTAGAGCTTTGGACTCACAACATCGGCGCCGGCAAGGGCGGTGGGCCTGGTCCCGGCATCGCGCACGGCGGCATCGTCAGCACACCGGTTGTCGACGGCACCGCGCGCGTGATCTACGTCGCCGCGGCGATGGCCGCGAATCGCCACGAAATCCACGCGCTCTCGGCCGACTCCGGGATGGAGCTTCCGGGCTGGCCTGTCGATGTTTCGAAGGTGACCGCGGGCGCGACGACCTTCGACTTCTCGGTGCAAAATCAGCGCAGCGCGCTCTCGCTCGTGAACGGCGTCGTGTACGTCGCGTTCGGCGGTTACTACGGAGACGGCGGCACCTATCACGGCTGGGTCGTCAGCGTGAACGCCACGGATCCGACCAAGGTCGCGGGCTGGGCCACGCAAGGCATCGCCGAAGGCATCTGGGCGCCGGGCGGCATGGCCTCGGACGGCAACGGCGTATTCGCGATCACTGGCAACAGCCACTCCGCAAACGGCAATCACAACGGCAGCGACGGTGAAGAAGTCGTGCGCATCACCGGCATGAGTCAGCTCACGCGCAGCGACGCGAACATCTTCTACCCGGACATTTGGTCTTCCGGCATGGATCACGGCGATCTGGACTTTGGCGCGTGCAGCCCTGCCGTCGTGTCGATCCCGGGTTCGACACCGTCGACTCTCGTGGTGGCGCCGGCAAAGCCCGGCCGCGTCTACTTCCTCGATCCGGCGAACCTCGGCGGCATGGCAGGCCAACTCGCGGACATCGTCGTGGCGAGCACGACACAAGAATCGGTCTACACGTCGCCGACGGCGTACCAGACCTCGACCGGCCTCGACATCGCGATCAGCACTGCGCTCGGTTCGGCTTGCCCGGGTGGCATGTCGAACAGCAACGTGATGGGGCTATCGATGAAAGCCGGTTCGCCGCCGATGCCGACCATCAAATGGTGCGCCAAAATCAGCGATGACGACGAAGTTCGCCGTCGCTCGCCGATCTCGACCAACAGCAACACTTCCGGCGCCGATCCGATCGTGTGGTTCATGAATGGGTCCGCACTCAATGCGTTCAACGGCGACACGGGCGCGGCGATCACGTTCAACGGCGGTAACTGCGGCGGCGTTCACCGCCACACCGCACCGATCGCGGCAAATAATCGCATCATCGTCGGCGGGGACGGCCATTTGTGTAGCTGGTCCGTGCAGCCGTAGGGGCACAATGAATGCTGAATGCTGACTATTTGAACTCGCGATAACGCAACCCGAGCTGGACCAATCCCTCGGTCTGCGCGGCTTCACGCGCGGCAACGATCGAGTCGTGGTTCGGCGAAAGCGAGCACGCTGGATCGGTCGCGGCCGCATTGCCCGTTAGATGAAACGCCTGACAGCGGCAGCCGCCGAAATCGAGCGCGCGCCGTTCGCAGCTCGCGCACGGCTCGGGCATCCAAGCCTCACCGCGAAATGCATCGAACGCGCTCGAGTGCTGCCAGATCTCCGAGAGCGATCGCGTTTGAACACTCTCGAACGTGAGCCCTGAAATCGTGTGCGCGAGGTGACACGGCAATGCCAAGCCATCCGGAGTGACCAGCAAGTAGCGCTTGCCCCAGCCACTCATGCACGCCTTCGGCCGATCCGAATAGTAGTCCGGTAGCACGAACAAAAGCTCGGTTTTGCCCTTCAGGCGCTCGCGCGCGGCGCGGGCGATTTCGCGCGCTTCGTCGAGCTGAGCGCGGCTCGGCAAGAGCGCGGCGCGGTTTTCGAGCGCCCACGCGAGATACTGCGTGTTCGCGAGCTCGATGCGATCCGCGCCCAAATTTTCGGCGAGCGCGATCAGCTCTGCGACGCGGCCGAGGTTCTGCCGGTGCAGCACCATGTTCACGGTCAGCGGCAAACCGAGCTCTTTCACCCAACGCGCGACTTCGAGCTTCTGCGCGAAGGAAGCGCGCCCAGCGATGCGATCGGACTCGGCTGCACTTGCGTCTTGAATCGAAACCTGCACGCTCGAAAGGCCGAGATCGCGCAAACGCGCGAGGCGTTCGCGCGTGAGCGGCGTGCCACTCGTGATCAGATTGGTATAGAAATCGAGCGCGTGCGCGCCTTCGACCAGGGCTTCGAGATCTTTTCGCAACAGCGGCTCGCCGCCGCTCAAATTCAGCTGCAGCGCGCCGAGCTCAGCGGCCTGCCGAAACACACGCAGCCAATCTTCGGTTTCGAGCCGATCCGGGTGCGCCGAGAGATTGGTCGGATTCGAGCAGTAAACACAGCGCAGCGGGCAAAGATAGGTGAGCTCCGCGATCAGCGTGTAGAGGCGATCTTCACTCGAGCCCGCGTCGCTCACGGCTCAGCCTGAATCAAGCCGCGGTCGAGCAGACCTTGGACGAATGCGCAGACTTCGCCGCCGAGCACTTCGGGTTTACTCTCGAACTCGAGCGCGAGGGCTTCGATGATCGCGGCGAGCGTGTGCTCGCCGGTGCAAAGCTTCAGAATCGCCGCGCCGGTCGGATTCAAAAGCAGTCCTTTTTCCGGATAAAGCAGGATGTATTTGCCGGTCTTCGGATCGAGCCGCAGCTTGGTCTTCGGCGCGAGCTTCGGCCGGAGCGAGAGATCGAGCGAGGCGGCACTCGACGTCACTCGCCCTCCGCGATTTTCGGCACATAGGCGGCCTCGACGCAGTCGAGCAAGTGCCACAAGATCTCGGTCTTGCGAATCAACGCGGCGACAGAGCGCGCCTGCAAGTCGTACGTCTTCGCGTGCTGTACCACGAATTCGATCGCCTCTTCCGAATCGCGCCGAGCGCGCGGCACGCGCGCGCGAAAGTACGCGAGCATCTCCGGGTCGACCCACGGATAGTGCGATTCCCAGGCCTGGATTCGTTTGCTCATCAAATCCGGCGCGAAAAACTCGGTCAAAGACGAAGCCACGGCTTCGACCAAGCTGCGCTCGCGCACCAGCGTGACGTACGCGTCGCACGCGAACTTCACGCCCGGGAGCACCGAACCGAGCCCTTGCACTTCTTCGCGTGGAAGTCCGACGCCCTCGGCCAGCCGCAGCCAGAGCGCGAGCCCGCCCTCACCGTCCGCGTCTCCGTCGTGGTCGTGAATCCTGCGGATCCAGGCGCGCCGAAACGCGGGGGCTTCGGATTTAGAGAGGATTAGCGCGTCTTTGATCGGGATTCGGGTTTGATAATAGTAGCGGTTCAGCACCCATTGCTGGAGCTGCGGTTTCGTCAGCTTGCCGGCGTGCATCAACGCGTGGACGCGATGACGATCGTGATAGCGGCTCGCCCCTTCGCGCCGCAGCCAATCGATGAATTCGTCGCGCGGAAGCGGAGCGCGCTCGCTCACAGTGAAAACTCCATGCCGTCGAACGCGACGTCCACGCCGGCGGCGCGCACTTCGGCAAATTCCGGCGAATCCTCGCGAAGCATCGGGTTCGTGTTGTTGATGTGAATCAGCACGCGACGGCTCGCAGAGAGCCCAGCCAAAAATCGCAAACTGCCCTCGCTCCCGCCGATCGGCCAGTGCGCCATGTCTTCGGCGCGCCGCTCGGAGGCACCGAGCTGGATCAGTTCGTCGCTCGACCAGAACGTGCCGTCGAAAAATACGGCATCCGCCGCGCGCGTGGCGGCGATCACCGCCGCCGAATTCGCGCCCACGGCGGGCAGGTAGGCGAGCGTTTTCTGCGCGCGCTGATCGCGGATCAAAAGCCCGATGTTGTCGCCCGGCTCGGGTTTGCCTTGATCGAGATGCAGCGCCGCTTTGCCTGGCGCGGCGAACGCGCGCAGGCTGAGCCCAGTCGGCGCGCCACCGGCGAGCAACGTGAGCTCCGGTCCGATTTCATGTTCGCGCGCGCCGAGCTCGAGCGCGTGCCACGTCACTTGGCCGTCGAAGCGCTCGAGCGTGCGGTAAAGCACGTTGTTTTGTGTGAAGCCTTGGCGCACGCGCGGCGTCGAATAGAGCGCGAGCGGGTGCGATTCGCGCAGCGAGAGCAGACCGAGGCAGTGATCCAAATCGCCGTTCGTGAGCACGATGCCGGCGATCGGCGTGTCGCGCAGCGCGCGCGGATGAAGCCGCGAAAAGCTCTCGATCTGCTGCCGCACTTCGGGCGAAG
>DATATR010000421.1:0-21310 GCA_036268695.1 Polyangiaceae bacterium | reverse complement strand
CGTGATCGAACGTGATCTGCGCGGTGATGAATTCTTCGATCCGCACCCAGTCTTCCGCGTCCGCGTCGTCATCGCCGGCGAACACGGCCAAGAGCCCGTGCACCGGTTCGCCGGGCCTGCCCCAGTGCCAGTGCTCGGGCGCGCTCTCGCCGTCATCGCCGAGGCGGCGCGCGCGACTCGGCTCGTTCATGCCTTCTTGAAATGCTTGTGCGAAACCGGCCAGCGCCGTCTGGTGCAAGCCGAGCGCGCGAAAGCCCGCGTGCGTGAACGCGACGTTGCTGCACAAATCACCGAGATACGGCGGCTCGCGGCGGCGCGTGCCGCGAAACGAGCTGAACTGCAGCGCGTGCAGCAGATGACCGAGCCAACGCCGCGCCAATTCGCCGTTCACGATCTCGAACATGGCGTAGCGCGCGGCAGGTTTTTGGCCGTATCCGCTCAAGATCAGTCCCTGAATGTCCGCGAGTTCGAGCACTGTGTTCCCGTTCTGAGTGGCCGAGCGCTCAAGAAAGGCGCCGGAACCAGCTCTTCAAGTCGATCGCGCACGGCGCTTGGTGCAGGCCCGAGCGGATCCAAGTGTTGTTGTTCAGCGCGGCGATACTGAGCTCGGGATACGCCGCGTAGAAGACTTGTGTCTCGCGCTGCTGCGCTCGGCTCCAGGCCTTGAAGCGCTCTTCGTCGTTCGCGCCGCCTTTGTAGAACAGCGTGTTGACGGTCGGGTAAAGCTTCGTCCACGTCCAAGCGAGATTCAATCCGATCGCCGCGTGGTCGACGAAATCTCCCAAGTAGCTCTCCCAGCTGCTGTCGTAATTGCTGAAGAAGAGCAAGCGAGTGCCCTCGTCGATCAAGAGCCACTTCGCGAAGTGAATCGTCGGGATGCCGCCGAGCTGACCGATCTCGTCGAATTGCTTTTTCGCCATCAAGTCGATGTAACCGTGCGCCGCGCGGAGCACGTGCAAGCGATTTTTGGCCTTCAGCGGTACGACGTGCGTGAGCGCATTCTGGAGGCCATGATCCTCGTTCGCCGCGAGCGCGAGGAACGCCGCGCGATCGGCGTCCGTCCACGCCTCCTGCACCGCGCGCTGGTCGAACTCCGGATCGGTGCGCGTCCAGTGCCGGAGTTTGGCGAGCTTCAGCAACAAGTAGACCAAGAGATCGAACGAAAGATTTTGGAACCAAACGATGATGCCCGCGGCCAAGCGCTGCGAGCGCAGTTTTTGATCTGGATTTTTGGGTGCCGGCCCGTCGAGGTCGAGCCCTGAAAGCTCCGCATCCCACGCGGTCCGGAGCCGCACGTGCTCGCGCGCGCGTTGATAGAGCTCGCGCAGCGGCGCCTTCGGCGCGCGCGAAAAATAATCGATCAAGACTTCGCGCAGGTGCCGCTCGAGGCGAATTCGCCGAAGATCGCGATCGGTGTGCCCTTGGTAACACGCCGTCGATTCGACCAGATGCTGTTCGAGGGCTTCCGAAAGCGCGTCCGGCGCAAGCATCGCGGCGAACCCTTCACAGTCGCGAAAAACGCTGGCCAGCGGCGCGAAAGCGCGCACGGCCAAAAGCTCGAGCTGCGCCACGCGCGCGGTGTACGGGTTCGCATCGTCGGTATCGAAGTTCGATTCGAAGATCAGCGAAGAGCCGTGCTCGGCGCTGCTCGGCTCCTCCAACAAAACCAAACGCGCAAAGTGAATCCCGAGCCCGGGATCGGCGAAAATGCGCGGCCGCACGTCGTCGGGCGAAAGCGTATCGGCCGCGAGCGCTGCCAGCGCCGCGCGCGTTCCCCGAGCACCGCGCGCAGCATCGATCTTCGCCACGACCGTCAAAGATTCCTGTCGCACGATCGAACCAGCTAGCAAGAGCCGGGTTTCGCGCGCAACTCACTCGGCACGACCCCACGTGAATCCAGCTGGTTTTCGCGCTGGCTGCCGGTTCCGGCCAAGTGCTCGAATCAGAGTTTGGCTTTTCGCTTGGTAATTTTTTCAGCGCCGCGCGCGAGCGGCGCGTGACGAAAGCAATCGACGAAATGGTCGTTGACCATGCCGACGGCTTGCATGTGCGCGTACATGATCGTTGAGCCGACGAAGCTGAAGCCGCGCTTCTTCAAGTCTTTGCTCAGTGCGTCCGAAATCTCGGTGCGCGCTTTGATTTCCGCGCGTGAGCGCATGCCGTTTTGAATCGGTTTTCCGCCGACGAAGCTCCACTGATACTCGTCGAAGCTGCCGAACTCTTTTTGGATCTGCAGAAACGCGCGCGCGTTTTTCACGGCGCTCGCGATCTTCAAGCGATTTCTGACGATGCCCGGGTCCTGCATCAGTTTTTCGATCTTCGCCGGCGTGAAGCGCGCGACCTTTTGCGGATCGAAGCCGGCGAACGCGCGCCGATAGGCCTCGCGCTTGCGCAAAATGGTGATCCAACTGAGTCCGGCTTGTGCGCCTTCCAAAATCAAAAACTCGAACAGCACGCGATCGTCGTGCACCGGCACGCCCCATTCGCGATCGTGGTACGCGATGTAAAGCGGATCCTCGCCGCTCCAAAAGCAGCGCGTGACTTCACGCGCGGGCCGAGATTTTTTCGCCGCCATCGCGCCCGAGTTTGC
Source organism: Polyangiaceae bacterium (assembly GCA_036268695.1). Lineage (GTDB taxonomy): Bacteria > Myxococcota_A > Polyangia > Polyangiales > Polyangiaceae > PMG-095. The sequence continues at coordinate 18,720 of DATATR010000421.1, read as the reverse complement.
CCGAAGCCGTTCGCGCGGCAAGGGATTCTCGGCGCCACTTGCGAGGGCCGGAAAATCCTGAAAGATCAGCCCATGAGCGAATTCAGCGAAATCCAAAAATTGCTCGCAGACAAAGCCAGCTACTTGCTCGAGCACGAGAGCAAGACGATCGAAAAAGAGCGCCTGCATTTGCCGTCGCCGAGCTTCGTCTCGGATATTTGGGCGCAGTCGGATCGCAGCCCGCAAGTGCTCCGCAGCCTGCAGTCGATGTTCGATCACGGGCGCCTCGCGGGCACTGGCTACCTCTCGATCTTGCCTGTCGATCAGGGCATCGAACATTCTGCCGGCGCTTCGTTCGCGAAGAACCCGGATTATTTCGACTCCGAAAACATCGTGAAGCTCGCGCTCGAAGGTGGCTGCAACGCGGTCGCCAGCACCTATGGTGTGCTCGGCTCGGTCGCGCGCAAATACGCGCACCGCATCCCGTTCATCGTGAAGTTCAACCACAACGAGCTCCTCACTTATCCGAACAAGGCCGAAGAAATCAGGTGGGGGACGATGAAACAGGCCTGGAACATGGGCGCGGCCGCCGTTGGTGCGACCGTTTATTTTGGGTCCGCGGATGCCTCGCGCGAGATCGTCGAAGTGGGGAAGATGTTCGAGCAAGCGCACGAGCTCGGCATGGCGACGGTGCTGTGGTGCTACTTGCGCAATTCAGCATTCAAGATCGGCAAGACCGACTATCACTTGTCGGCCGATCTGACCGGGCAAGCGAATCACCTCGGCGTCACGCTGCAAGCCGACATCATCAAGCAGAAAGCGCCGGAAAATAACGGCGGCTTCAAGGCGCTGAACACGGGCGGCTCTTCCTACGGCAAGCTCGACGAGCGCATCTACACCGAGCTCACGAGCGATCACCCAATCGACCTCACGCGCTATCAGGTCGCCAATTGTTACATGGGCCGCGCCGGTTTGATCAATTCGGGTGGCGCTTCCGGCGAAAACGATTTTCAGGAAGCGGCGATCACCGCGGTCGTGAACAAGCGCGCGGGTGGCATGGGTTTGATCAGCGGACGCAAGGCCTTTCAGCGCCCGCTCGCCGAAGGCGCTAAGCTCTTGCATACGATTCAAGACGTTTATTTGGCGAAAGAGATCACGATCGCTTGACGCGACGGACGCGCGCGACGATTGCACCCGAGACCACATGAACGGATCGAGAAATTTTTGGTCCCTAACTGTGAGGACCAAAAATTTCTCGGTCCTTTGCAGTCCTTTTGTCTCGGATGCTTTTCTTGTTCACCATCCACCCAAGCAGCTTGGGTGGATGAAACAGTGCGCCGATTTTTCCGGCAATCGCCGCTTACGGCGAGCTGTTACGCGCTCGGGGCTACCAGTGCGCGGCGCGACGTACGCGCTGAACCCAATTCTGGGGTCCACATCCAGCGGGCAAACTGACACGATTAGCGAGAGCTCCGGACACTCCCATGGTGAAAGTGCGTGCTGCTTGAATTCAACGAACAAACGGCCGAAGCACGCAACTAGCGGAGAACACGCACCGAATCGCTAGAAACCGAATTTCGCCGCCGTGATCGCTTTGGGGAGGCACGGGCATTGCTACTCAGACGTAGAGACGTAGAGACGCACGAGACTCGTCAGCGTGACCTAAGCAAGAAACTCAAGGCGAGTGGCGCCAAAACCGACCATGAATAAAGCAAAATTAGAGCTCACGGACCCGGAAGAGTGGCTGCTTTACCTCGCCCGCGAAGACGGCGGCTACGCCCGCTTGGTCGAAGAAGCCGGGGGCAGCGCGCGCGCGGCGTATCGTTTGGCGACTGCGCGTTGCAAAGTCGAAGCCGAGCGCGCGCAGCCCACGCTCGAAGATTTGCAAGCCGCGGCGCGTCTGATCGCGTCGCGCGTCGGGCGCGGTGGCGCGTTGCCGATCACGTCCGTGCTCACGAGTGATTCGGACATCAGCGGCCTCCGTGCGACGCATCAAGCGCTCGAAGACGCACTGCGTTCGCTGGCGCCGCCTGCGCTGTAAGCGGTTCGCGCAAAAGTCGCGCGCAGGAGCGCGCGGCATCAATAGCCTTCGCTCCGCACGCGCTCGGACGGCACGCCGAGCAGATCGAGCGCCGCGCGCACTTCGCGCACCATGTCGAGGCGGCCGCACACGTAGGCATCGAACGAGCCGAGTGAGCTCACGGCTTCGGCGAGCTGCGACTGCACGCGTCCACGCCGGCCGAGCCAGTGTTCGGCTTCGCCGGTCAGCGTGGGCACGAACTCGAAGCGCGCGTGCTCTCGGGCCAGCTCGACGAAGTCGCGCTGAAAGAGCACGTCTTCCGGCGCACGATGGCCGGCGAGCAAGCGCAAGCGCGTCCTAGTTGGCCGCGCGAGCTCTTCTTGAATCAGCGCGCGCAGCGGCGCGACGCCGGTGCCGACGCCGACGAACAACGCCGCGGGACTCGGATCTTCGCGCCAGGTGAAGGCGCCGCGCGGCCCTTCGATCAAAAGCTTCGCGCCGACCGAGAGCGCGTCGATTGCGTCCGCGCCTGCGTGATACGAGGCTGCGATCTCGAATTGTCCGGGATGCTCGGGATCGTAGGCCGACGCGATCGAATACGGCAGTTCGAGTTTTTGCTCGAGCGCGCGCACGACCACGACGTACTGACCCGCAGCCCAACGAAATGGCGCGCGCGCCGCGAAGCGCAGCCGATGCACGCGCGCGGACAAAGCTTCGCGCGCGATGAGCTCGATTTCGAAGACAGCCGTGGACACGACTTTTTCATAAGATATTTCTCACGCGCCAGGCTTTGTTTCTTTTGAATTTGTGCTTCGCTCGGGAAAAGATGAACTTCTTCGGACACGCGGTGATCGCGCAGCGAAGCGAAGCCGCTCGCGCCGAGCCGCGCGCGGAGTTCGTGCTCGGCGCGATGCTGCCGGACTTCGCATCGATGCTGCGCGTTCGTCCGCCGAGCGTGACGAGCCCAACAATCGCCGAAGGCATCGTCTTTCATCACGCGACCGACGACGCGTTTCACGGCTCCGATTGGTTTCTGGAATTTTCCCGCCAAGCTTCGAGCTATTTGCGCGAACGCGGGCTCTCGCGCGGCTCGGCCCGCGCCGTCGCGCACGTCGGAGTGGAATTGCTGCTCGACGGCGCGCTGGCCGGAAAGGCGGCAAATGAGGCATATCTGTCCGCGCTCGATGCCGCATTGACGGACCAGATCGCGGGCCACATCAACTGGCATGCGGTCGAACAGGCGACGCGTTTTCGACATCTCTGTCACAACCTCAAAGCGCGCGGCGCGCCGCACGGAGATGTACCGGCGGAGCTCGTCGCCGAGCGTTTGCGCAATATCCTGGCAAGCCGCCCGCGCCTAGCGATGGACGAAGCGGGGCAATCTGTTGTACGGGATTGGGTCGTGAGCTCCGGCCCGCTGATCGCCGCCAAAGCAAAGCTCGTCGTGAACGAAGTCGAGCAGCGCTTGGCTCTTTCTCATCGCTTCGAAAGGTAACCTTATGCGTCTTCTGCAAACGTGCTTCGTGCTCGGCATTTTGGCTGCGCCAGCGCTTGCTTCCGCACAGATCAAGCAACCGGGCGATCACTCGATGTACGGGGTCGAGCTCGAACCGCACTTATTGCTCGAATGGAACAACTACGCGCCGTGCTCGGAAGATGCATTCGGTCCGGGTTTCCGCGCCACGATCCCGTTTTTACAGAACGGTCCGATCCCGCGCATCAACAACAACATGGGCATCAGCTTCGGCCTCGACTGGGCTCACGCCGGCATCAACGACGGCTGCGCCGCCTACTTCCGCAACGGCGTGTTCGTCGGCAATGACTTCACGGCCGACATCTGGACCATTCCGGTCGTGGTCCAGTGGAACTTCTTCCTCTTGCCCAAGATCAGCGTGTTCGGCGAGGCTGGGCTCGTGATCGAACACCGCCGCTACGACCTGATCGTGGGCGGCAATTGCGGACCCAACGGCTTTTGCGAAGGCTCGTCCACGGACACGTACCCGGATTTCGCACTGGCCGGCGGCGGGCGCTTCATGGTCTCGAATTCGGTCGGGTTCTTGCTCCGCATCGGCTACCCGTACATCTCAGCCGGCGTCTCGATTCTGCTCTAGAGTAAAGGGCGCGCTCGGCCTTGCCGAGATTTCTCAATGGAACATCGCGCCCCGCCCTCGACCAACATCGCCGCGACGATCTTTCGCGATCTGCGCAGCCTGATCCTGAAAGGGTCGCTCAAACCGAGCGAGCGCCTGCCCGGCGAACGCGAGCTCGCCGCGCAGTACGGCACGAACCGCAATACGTTGCGCGAAGCCGTGCGCATGCTCGAGCAAGCGCGGCTCGTCACCGTGCGCCACGGTCAAGGCGTGACGGTCGCGGATTTTCGCAAGACCGGCACCATGGAACTACTCCCGCCGTTCCTCGAAAATACCGGCAACGCGGCCGAGATCCACGCGCTCTTGGAAGATATTTTACCCGCGCGCTTGCTGGTGCTCGAATTCGCCACGCGCCTCGCCGCCAAACGCGCGAGCACGGACGACATCGCCCGGCTGCGCGACATCACCGAGCTCTTGATCGCGGCGTTCGAGCGTCGCGATCCGGTGGTGCTCGCCCACGGTTTCCAGCGCTGGCTCGATGCGCTGCTCGATGCCGGGCACTCGGTCGCGGTGCGCTGGATCGCCAATCCGTTTTTGGACGCCTACCGCGAGCTCTTGGATCGCTTCCCCGCGCTCTGGATGCTCGAGCCGAGTTTCCCCCAACATTTGCGGGATTTGGTGCTCGCGCTCGAAGCTGCGGACGAAGAAAAATCGATCGCCGTCACGCGCGACTACTACCACCGCGTGGACGCGATGTTGATGCGCGCGCTCGCGAGCCTCGTGCCCAAAGGTTAGCGTTCGGGTTCGTTTCCGAGCAGGCGCTCGGCCCGAATCAGCCAAGCTCTGATCCGTGCTGGGATTGGCGCGGGCATTTTTTTTTGGTTGGGGTTGCCTGGCGCGACGTGGCTCGGCAATGAAACGCTGGACTTGGTGGACCAAAATAAAATCGGCCCTGGCTCAGCCGCGCGAATGCTCGCGACGACGCGCGCGGCGGCCTTCGCGCTGTACGTGCCGTCGAGCGCGGGCAACCCGAGCCGGCGCCACAAGGCTTCGGCTTCGTTGCCGCTCGCGCTCGGTTCGCCGTAACCGCTACCCAAAAAACGACCATCGACTTCGAAGCGCGCGCCGAGCGCGGCACGCTCGAAATACGGCACCGCGCCGCCGCTGAGCTCCGACAAAAGCCGCGCGGCGCGCGCGGCGAGCGAGAGAATGCGCAAGCGGCTCGTCACTGGCCAAGGCGTGACGCGCACGGACGTGACGCGCGGGATCGTGCTCGGCGTGAAACCCACGCGCACATGGCCGGCCAAGGCAAACCCCAACAAAAGCCCGGCAGAGGTGCAGGTCGAACCCACGCCGACGATCACGCGACGCGGCGCAGGCAATGCGCCCGCTGCGATCTGCATGCCGAGCTCGAGCGCGGCGGAGACATAACCCAGCGCGCCGAGCGGCGTCGCGCCACCCGGCATCATGATGTACGGCGCACGCCCGCGCTCGGCCGAAAGACGCAGCCAGGCCATGCCGAACGGCAGCAAGCTCCAATGCGGCAAACTGTAAAGCGTCGCCCCGCTCGCCGCGAGCGCGCGCAAGTTGACGAACGCGGCGCACGACACCGGTTGCGGAAACAGCAACGCACCCGGCGCGAGCCCGACGCGCGGCGCGTGAATCGCGGTCGCGAGCGCATGATTCGAACCGAAAGCACCGGTCGAAATCACACGTTCCGCGCCGAGCGCGCGCGCTTGCCCGAAGAGCAGCTCGAGCGTGCGCACCTTGTTGCCACCATACGCGGGCGCCGAGATGTCGTCGCGCTTGACCCAAACATCACTCGACGGCGCGCCGAGCTCGCGCGCGACTTCAGCCAAGGACTCGACCGGAGTCGGCAGCTCGCCCAGCGCGACGCGCGCGACCTTTCGCTCGATGCTCGGAATCGACTCGAACAGCGCGAAGGGCACGCCCGAGCCTAGCCGCGCTCGGGCGCACTCGTCCGATTGCGATCGCTAGGCATTTGAGCACTGTATTTCTGTTGCGCTTGATGTTAGTCATTGAGTAACTCGAGCCGGGTGTCGGGATGCCCAAGACTAAGAAAAAGCCCAATAAAAAGGCCGTTTCGCGCGCCCAACGCCCGAAGTCGCGGCACGCCAGCCCCGCGCCGAAAGCAAAAAAGAAGGCCGTCAAGCGTTCAGCGCCGCAAGCGAAAGCAAGACCGGCGCGCGCGACCACGATTTTGCCACCACGGCCGAAGCGCCCCGCGCGTCGAGTCGCGCCGCCCCCATTGCGGACGCCACGCGTGCCCGAATTGGAGGATGAGTCGCTCGAGGGAGCCCTCGTGAAGCCGTCGCCCGCGCGCGAAGTCAAAGCGCGACCTGCGCTCGACGCGACTGCGTGGCAAAAGCTCGAGCAAGCCGCAAAACGCCAGCAACACGCGGCGCTCGATCCGAATCAGCGAGCGGCAATCGCAGCCGCAGTCTCGGAGCGCGATAGCCTGGTCATGCTCACGGAAGACGCGCGCGCCGTCGCTTGCTACGAGCTCTGCGCGCCGCTACTCGATCAACCGACGGTCGTGCTCTCGCCGCTGCTCGCCGAACTCGAGGCTCGACATGAAGCGCTCGCTGCGGCGCAAAAACCCGTCACTCGTGTCACGTCCGAGCTGAGCGGTCCCGAGCGCAGCGCGGCGCTCGCGCGGATCGCGCGTGGCGGCTCGCTGCTCGTCCTCTTGTGTCCGGAGTCGCTCGCGGACGCAGGTGTGCAGAAGGCCTTGAAAAAGGCTGGAATCGCGCTGTTCGTGGTCGACGAAGCGCATTGTGCCTCGGATTTTTCACACGAGATTCGGCCTGCCTACGCAAAGCTCGCGGTCACGATCCGCGCACTCGGCCGGCCGCCGATCATGGCGCTCACCCGCCCCGTGACGAGCCAAGTACTGCGTGACATCGAAGCGCGTCTCGATCTGCTGGATCCCGTCGTCGTGCGCGCGCCGGCTGTGCGCGAAAATTTACGCATCGTTACTCGGCTTTCACGCGGAGAAGGCCGGCAAGCGTCGCTCGTGCGCTCGATCGAGCAGCTCGAAGCGCCCGGGCTCGTATTTTGCGCCGCCCCACACGACGTGGACAGCGTGTATGCGGCGCTTCGCGGTTCTGGAATCGCCGCGCATCGCTATCACAGCGGCATGACTCCGGCGGAGCGCGCCACGGAGTTACTCAACTTCACCTTGCCCGGCTCGCGTGGCGTGATGGTCGCGCTGAGCGCGTTCGCTCCGGGTAGCGGTCTACTGGGTCTCGCTGAAACGGCGAAGTCGAACGCGCTCGGCTTCGGTCGCGGCGCATGCAAGCGCGACCTTCGCTTCGTCGTGCACTACCAATCCCCCGCGTCGATTGAGCAATATTTGCGGGAAATCGCCCTTGCCGGCGCGGACGGGGATGCAGCGACCTGTGTGCTCTTTCATGAATCGAGCCATCACAGCTTGCATGAGGTGATGCTCACGCAACAGCGCTTTCGCGCCGCACATTTAGCCGAGCTCGCGCGAGCGCTCGAAGCCGCGGCGCTCGAAGGGCGCACGCTCACGCTCGAAGCGTTGGCGCTCGCCACCGGCCAAAGCCGGCGCACGACGGATCGGCTGACCGCGCTGTTCGCGGACGCGGGCCTCGTGTCGCGCACGGGTGGCTGGGTGCGCGTGCTCACAGCGGCCACGGATTTGATCGAGGCCAGCAAGAACCTCGGCGCGAAGCTCTACGCACTCCGCGAAGGAGACGCAAAGCGGCTCGCCGCGCTCGCTTCGTTCGCCGAAACGGAAAATTGCAAAGCTGGGTTCTTGAGTCGTTATTTGGAGAGCTCGAGCGTCGATTGGCGCGCGCGCTGCGATCGTTGTAGCGCATGCTCGAGCGAGCTCTCGACGGCGGCGCCACTGCCGCCGCGAGCTCCGGCGCGCCGAGCCGTGGTTCAGGAATTCAATGTGCGCCCGCTGCCGCAGGACGCAGCTGGCGCGCTCCGCGTCGCCGAAACGCCGTTTACTGCAAAACTCGCGGACTTTCGCCGCAGCTAGCCAAGCATTTCGAGCTCAGTCCTCGAGCCGATCGCTGACCGCGCGCGCGAATTCACGCGTCCCGAGTGAACCGCCGATGTCGCGCGTCTTTTGACCTTCCTCGAGCGCGCGATCATACGCGCGGCGAATGCGATCGGCGACGCGACGACAGGCTTCGTCTTCACGCGTATCGGCCAAGTGCTTGAGCAACATGGTCGCGCTCATCAAGAGCGCGAGCGGGTTCGCCAAATTCTTGCCTGCGATGTCGGGCGCCGAGCCGTGCACGGCTTCGAACACCGCGTCTTTGTCGCCGATGTTCGCGCCAGGCGTGACACCCAAACCACCCACGAGACCCGCACACAAATCCGAGCAAATGTCACCGTACAGGTTTTCACACATCACGATGTCGAACTGAGTCGGGTCTTGCACCATGCGCATCTGCGCCGCGTCGATGATGACCTCTTCGTATTCGATGTTCGGGTAATCGCGCGCGTGCACTTTGCGCGCTTCTTCGAGCAGCAGGCCGTCGCTCATTTTCATGATGTTGGCTTTGTGAAACACGCTGATTTTTCGGCGTTTTCGCTGCGTCGCGTAGCGGAATGCCCAGTGCGAGATGCGGTGACAAGCGACGCGCGTCGCGACCTTCATGCTCACGACGACGCCGTCCGTGATCAGGTTCTCGATGCCACTGTAAAGGCCCTCGGTGTTTTCGCGCACGATCACCAAATCGACATTTTCAAAGCGCGTTTTCACGCCCGGCATGTTGCGGATGGGGCGCACCGCTGCATACAAATTCAAAGTACGCCGAAGCGCGACGTTCACGGAGCTGAAGCCCTTGCCCACCGGCGTCGTGCACGGACCCTTGAGCGCCACATGGTGCTGCGTGATCGCTGCCAGCGTCGATTCCGGCAGCGTGCCGCCGAGGTTCAGATCGATCGCGGTTTGCCCCGCGTGATGCGTCTCGAAGCGCAGCGGAGCCTTCGCGGCTTCGAGCACGCTGAGCACGGCCTCGCTGACTTCCGGACCGATGCCGTCGCCCGGGATCAATACGGCGGTGTGCGTTGTCATATAGCTTGCCTAATACAGATTCAGTTCAGTCGGGAGCGCAGTCGGTAAAATGCGCGGAAAGGGTGAAAGCGTTGCACTCTGTCGCGGGACGCATGCACAATCGGCGGCGAAATGCGCTTCGATGCAGTGATTTTCGACTGGGGCGGCACGCTGTCCGAGTTCGCGGAGATCGACCTTTACGACATGTGGAAGCTCGCCGCCGCACACCTCGCGCGCGCCACGGGTCGCGCCGAAGCCGAGCTGACCGAAAAACTCCTGGCGGCAGAGCTTCGCTATTGGGATGGCGTGAAAGAGTCCCAGCGCACCGGCACGCTCGGCGAAATTTTGGCGGAAGAGTCGCGCGCGCTCGGCCTCGACGTAACGCGCGCCGTGCTCGAAGAAACCGCGCAGAAACACCTGGATGCCTGGACCCCGCACATTCGGCATCACGCGGACGCGGTGCCGGCGCTGCGTGCGCTGCGCGCCCAAGGTCTGAAGCTCGGCTTGCTTTCGAACACGCATTGGCCCGCCTCGTTCCACGAGCATTTCTTGGAGCGCGATGGGCTGCTCGAATTGCTCGACGTGCGCGCTTACACTTCGGAGCTGACTCATTCGAAACCGCATCGCGTCGCGTTCGAGCACGTGCTCGGCAAGCTCGGCGTTGTGCCGGAACGTGCCGTGATGGTCGGCGATCGACCAATCGACGACATCTGGGGCGCGCAAGCGCTCGGCATGTTCGGTATTTGGCGACCGCACCGCGCCTCGCCCGAGCTCGGCTCGGTGCGACCGAACGCAGTGATCCAGACACTCGCTGAATTGCCGGAGCTGCTCGCTTCGCTCTAATTGCTGCTGCCGAGCGAAACCTGCACTTGCGGCGGCTCGGAGCGAACGCGCGCGCCCGGCGGCGGCCCGAGCTCGGCCACGGCCCTGAGCAAGCGCGCGAGCTCGAGCGGTTTGGTGAGCACCGGCTGAGGTTGTTGCGCCAAAAAATCGCGCGCATGGGACGCGCTCACGCCGCCCGTCAAAAATAACATGCGCTGCGCGAGATTCGGGCGCAGGCAGCGGAGCTTCTCGTAGAGCGCTTCACCGCCGCCGTCCGGCATCATCACGTCGCAGACGATCACGTCCACCGCATCGACGGCTAACGTATCGAGTGCCTGCTGCACGCCATTCGCGAGCACGACGTCGAAGGCGCGGGAGAGCGTGCGTTGCGTGGCGCGACGCACCACGTCGTCGTCGTCGACGAACAAGAGTCGCTGGCGAAGCGGCGGCATGGCCGCCTCCGACGCTAGTTCGTCATTCGGTTCTGCGGCATGCAGTAGCGAGATTTGCACCTCGGTGCCTTTGCCTTCGGAGCTCTCGACGGCGAGCGTGCCGCCCATCGCTTGCACCAGGCCGGCCGACACCGCGAGCCCGAGGCCAGTGCCCTTGCCGAGTGGTTTGGTCGTGAAAAATGGCTCGAACAAGCGCGAGCGCGTCTCGGCGCTCATGCCGACGCCGTCGTCGCTCACGCTGATGATGACGCGGTCGTCGCTGGGCTCAGCCGAGATGCGCACGCGGCCCGCCTTGCGCGCTTCCGGCGTGGCTTGATAAGCGTTGATCAAGAGGTTGGTCAACACTTGCTCGAGCATGTAGCGCTCGCCGCGCACGCACAGAGTTTCGGATACGTCCGTTTCGATCGTCACGTGCGGTTCGCGCAAGCTCTCGGCGACGCGCACGGCGCCACGCACCGCAGCTGCGGCGCGACAGGCCGCGTTCGTCACCGGGTCGTGCGCCGCGGCTCGACTCGCGTCCAGCAAACGACGAACGATGCGTTTGATGCGTTCGATTGCGACCATGCTGTCGTCCAGCGCGCCGCTGAGCTCCGGGAAATCTTGGCGCTTGCCGAGGGTGCGCCGCAGAAACTGCAAATTGCCCAAAATCGCCGAAAGTGGATTGTTGATCTCGTGCGCCACGCCGGCCGAAAGCTGGCCGAGCGCACCGAGCCGTTCGACGCGGACCAGCGCCGCTTGAGCCTCGGCCAGTTTCTGGGTGCGCTCTTCCACGCGCGATTCGAGCTCGCATTTCAGCGATTCGAGCAACGTGGCCGAGCCGACGAAGCGACGCGTGATCGATAGCCCGAGCAAGCCCAACGTGATCACGAAGCTGATGCCGAGCAGGTTCGGACCGCCGTACACGCCGGAAGTCGCCAGCATGTCGTTCGTGGCGCCCACTGTGATCACGCCCAAGACCCAGGCCGAAAGCCGAGCGCGCGGCAAACCGCGGCGATAATCGAGCACCATGCGCACGAACGTCGTCACGAGCACCGCAGAGAAGAGCAAGAACGCGATCTCGCCCCAAGCGGTCGGCGCTGGGTCGTAGTAACGCATGCCGAGCCAGGCCACGTTCCGCACTTCTTCGCGCGTCGAATAGGCCGCGCCGGGCACCAAGCCGCTCGTCGCGAGCGCGCCGAGTACCAATAGCAGCGAGCGATCCAACGCGCTGAGCGGGCTTGCGCGCTGCTTGGCCGAATACACGATCCAACCTGCGATGTACGCCGCGCCAACGGCGATCGAAAGATCGCCCAAGGTCACGCGCATCGGCATCGACACATTGGGCAGATACGTGACGACATCGAAGATCGAGAACAGCGCCGCCGAGCCGCCGATCAGCGCGAGCAACCGCTCTTCACGCCAGCCGGGCGCCATCGAAAACACGAGCGCCAGCGCCGTCACGAGCACGCCCACGCACGCCGCCATGACGACGAAGATCAGCGCGAGGTTATAAGCGGGCATGGCTCGAGCTCACGGCTTGTGCAATCTACGAGAGTAGCGCAGCTCCCTCGTCGCCTCCACCTACACTCGGCGCGAACGGCGGCGCTCGAGCTCGGCGGTCATGTAAGCGCGCGATCCACGCGCGCCGAACCGGGAAACGCGCTGCTTCGCCTGTAGCGCTTTGTAGGTGCGTCGACGACCGCGGCGAGCCGGGCGCTTGCGACTGTTTGGCGGAGCGAGCCCGAACTGAAGCGCTGGCGCCGCGCGCGGCACGCGCTTGGCGTTGCACGCGCTTCGACTTCGTTCGCGCCACTCGATACGGTTCACGCGATTCGATTCTTCGCGCGATTCGATATCCGATGCTCGAGTGCTCGAAGCGTCGCGGCAAACGATCTTCGCGCCGCGGTTATTCCAAGAACGTGAAGTTGCCGATCGAGTTCTTCGTTCAGAGCACGCAGCGCCAATCCAGAAATTGTGATCGCTCGCCGACAGAAATCGCGTTTTGGCGAGGCGGCCTTCGGGGCAATTATCCACACGTAGAGTTTTTCCGCGGGGCTCGCGGACGTTACTCACATGTCGCTTTATGTTCGCGCGCCGTTTTTTTGAATGTCCGTTGTGGCATGAACTCTGCTTTGCGGCCGTACGACTCCAACATGCTCACCCGCTCGCGGTTACTTATTTCGTTTCTCCTGCTCGTCATCAATAGTTGTGGCAACGCATCGAAGGCCGAACCCGAGCCGACGCACGCGAAGGCGCCCGATAACTCCGTCGAGTTACACGGCGCGAGCGCGTCGTACATTCGGGTAGAAGCCGCGGCACCGGCAGAACGCAACGCCGAACGCTCGCTCGTCGCACGCATCGCATTCGACGACCGCAAACTCGCGGCGATGGGACCGCCCGTGCAGGGGCGAGTTTCGAGCATCGATGTCATCTCGGGCGATCACGTCGAAAAGGGTGCGCTCTTACTCACGCTACGCGCACCGGACATCGCCGCGGCCAGCGCGCAGCTCACCGAAGCCAAGACCACGCGCCTCTTGGCCGAACGCAACGCCGATCGCGCCAAGCTCTTGGCCGAACACGGCGCCGGCAGCCAGGCCGAGAGCCAACAAGCGGACGCCGCGCTCGCGCAAGCTCAAGCCGAGGAGCAGCGCGCGTCCGGCGTGCTCGCGGCGCTCGGCGGTTCGCACGGTTCGAACGAGTACCAACTCCGCTCGCCGATCTCCGGCGTCGTGGTCGAGCGCAACGTCGCGGTCGGCACCGAAGTGCACGTCGATCAAGACAAGCCGCTGATAACCGTGGCCGATCTCTCGACACTCTGGGTGCTCGCGGACGTTTACGAGCAAGACGTCTCGCGCATTCACGTGGGCGACGAAGCGCACGTGCGCGTGCCGGCATTTCCGGACCTCGATCCAGTCGGGCACATCACGTACATCGGCAACATCATCGATCCGGTGACTCGCGTCGCGACCGCGCGCATCGAGATCCCGAACGCGGACGCCAGCCTTCGGCCCGGTATGTTCGCGAACGTGCAAGTCAAAGGCCTGTCGGACGGCGTGGTCGACGTGCCGATCGCCGCCGTGCTCGCGCGCCGCGATCAATTCTTCGTCTTCACGAAGAACCCGAACGGCACGTTTGCCGAGCGTGAAGTGCGACCCGGCGAACAACACGGCCAGCACATCCAGATTCTCTCCGGTCTCGCTCCCGGCGAACCGGTCGTTACCGAAGGCGCGATCTTGCTCGACGCCGAGGCAAACGAAGCCTTGTAGCGCCGTTCCACACACAGCGTCCCATTTTGATCGGCGCCGCGCGCTTTGCGCGACGGCACGGCACTTCCTCACCCGCTCCCAACGAAACACGCTTCATGATTCATCGCATCGTCGAGTTCGCGCTCAAGCAGCGGCTCGTCATCCTGGTTGCCGCGCTCGTCTTGATCGGGCTCGGCATCAACGCGCTCACTAACCTGCCGATCGAAGCTTACCCCGACGTCGCCGATACTTGGGTGCAGATCATCACGCAGTGGCCGGGCCACGCTGGCGAAGAAGTCGAGCGCCAGATCACGGTGCCGACCGAGCGCGTGATGAACGGCGTGCCCAAGCAAAGCGCGATTCGCTCGACATCGATCGCGGGGCTCTCCGTCGTTACGCTGATCTTCGACGACGGCACCGACAGCTATTTTGCGCGCCAACAAGTGCTCGAGCGCCTCGGCCAAATCGATCTGCCGGACGGCGTCACGCCGGCGCTCGGTCCACTGGCGAGTCCGGTCGGTGAGATCCTCCGTTATCGCTTGGTGAACTGCGCGCAAACGCACGCGCCCGAGTGCCGCGCCGAAGACTTCGACGTGGCGCCGCGCTCGCTGAACGACGTGAAGGATTTGGAAGAGTGGGTGGTGGAGCGCGAACTGCTCGCCACGCCCGGCGTCGCGGACGTGACCAGCTTCGGCGGCACCGTCAAACAGTACCAAGTCCTGGTCGATCCCTCGAAATTGGCTGCGCGCGGCCTGACCTTGGCCGACGTGGAGGCGGCGCTGAACAGCGCGAACGGCAACGCCGGCGGCGGCGTCATTGCCTACGGCCCCGAGTCGCTGAACGTGCGCGGCATTGGTCTGCTCAAGCCCGAACAGATCGCGCTGGTGCCGATCGCCGTGCACGACGGCACTGCGATTCGCGTCCGCGACGTCGCTTCCGTGCAAATCGGCTACCAGCCGCGGCTCGGTCGCGTTTCCGTGAATGGCGACAGCGACGTCGTCGCGGCCACGATTTTGCTGCGCAAGGGCGAGCAGGCGCAAACCGTGCTCGAACAAGTGCACGCGCGGATCGACGATTTGAATCGGCGCGTGCTCCCGCGCGGCGTCAAGCTCAGCCCCTATCACGACCGCACCGATTTGATGCACCTCACGACGCACACCGTGCGCGAGAATCTGCTCGTCGGCGTCGGGCTCGTGACGTTGATCTTGTTCGCATTCCTCGGCAATGCACGCGCTGCGCTGATCGTCGCGGTGACCATCCCGCTCTCGCTTTTGTTCGCCTTCATTTTGATGGATCGCGCGAAAATTCCCGCGAATTTGCTATCCATCGGCGCGGTCGACTTCGGCATGATCGTGGATGGCTCGATTGTGATGGTGGAAAATATTTTCCGCATCGTCACGCACAAGCAGGAGCACGGCGAGACCTGCCGACTGCGCCAGGTCGTAGGGCTCGCAGCGCGTGAGGTCGCGCGCCCCATCGTGTTCGCGATCGGCATCATCATTACGGCGTATCTGCCGATCTTCACGCTCGAGCGCGTGGAAGGCAAACTGTTCCGGCCGATGGCTTGGACCGTCGGCTTCGCCTTGATCGGCGCGCTCTTGCTCTCGATCACGGTCGTGCCCGTGCTCACGACATATCTGTTCCGCGTGCGACTCAAGGAGTTCAACAACCCGCTCTTGGCGCTGGTCCGAAAGTTCTATTTGCCGAACTTGGCGCACGCGATTCGCCGGCCCAAGATCGCATTCGTCATTGCCGGCGTGCTGGTCGCCGTCGATCTATTCATGGTGCGCTCGATCGGCAGCGAGTTCTTGCCGCACCTCGACGAAGGCGCGATTTGGATGCGCGCGTCGATGCCCGCGAACATCTCACTGACTGAAGCCGAAACTTTGCTCGACGGCGTGCATTCGGGCGATCGCAACGTGCTCGGGATCCGCGAAATTCTGCGCAAATACCCGGAAATCGAGAGCAGTGCGGCGCAGCTCGGCCGACCCGACGACGGCACCGATCCGACCGGTTTTTACAACGCCGAGTTCTTGATGGTGCTCAAAGATCGCGCCACTTGGCGCCCCGAGTTCCACAAAAATAAAGACGAACTGATCGCCGCGATCAACCACGAGATCGGCGCGATCCCCGGCATCGTGCTCGGCTTCTCGCAGCCGATTTCCGACAACGTCGAGGAAGCGCTGACCGGCGTCAAAGGCCAACTCGCCGTGAAAATCGTGGGCGACGATTTGAACGCGCTCGACGATCTCGCGGACCAAATCGCGCGCAGCATCAAACAAGTGCCGGGCGTGGTCGACCTCGGCATTTTTCGCGAGCTCGGCCAGAGCAACCTGCACATCGAAATTCAGCGCGAGCGCGCGGAGCGCTACGGGCTCAGCGTCGCGGACGTCGAGCGCACGATCGAGACCGGCATCGGCGGCCGCGTGGAGACGCAAATCGTCGAAGGCGAACGCCGCCACGATCTGGTGTTGCGCTATGACTCGGTCGATCGCGACAGCGTCGATGCCGTGCGCAGGCTGCTGATTCCGATCGCGGATGGCCGCACCGTGCCGCTCGGTCAAGTCGCGGACATCTCGATCGTGGGCGGCGTGTCCAAGATCTTCCGTGAGGAAAATCGCCGTTATATCGCGGTAAAATTCGGTGTTCGCGATCGCGACCTCGGCTCGACCGTGGCCGACGCGCAAGCCATGGTGAAGAAAAATGTGCGCGTCCCGCCCGGCTACGAAGTGAGCTGGGGCGGCGAATTCGAGAGCGCGCGCCGCGCCGGCAAACGCCTCGCAATCGTGATCCCGGCGACGTTCGTGCTGATCTTCGTGCTCCTGTTCGCGATGTTCACGCGCCCGCGCGAGGCGCTCTTGATCCTCGGCAACGTGCTGCTCACTTCGCCCGTCGGCGGGCTCGCGGCACTGCTCGTCACGCACACGAATTTTTCGGTCAGTTCCGGGGTTGGGTTTTTGGCCTTGTTCGGCGTATCGGTGCAAACGGGCGTGATCCTCGTCGCGTACATCAACGAGCTCCGAGTCGAAGGCATGGAGCTCGACGCCGCGATCGCACACGCCGCCGATCTCCGGTTACGCCCGATCATGATGACGGCGCTCGTGGCCACGCTCGGCCTATTGCCCGCGGCCGTCAGCACCGGCATCGGCTCGGATTCACAGAAGCCGCTCGCGATCGTGGTCGTGGGCGGCTTGGTTTCGTCGCTCGCGCTCTCGCTCTTCCTCTTGCCCATGCTGTACCGCTTGTTCGCTCCGCCGCTGCACGCACTCGAGCCCGCACCACCTTCCATGTCGATCCCGCCGCCACTGCTCGCGCCGGCTGCCGGCGATCTCGAGGAACCGTCGTGAAGCCGCGAATTTTCGGCAAAAATGCGGTGATTTGCGCACTATTCACGAGCGCGAGCGCAAGCTTCGTCGCGCGTGGCGCGCGCGCCGAAGCAGCGACGGCGCCCCCAAAAGAAATCGCCCCGAGCACGGAAGAGCACGTGTTCGAGCGCTGGCTCGGCCAAAGCCGCGAGCTCGACTCGCTGCGCTCGAAGATCGGCGCCGCGCGCTTCGATCTGATCACGGCCTCGGTTTTGCCGAACCCGACGCTCAACCTTTCGGGCAGCTACTTGTTGAGCGGCTCGCCCGCGAACGGCACGAGCAGCTTTGGTCCCGGCATCACCATGCCCGTGCCCATCTTCGGTCAGATTGGCGCGCGCAAGGCAGAAGCGACCGCGAATCTGCGCGTGACCGAAGTCGAAGTGCTGGAAGAAATCTGGGAGCGCTCGGACGACGTCGAAGACGCGATGCGCGAGCGCGCGTTTTCAGATGCCGAGGTGCACGAGACCGAACAGAATTTGGAAGAGCTCGCGCGGATCGAGCGCATCGTATCGGCGCGCGCGTCGGCCGGCGCGAACTCGGTTTACGACACGTTGCGCGTGACCACGACCGAAGCGACGTTCCGCGCCGCGCTCGCGACCGCCGCGACCGAGCGCGATCGCGCCGAAACCAAGCTGATTTCGATCATCGCCGTGCCCGGGCTGACTTCGGCGCCGGTCACGCGCGAAGGCTTGCTCGGCTTTCACGGCCCGGAAAACGAAGCCGCGCTCGTGCAGATCGCGCGCAAACGCCGGCCCGATCTCGAGCTCGCGCGGCGCGGCATTCGCGCCGCCGAAAGCAGCGCCGCGCGCTTCCGCCGTGAAGTCGCGCCGATCCCGAGCGTGTCGATCGGTCCGCTCTTCACCCAAGGGCCGTCGAGCGTGACGTTACAAGCCAGCATCAGTGTGCCGCTCCCGACCTTCGATCGCAATCAAGGTCCGATCGGCCACGCACTCGCCTCCGCCGACGGGCAGCGCGCGCTCGCGGACGCGATCGAACAACGCATCCGTGTCGAAGTGCACGGCGCCTGGCAAGCGCGCGAACAGGCGCGCCAAGCGCTCACGAGCTTCCGCGCAGGCGGCCTCAAAGCCACCGACGATCTGATCGCTCGCGCCGAGGTCAGCTACCAAGCCGGCACCTTCGCGATCTTGGATTTGCTCGACGCCTATCGCGCCGTCTGGGACGCACGCGCGCAAGAGCTCGCGCTCGAAAAGGCCTTCGCGGACGCCGAAGCGGAGCTCGAGCATGCAGCGGTCTTACTGCCGATCGCAGCGCGGGAAAACGCAGGCGCGCGCTAGGAATCGACACGAAAAAAGCGGCAATCCACGCGCTCGTCGCGCACGAATTGCCGCTTGGCTCGGATCAGAGCCGCTTCACTGGCAACTTGCGAACTTGACCACGAACTCGCTGGTGCCGACTCCGCCCGACCAGTACAGCGAACCGCCGCTGAGCGCGATCCAGGGTGCGCCGATCGTGCTCGTGCCCGTCTCGAGTTGCCACATGCTCGCGGGGTGCGACTTCGTCGGATCGAACCCGCCCTCGAAATCGATGAAGCCAGCTTCTCCTCGCTCGTTCAAGGTTCCAGCGAGCGTGCTGACGTACGAACCGTCGGTTCCAATCTTCCAGATGAAGGACAGTGTGCTCGAGGCGATGAGGTTCGTGCCGTCGTTCTCGAGATCGCTCAAGAGCGGGGGTTGACCCTGGCCGTGGGG
>DATATR010000420.1:0-2083 GCA_036268695.1 Polyangiaceae bacterium | reverse complement strand
CCGACCACGTACACGTTCGTGGTGCGCCACGAGCCGTTCAGTGACCCGCGCGCGCCGGGCGTCGATCCGTCGGAAACGCTGTACGAATCGCATTTCTCGGCCGGCACGCTGACGCTCTCGATCACGGGCCACACGCACCTCGTGCAATTGCCGGGCGGCACTTTGCCGTACGGTGATTCGTTCGGCTCGACGCAGCCGTACGAAGTGATCCTCGGCAACGCCGGCGCGCCGCTCGATGCCGGCCCGTATTACGGCTTCGCCACGCTCACCCGCCGCGCGAGCGACGGCGCGATCATCACGCAGGAGTACGAATCAGTCGCGTCGAACGGCACGACTTCGCTCAACAACGTGGCCGACTCGAGCTTCCGCTTCGCGGTGAACCCGAACGGTTCCTCGAACGCGAACACGACCTTGCCATGACGATCGCGCGAATCGCTGGGGCCGCGGCACTCGCCGTGGCTCTGGCGGCGTGCAAGAAGGAAGCACCGGCGGAGGTTCAGCCGAAGCCGGTGCAGTCTCACGCCGCCGAATCGACACCACCGCCGCTGCCTTCGAACATCGCGGCGTCGACCAACGCGGCCCTGCCGGCCGAACCCGCGGCGCGGCCGCACGCGCCGACGCTGAACGTTCCGCGCGCTCCAAAGCCAATCACGCCGAGCGACAAATTCGACGTGAATGTTTGGGGCAGCGCCGTCAATACGCACACTTTGCTGGATGCGAACGGCAACGGCGCGGTGCCGGTCAGCGAAGCGCGATTCCTGTGGGGCGACGGCAAGCTCTACCTCGCGTTTTACGCGGGTGATCTCGATCTCGAGATGCGCGAGAAAAAGCACGACGGCGCGGTTTGGAAGGACGACTCGTTCACGGTGTCGTTCTTCGTCTCGGGCGAGAGTAAGCGCGTGCTGACGATCTCGCCGCTCGGGACGCTCGCCGACGGCGTGTGCCCGAACGACGCAGAGAGCCTCGCGGACTCGCGTTGCGATCTGCATTGGGAAAGCCACGTGCGCACGGGCGTGGACTACGACGGCACGGTCAACAAACTCGGCGACTTCGACGAAGAGTGGAACATTCAGCTCGCGATCCCGCTCAGCGCATTGAATGCGAAAGCAACGCCGGGCACGCACGTCGCGTTCACGCTGCGGCGTTGCGACATCGCGTTCGACGGACAGCGCGCTTGCGGGCTCTGGGGCGATCCCGAGCATCCGGCAGAGCTCGTGCTCGAGTAACGACGTTCGGCCTCGAACGGCAACTCGAGCGACGCGTTGCCTACTGAGTTGCGAGCCGCCGCGCGCTTTCTGCAGCCAAAAACCCTGGCACGGGCGCTGCAATCGAGAGCTCGCAGCGGCTCGCAGCTCGGCTCCAGCGAGTGCACCGCGGGAAGGACGTCGTGTCATGTCGCTGTCGTCGCTGCGAGTGCGGAGCTTTGTGCGCGCTGGGGGTTTCACCCTCGTGGGTTGTGGGGCCGCGGGCTTTACGCCGGCATGCTTGGATCGCAAAGTCGTGGCGAACGAGCCCACTTCGAGCGAGATCTTGGTCGATCAAGTGAGGCAGAGCTTGGTCACGAAGATCGATCTCCTGTTCATGGTCGACAATTCGGCGTCCATGGCAGACAAACAACAAATCCTCGGCACCGCCGTGCCCGTCTTGGTTCAGCGCTTGGTCACGCCGATTTGCGTCGATCCGACCACGCGCGCGCCGACCGGCGTCAACGCGAACGCGAACGGCACTTGCATGACCGGGCAGCCCGAATTCCGGCCCGTGCAGGACATTCACGTCGGCATCGTGACGTCGAGCTTGGGCTCGCACGGTGCGGCCCATTCTTCCTGCGCGGCGCCGCCGCCAAGTGGAGACACGGACAATCCCGTGAACGACAATGCGCATTTGGTCGGGAGCGTTCGCGCTGAAGTCGTGGACGCCGGCATCGACACCGATCCGACCGCGCTATTTCCGCTCGCGAATACTTGGAACAACACTGGCTTTTTGGCCTGGGATCCGGGCCAGAAAGACGTGCCGCCCGGAACGAACGATGCGAAGGCATTCGGCGCGGCATTCGGGCAAATGATTCACGCGACGGGCCAAGTCG
>DATATR010000419.1:0-5398 GCA_036268695.1 Polyangiaceae bacterium | reverse complement strand
GCTCGTCGATCTCGGAGGCGAAACGATCTTGGGTCGTGCGCTCCGTTTGCTCGCGGAGTACGGCGTGCGAAAGGCGGTGCTCGCTACCGGTTATCGCGAAGACGCTGTGGAGAAAGCGACGCGCGATGCGCCGCTCGTCGTTGAGTACTGCAAAAACCCCGCATTCGATCGCACGCAAAACTCGGTATCGCTCAATCTTTGTCGCGACCGCGTCGGCAGCGACGCTTTCTTCAAGCTGGATGGGGACGTGGTGTTCCAGCGTCAAGTGCTCGAAAGGCTCGACGCTTCAGACGCGGATCTGGCAGTCGCCGTCGACGCGGGGCGCCTGCTCGATGCCGAAGCAATGAAGGTCAGCACGAACGGCAATCTGATTTCGGCGTTCGGCAAGGCCATCCCGCTCGACGCAAGTGCGGGTGAAAGCATTGGAATCGAACGCGTCGCTGCGCGCTTTGCGAGCACGCTTTTTAGCGCGCTCGAGCGCGTGATTTCGCACGGCGAAACCGGTCTCTATTACGAGGATGTCTATTCGCGATTGATCGCGGAGGGTCGGCTCGAAGCCGAAGCCATCGCGGTTGCGGACCTGGCTTGGACCGAGGTTGACGACTTCGCCGATCTCGAACGCGCGCGAGGCCTGGTCCGCTCCTTGGCCTGATCGGGCTGTCCTGACGTAACGCGAAAGTGCGAAAGCACTGACGCAGCGCGCCGACGGGCGAATCCCCCGGAAAAACCCAAGTTTCCTGGGGATCTGTCCTGTAACATATTGAATATATAGGATTTAATTTTGGTTTGACCAATGAGGTTGGCGGGGGACAGCCCTGTCGTGATTTTGCAACACTGTGTCCGGCCGAAGACACCTCAGATGGGGTCTAAGTTATCAAATCTTATAGGGTTTGCCCACTTGTCACGCCCCATGCTAAGGCCCATACATCCTTCAACCTGGGCGGCGTCCCAGGCGACGAAAGCGAGTCTTGGAGATGACGGAGCGACGCGTAACTCGGGCCATCGTGCTGGCGGCAGGCACTGGTTCGCGACTGAGTGAGGGGGCTGATTCGCTCCCGAAGCCTCTCCGAGTGGTTGGAGGTGTGCCACTTTTGCTGCGCGTACTTCGCACATTGAAAGCGGCCGGTATTCAGGAAGCGGTCGTGATCACCGGTTTTCAGGGCGACCTCGTGCGCCGCACGATCGGCGCGGAAGCGGATCTCGGTCTGAAGATCTCGTTCGTCGACAACCCGCACTACGACAAGAAGAACGGCGTGAGCCTGCTGGCTGCCGCCGACTACGTCGATCGCGAGTGCGTGCTCACGATGTCGGATCACTTGTATTCGCCGGAGCTCGTGCGCCGCTTGCTCTCCGCTCACGTGCCGGAAGGTTCGTGCGCGCTCGCCGTCGACTACGACATCGAGCGCTGCTTCGATTTGGACGACGCCACGAAGGTCGGCGTCGAACATGGCAAGATCAAGAAAATCGCCAAAGAGCTCGAGAGCTACGACGCGCTCGACACCGGCGTGTTCCGGATCGGCCCCGCGCTGATCGCGGAGCTCGCGGCGGTCGAAGCAATGAACGGCGATTGTTCGCTGAGCGACGGCGTGCAAGCGCTCAGCCGCCGCGGCCGCTTCCTCGCGACCGACGTGGGCGACGTGCGCTGGATCGACGTGGATACGCCGCAAGCAATGGCTTGCGCCGAAGCGATGCTGCGCGTATTCGGCGATAGTCTGGGGGATGAGCCGGGCGCCGGCGATCCGCCGACGATCGATCCGGACAGCATCGAGTTCTACGCGCCGAGCTGGGTGCGTGCAGCCAAGCCCTACAACGAAGATCACTTCGCGGTCGCGGACAGCCAAGAGAATCTCTTGCGCATGATGTCGAACGAAAGCCCGTACAAGCCGAGCCCGCGCGTGATTGACGCGATCATCGAAGCGGCCACGCGCGGTAACTACTATCCGGGCGGCGCGCCGGCGCTCAAGTCGAAGCTCGCGCGCAGGGACGCTCTCGGCGAGGGCAGTGTCATCCTCGGCGCCGGTTCCACGGAGCTGATCGACGTCGTGATTCGCACCTTCGTCGGTCCGGGCGAGGAAGTGCTGCTCAGCGTGCCCACGTTCAGCATGTACGAAGCGCGTACGCGCACCGTTGGCGGCATTCCGGTGCTCGTGCCGATGACCGAAGATCACGATCACGATCTGGGCGGTTTGATCCGTGGCGTGACCGAACGCACGAAGGTGATTTTCCTGTGTACGCCCAATAACCCGACCGGCGGGCGCATCTCCGAAGCGGACATGAAGCGCCTGCTCCGCCTCGGCTTGCCCACGGTGATCGACGAGGCGTATCACGAGTTCGGCGAAGGCGAGTCGTTCTCGCGCTTGCTCGAGGAATTCCCGAACGCGATCATCATGCGCACTTTTTCCAAGGCGTTCGGCTTGGCTGGGATTCGGCTCGGCTATGCGCTCGCGCATCCCGCGGTCGTGCGCTTGCTTTCGCGCGTCAAAGTGCCCTGGAACATCCCGGCGATCACGCTGGCCGCCGCCAGCGCAGCGCTCGACGACGCGGCCGAGTTCGACGCGCGCATCGCCGAACTTCGCACGTCGCGTGACGAGCTGATCCAGAGACTCTGCCGCATCGACGGCCTCGTACCCACGCCGAGCGAAGGCAACTTCGTCTTGATCGACGTCTCGGCGACCGGTCAAAGCGCGGAGCGCTTGGTCGAAGCGATGCTCAAGGATGGCGTTTTGATTCGTTCGCTTTCGGTGCACCACGCGCGGCGTAGCTACGTGCGCGTCACCGTCGGGACGCCCGAGCAAAACGCGCGCTGTGTGGCCGCCTTCGAGCGCGTGCTCGGCGGGCGCGTGCGCCGCGAAGCGCCGCGCGTTTACGCTACCGCCGCGAGCGACGCCGAGTGACCGTGAGTTCCGACGCGAGCAGGCATGACTGAGCCGCGCGCGTCGGGCTTCTGGGCGCCTTACTTCGCCAGCTTGAAGCCACTCGAGGTCGAGGAGCCGATCGACGTTTGGGTGCATCGTCCGCCGGCTTACGTGCTGGCGCGCATGCTCATGCCTACGGCGATTTCGCCGAACATGGTGACGGTCGGCTCGATTTTGCTCGGCCTCTGCGCTGGGGTTTTGATCTTCGCGCAGTTTCCTCATCACCTGCCGATCGCCGGCGTGTTGATCTTCGGTTCGGCGGTCTTCGATTGCGCGGACGGCCAACTCGCGCGCATGAGGAAGAGCTCGTCCGCTTTTGGTCGCATGCTCGATGGCGTTGCGGATCTAGTCGCCACGAGCGTCGTGATCGTCGGCGGGGCATGGCTTCTGATCCGCAAGTACGAGCATTCGACGTGGCAGCTCGCGCTGGCACTGGGGCTCGCGGCCGTGACGATCGTAACGAGCTCGTTTCACACCACGATGTACGATCAGTTCAAGAACTCGTTCTTGCGCATGACCCATCCAAGCTACCGCGAAGGCGAAGACGTGGCCGTCGCCGAGGAACGGCACCGCGCCGAGCGTGCCGCGCAGCCGCTCGTCATTCGGCTGGTTTGGCAAATCTATCTTTTTTACATTCGCAGCCAGGAAAACTACGGCAAAAAGTTCGATCCCTACGCCGAGCGGCTGGCGCGACAATTTTCCTTCAATCCGCGGAACGCCGCGATTTATCGCAAGCACGCCGCTGCGGCGATGCGCGTGTGGCGGGACTTTTTCGGCTTCGGTTCGCTCGTGTTCGGGCTCGCGGTCTCGATCGGCTGCGACATCACCGACTACTACCTGCTCTTTCGCTTGGTCGTTTTGAACGCGATCTTCTACGGCTACCTGCGGCCGGCGCAACGTCGAGCTTCCGAGCGCGCGTTCGAGGAGATGGCGAGCGCCGTCTGAGCGATGTATCTTGAGCGGGCGTGCGTCGCCTGAGTTTTGCGCTGTTTGGCATGTTGTTTTGCCTGAGCCTACCGGCCAACGCGGTGCTTTGGCCGAGCGCGATTCAGCGACTCGAACGGCAGCTCCACGCTCCGGACGTGGAGACGCGTCGGCGCGCGGCCCAGTCGCTGCGTGATTTACCGAGCGCGAGCGGTGCGCGGCTTTCGCGCGCCGCGCTCGACGACAGCGACGTAGAAGTGCGTTTGACCGCGCTCGACGCATGTTTGGCGTTCGCGGTGCCTTCGCTCGGCGCCGAGCTCGTGCCCTGGCTCAGCGATAGCGAGCGGCGCGTGCGGCTGGCCGCGGCCGAGGCCTTGGCCGAAAGCCCAAGCGCACGCGCGGTGCCCTCGCTCGGTCGCGCGCTCGGGGATACGGATCCTGCGGTGCGCAGCGCCGCCGCGGGCGCGCTCGGCAAATCCGCGGCGCCGGAAGCCGTGCTCGCCCTGCTCGGGCACCTCGACGATTCCGTGCCCGAGGTTCGCAGGGACGTAGCGAGAGCGCTCGGCGAGCTTGGTGACGCGCGTGCCGTGACCCCGCTGATCGGCAAAATTCAAGACACTCGCCCGATCGTGCGCCAGGGCGTGGCCGAGGCGCTGGCGCAATTGGCTGATGCACGCGCGGTGAGCGCTCTCGTGCTCTCCTTGCACGACACAGACGACTCAGTTCGCGTTGCGGCGCTCGATGCGCTGTCCCGCATCGCCGATCCGAGCGCGGTCTCGAGCATCGTCTCGTTGCTTCGCGCCAGCAGCGAACGCGTGCGCTCGGGCGCGCTCGACGCACTTTCGCGGATTCACTCGCCGCCGGCGCTGAAGGCCTTGATCGAGGAGCTCAGCGTGGACGAACCTGGTAAGCCGCGCGCCGAGGTGGTGAGCGCGCTCGGCCGCGTGGGCACGCTCGCTTTGCCGGCGCTCGAAGCGTGCGTGAACGCCGAGTCGGATCCAGATCGACTCGACGGCTGCGCGCTCGCGCTCGGGCAGACGCACGATATTTCCGGCGTCTCCGCGCTGCAGAGCGCGCTCGGTCGCGGCGCACTCCGACCGCTCGCCGCACTCGAGGCGTTCGCCGAATTGCGCGCGCCGGATTCGCTGCCGACCGTGCTCGAGTTCTTGTCGGATGGTGATGCGTTGGTGCGGCGCGCAGCCGTCGCTGCGGCCAAAGCTTTGCTCGATCCGCGGCGTCCCGACGGGCGCGCCGTCGATCCGATCGCTCGCGCGCTCGATAAGGCGCGAAACCAGCGCGGCGAGCAGGGGGATTTGTTGGATCTGCTCGGTCAAACCGGAGCGCCGCGCGCCGCACTCGTGCTGCTGCCGTTCGCCGGCCCAGGAGACGACGTGCTGCTCCGCGCGCGCTCTCTCTCGGCGCTTGGTTTCGTGGGCGATGCGGGACAAGTGCCGACTTTGCTCACGGCACTCGATGACGACTCGGGTAGCGTGCGGCTCGCCGCGGGCCTCGCGCTCGGTCGATTGCCCCTCGCAGGCAGGAGTGCCGAATTGCTCGAT
>DATATR010000418.1:0-11823 GCA_036268695.1 Polyangiaceae bacterium | reverse complement strand
GAGTGCGGGCACTGGCGGCACTGCTGGCAGCAGCGGTGCGGCAGGTAGCGCAGGTACTGGCGGCGCGGCAGGCAGCGGTGGCGCGGCGGGCAGCGCTGGATCTGCTGGAGCGGGTGGCTCGAGCGCGGGTTCGGGCGGCAGCGGCGGCACCGCGGGCAGCGGTGGCTCAGGTGGCTCGACGCCGTGTGGCGGGTGCGCGGTGCTGAACGCGCCGATCGCTGCCAATAACGACCAGCTAGCGGGCAGGATCACGTTCAACCAGACCGATCTCACCGGCGTGACGATCACGCTTCGTGCGTGCGTCGTTGCCGGTGACGCGAGCGGTGCCTTGCAGATGGCCGTGCAAGACAAAAACTTCGGCGGTGACTTCGGCGTGCTCTACAAGTCGCTCAGCGCGGTGATGAATTGCGCGGACGGCATGCAGGATCTGCCCTTGGCCATCGTCAGCACCGCCGGGTTCGATGCGACCGCGGCCATCCAGCTACTCGTGCTAGTTCAGACGAACAACGCAACCGGTCCCTACACGCCGGCCATCGTTCATATCGACTCCATTACCTCGACCGGTGACGCAATCGGGCCCTACCCATTCACCAGCAACGCGAGCGCGTTTGCCGTAGGTAGCGGCGCGGTTGCCGGCTCCTCGATCAGCTGGATCCCCTGAAGATCTCGGCTGGCGGCTAGCAACGGCAAAAAGACGCCGGAAATCCCCGTGCTTTCCGGCGTTTTGCTCAGGTGACGAACGCGTGCCGAAAAAGGCTGTGGCATGCTCGGCGCCCGGAGCAAGCACGTGCGCATTCTCTACGGTGTCGTCGGTGAAGGCATGGGACACGCGACGCGCAGCCGCGTCGTGCTCGAACATTTGCTGCGCGCGGGGCACGAGATACGCATCGTCGTTTCGGGGCGCGCACATCGCTTTTTGGTCGAGCGGCTCGCGAATTATCCGAACGCGAGCATCGAGGAGATTCACGGGCTCACGCTGAGCTACTTCGGCAACTCGCTCGATCGCTCGAAGAGCTTGTTCGAAAACCTGCGCAAGGCGCCGAAGGGCATTCGAAAGAACGTCAAGGTGTACCGCAAGGTCGCCGAGAGCGGTTTTTTGCCCGAGCTCGTGATCAGCGATTTCGAATCTTGGGCCGCGCTGTACGGCCTCAATCATCGCTTGCCCGTCGTGAGCATCGACAACATGCAAGTGATCAACCGCTGCCGGCACGATCGCCATGTGACCTCGGGCAAAGGCTTCGATTTCGATCTGGCGCGCTTGGCGGTGAAGATCAAAATGCCGGGCGCGTATCACTACCTCGTCACGAGCTTCTTTTTCCCCGAGGTGCGAAAGAAGTACACCACGCTCGTGCCGCCAATTTTGCGGCCCGAAGTGATCGCGGCCAAGCGCGAGCCGGGCGCGCACGTGCTCGTGTACCAAACTTCGCCGACGAATCAGAGCCTCGTGCCGACGCTGAAAAAACTGCCCTATCGCTTCCGCGTGTACGGCATGGGCCGCGAAGGGCAAGAAGGCAACGTGACCTTGTGCGGCTTCTCCGAGCCCGGATTTCTCGAGGATTTGCGCACGGCGCGCGCGGCCGTGGCCGGTGGCGGCTTCAGCTTGCTGAGTGAAGCAGTGAGCTTGAAAGTGCCGCTCTTGTCCGTGCCGGTGGCGCATCAATACGAGCAGGAGTTGAACGCGCGCTACCTCGAAAAGCTCGGTTACGGCGCGTGGGCGCGCAGGCTCGAGCTCGAACCCTTGCTCAAATTCCTCGACCGCGTCGACGACTACCAGCACGCGCTCGAAAGCTATCCGTCGCGCGACAACAGCATTCTGTTTCAGTGCGTCGATGAATTGATCGAGCGCGCGGCGCGCGGCGAGAGTCGTCCGATTCGCCTCGATGTGGACGCACCCGGCAAATACGAAATCGAAAAATCGCTCTCCGCGTGAGTCAACCGAGATCGCTCGCGGCGATCAGCGCGGCGTCGTAGCCGCACATGCCGTGCACGCCCGCGCCGGGATGCGCGTAGCTCGAGCAGAGGTACAAACCTTTGACCGGCGTGCGATAGCGAAAATACGGGAAAACCGGGCGAAATAACAATTGCTGGTGCCAGGCGTTGGTGCCGCCGCCCAAGTCTCCGCCGATCAGATTCGCATTCATCGCTTCGAGATCGGGTGGCGCGCTGATGTGCCGATCGAGGATCAATTTGCTGAAGCCGGGCGCCAAGCCTTCGATCCGCGCGGTCACGCGATCGGCGAATGCTTCGCGCTGTGCTGCCCAGCCGCCTTCCGGAGCCGATGGCACGCGCGAATAACAATAAAGCGTGTGCTGACCTTCGGGTGCGCGTGTCGCGTCGGCCAAGCTCTGTTGCCCGATCACCAAATAGGGCTGCTCTGGGATTTTTCCTTGCCGCACTTCGCGAGTGAAGCGCGCCAAATCTTCGAGGCTCTCGCAGGCGTGCACGACCGCACTTTCATGCGCGGTCGGCTCCGTCCAAGGCGCTGGGCCAGAAAGCGCGAAGTCGAGCTTGAACGTGCCAAATCCCCGCTTGAATTTGCGCATTTTGCGGCGCAACCAGGCGGGCACGTGCGCGGCTTCGAGCAGTTTCAAGAACAAGGTCGGCGCCGCGGTGTCCGCGAGCACGGCGAGGCGCGCGCGCACTTCTTCGCCGCCATCGAGCTCGACCGCCTCGGCGCGCCCTTGGCGCACGATGATGCGTTTCACGGTCGCGCCGAGTCGCAATCGGCCGCCGTAGCCTTCGAGCAAGGTGACCATCGCGTTGGTGATGCTCTGCGCGCCACGTTTCGGCACGGCATAGCCGCCGGTCGTCGCGGTCATGCCGAGCATGTAGCCGAGCCCGGCGCCGAACCAATCATTCGGCCCCACATCCACATGCAAACCAAGGCTCGGCAAGACGCGCCGCGCGGCCTCGCTTTGAAATAATTTGCGCGCCAAGTTGCCCGAGCTACGCGCGAAGTACCACGCGACTTTGGCCAAATTCATTGGTCCAACGCGGAGCGCGGGCGCGAGCGACGGGAACGGGCCGAGCAACGTCGCGAGCAAATCGGTTTCGGTGCGAGCGTGAAAGCGCGCGAGCTCGCGAAAGGCAGCGCCGTCGCGCGCCGTGCCGAAATGCTCAGCGGCGAGATCGAGATCGCGTGCGAGGCAGGCGACCGAACCGTCGAGCGCGGGATGACAGCTCTCGAATTTGGTGTGACACCATTCGACGCCCGCTTGCTCCAAGCCGAGCTCGCGAAACGCCGGGCTCAATTTCCCGAACGGAAAGAAACCCGCGCCGACGTCGTGCACGAAGCCCTTCTGCGTCCATTCTTCCGAACCGACCGCGCCGCCCGGGCGCTTTGCGTTGGCTTCGAGCACTAACACGCGGAAGCCACGTTTCCCGAGGGCGTTGGCTGCCGCGAGCCCATTCGGGCCCGAGCCGATCACGATCACGTCCGGGTCGCGCACCGCGCGAGCGTACGACGCGTTCGTCGCGCTTTCCATGCGCACAAAGACGAGGTATGAAGGATTGTGCTCGCACTCGGCGTCGACCCTGGCACTTTGCACCTCGGTTGGGGCGTCGTGTCGCGGGAGGGCAATCGCTTGTGCCACGTGGCTCACGGCGTCATCCACTTGGACGGGCGCGCCTCGATCGCGGCGCGGCTCGCGCGGATCGAGGTCGAGCTGGGCGCCGTGATCGAGCGGCATCGGCCGGAAGTCGGCTCGGTCGAGAATTTGTTTTTTCACAAAGACGCGCAAGCCGCGGCCAAGCTCGGGCACGCGCGCGGCGTGGTGCTCTTGCTTTTGGCGCGCTCGGGCATCGAGATCGCCGAATATCCGCCGGCGCGCGTGAAGCGCACGATCGCCGGCTCGGGCCAAGCCGAAAAATCTCAAGTCGCGCTGATGGTGCGCGCACTGCTCGCACTGGACGCGCTGCCGCCCGCGGATGCCGCGGACGCGCTCGCGCTCGCGATCACGCACCTGCGCATCGGCACGCTGATCCGCGCGCTTCGACCGAGCGAAAACGAAAGCGAAAATCGTGTCTCGCAGAGCGCGCTGCGCACGCTGCTCGGCAAAAAGCGGCGCACGCGTGCGACCGCGCCGCGCTCAGCGAAGCTGTCGAAGATCCGCTGAAGGCAGCGCGGCAAGCTTCGGAATCCCCGCGCGCGCGAGCTCGAGATAATGCGCATCGAGCTCCACGCCGATGCTCGCGTAACCGACGGCGAGCGCGGCCGCGATCGTCGAGCCTCCGCCGAGGAACGGATCCAAAATCGTGCCTTCGCCGAGCGGTAACGCGGCGCGCACGATTTGGCGCATGAATGCTTGCGGTTTCAGCGACGGGTGCGGCGAGAGCCTGCGCTCCTCGCGCCGCGTCGGCGCGGAACGGATCACGTCCGAGAACGGCAACTGTGCCGACGGACGGCGCAGGCCGCCGGTCTTCCACTTGCGCAAGTTGTCTTGCACGCGGCCTTCGCAGGGCTTTCGAAATAGGCCCCACGGTTCCCAAGCCGAGCGCGGCATCACCGTCACGCCGCTGAATTCGTCGTGCGCGTTCTTGGGCCGATCTCCGCCGCGCAGCGTTTGCACCAAGCGGATGATTTCGCCGCGCTTCTCGAGGCCAGCGCGGAGCAAGGGGCCATAAACCAAATGCGACAAGAGCGGATGGCTCGCGATGAACAAGTGCCCGCCGGGAACGAGCACGGAGAATGCGCGCTCCGCGAAGCGCATGAAGAAGGCTTCGAGCTCGACTTGCTCCGCGCTGGTCAGCACCGTGAAACGCGGCAGCGGACTGCGTTGCGAGCCGTCGAGCGCGGGCGGGATGCGCCACACGCCGCCGCGCCCGCTGCGCAGCTTTTGCTTTTCTGGCTCCGAATATTCGCGCAAGCCATACGGCGGATCGGTCACGATCGCTTCGATCGAGCAGGCAGTGCGGCGCGCCATCCACTCGAGACAATCGCCGTGAGCGAGCAGGAAGCCCGCGCTCGGGCTCTTCAGAGCGGACGCGGAATCAGCAAAGCGCGGCAGCATTGCTTACAGTATGTCTGAAAAACGCGGCCTTTCGGCAAGCTTCGGAATGCGGGAAGCGTATGGAACGTCTGAATGATTGCAAGCTCGACTGTAAGCTGCCATTGAGCTTGCGCGTTCGATCGACCGATTCGATCCGCTCGCCGAGTTAGCTAAGGTACCTTCATGATTCGCCGCTCGTTCTTGGTTGGTTTTTTGGGTTTGGCCGCGCTGTCGGCGCAAGGCGCCGCGTTCGCTCAAGGCGCGCCGGCCGCGCCGAAGCCGATCGCGCCCGCGAAGGGCTCGCCCGAGCTCACGGCCGATCAAATCGCGGAGCGCGTGCAGTCTTTTTACGACCGGTCGAAGACGTTCAAAGCCGGCTTCAAGCAGCAATATCGCGTCCGCGCCTATGACAAGACGATCGACAGCCAAGGCTCGGTCGTGTTCGAGAAGCCCGGCAAGATGAGCTGGCGCTACACGAACAACGGCAATCGCGTCGTTTCGGACGGCAAACTCGTGAAGGTTTACGAAAAAGAAAACAAGCAAATGTACGAGCAGCCGCTCGACAAGAGCCAATATCCGGCGGCGCTCTCGTTCCTGGTCGGCGGCGGCAATTTGCGTCAATCGTTCAAGTTCACCAAGCGCGATGCGCGGCAGATGAACTTCGAAGGCGGCTACGTGATCGTCGGCGATCCGGTCGAAGCTTCGCCGTCTTATCAATCGATCATTCTTTACGTCGATGGCACGACCTACCAAGTGCGTCGCGTGCTTTTGCTCGACGCGCAGGGCAATCGCAATCGCTTCGATTTCCTGAATCCGGAAATCAACACCAAAGCTCCGACCGGCGAGTTCAACTTCACGCCGCCGCCCGGCACGCAGATCATTCGTCCTTAGTTTTGGGTTGAACGCGCTGCGGCTTTTCCCGGCGCGCGAAAAAGCTTTCGCGCGCGGCTCGCTTTTCGAACACGATGGCGCGCGATGCCGTCGTCGCCTGACCAAAAGCGCTGGCCTGCGCGGATCGCGCTTGCTGCGAGCGCTCTCGCCGCGCTCGCGGCTTGGATCGAAGTCGTGCGCGTCGGCTTGTTCAAGCGCTTCAGCATCGACGAGTTTCAATATGCGCACGCCGCGTGGCTCGTCTCGCACGGCAAAGTGCCGTATCGCGATTTTTTCGAGTTTCACTTTCCGCTGCCCTATTTGAGCTACGCGCCGTTCATCAGCGACGACCCAGCCAGCATCGGGCATTTACGTCTGTTCATGCTGGTCGTCTTTGCGCTGACGAGCTTCGGCATTTATCGCATCAATCGCGAGCTCGGCCCTGCGCTCGCGCTGACCGGCCCAATCGTTCTCGCGACGACCACGCCGTTCACGTTTTTCGCGACCGAGATCCGCCCCGATCCTGTCGCGTTCGCTTTATTCGTGCTCGCGCTTTCGTTGTTTTTTCCGGCGCCGGTCACGCCGCGCCGCGCTTGCGCAATCGGCGCGCTCTGGGTGCTCGCGCTGTTTGCCTCGCAAAAGGCCATCATCTACACGGCGCCGCTCGGGCTCGTGCTCGTCGTCGACGCGATCCGCGCGCGCTCGCCGTTCAACGCGCGCTTGCTCGAAGCTTGGCGGCCGCTCTTGCTCGGCGCGGGCGGCGTTGCGCTCGTGATCGCGCTTTATTTTTTGTTTACCCGTTCCGGCACTGCCTGGCTGGAGCAAACGCTGATTTGGGCGCGCTACCACGAACGACACTATCCCGGCTTTCCCTGGACGCGCTACGCCGCACCCGCGTTCGAAAGCTCGAAGCTGCTTTGTTTGCTTGGATTTTTGGGTGCCGTGCGCACCGTGCTCGCCTTGAAACGAAGCGACGCGCCGCTCGCGCGTCCGGAGCTTTCACTGCTCTTGTTGCTCGCGAGCACGCTCTATTCATATGGTTTCGCACGCGCGCCGTTTCCGTATGCGCTCGTGCCGGGGCTCGGGATGCTCGCGGTGTTCGTGCCGCGCGGGCTTGCTTTCGCGTTCGAGTGGCTCGGCGGTGAGGAGCTGCCTCGAGCGGCGCACACCGCGGGCGTCGTGCTGATTTTGGCGGCCTCAGTCTGGCTCGGGCCGCGCCTCGGCTTCGTGGAGAGCGAACGCAAGCTGCATCCGAACAACGACTATCAGTATCGCGTACTCGCGGATCTCGCGCGGCTCACCAAAGTGACCGACCCGGTGTACGACGACTCGGGCAGCTACGTCTCGCGTCCGAGTGTCGGCTTTCGATTTTATACGAGCGCGCTCGACCGCACCGAAGAGGCCACCACACTGCCGTTGAAAATGGAACGCGAAGTGCGCGCCTCCGGTTGTACCGCGCTCTTGCTCGACGCGCGCTTTCATGGCTTGCCGCCGCCCTTGCAACGCTTCCTCGCGCAGCACTATCAGCCGTACAGCGCGGACATTTTACTCTGGGGCCAGCGTTTTTCGCCTGTGCATTCGCTTGCGACCTTCGAAGCCGTGCGCGACGCGGACTACTTCGTCGAACCGGAAACGGTCGCGACGGGCGGCGGCTTCGAAATCGACGGCAACGAGAACCGCGCCGCGGTGTTTCATTTGAGTCGCGGAATGCATCAAATCCAATATTCGGGCGGCGCGCGCGAATTTTGGATCTCGTGGCTGCCGGCCGACGGACAGCGCTATCGCCCGCGCTACGGCCTCCGCCCCGAGTTCTCGTCGATTTTTTGAGCTGTGGATGTTGAGATTTGCTCGGCGAATCAGCGGGCTTGTCTCTTATTTCTGAGGTTTGTTTATTTGACCCCTGCGCGAGGTGCAGCGCGCGGCCGCTCGCGCATTTCGCTGCGCGACGGGCGCCTGTGCGGTCAGGTCTCGTTGGCTCCCGCCTCTTTCGAAAACCGCGATCAGTCAGGCGAATCAGCTGCACTCTTTTATTTCCGTGCATCTGGCCCAAACCCTTCGCGCGCGCTCCGGCGCGCGAGAACGGCGCGAAAAGAGGCGAGATGCGTGGGCCGGCGACGGCGGGCTCGACGGCTTCGGGAGCGAGTGCGACACTCCGCCCACTCGAATGTCCGCCAAGCCCATCATCATCTATACGAAAACCGACGAAGCACCCGCGCTCGCCACCTATTCGCTTTTGCCAATCGTTCAGGCGTTCACGAAGCACGCGGGCATCGACGTGCAGAGCCGCGACATCTCGCTCGCGGGCCGCATTCTGGCCGTATTCTCCGAGCTCTTGCCCGAAGCGCAGCGCACGAGCGACGCGCTCGCCGAGCTCGGCGCGCTCACGCTGAAGCCCGAGGCGAACATCATCAAGCTGCCGAACATCAGCGCTTCGGTGCCGCAATTGAAGGAAGCGATCGCCGAGTTGAAGGCGCACGGCTATGGCGTGCCGGATTATCCGGAAGCTCCCCAAAGCGAAGCCGAGAAAGACGCGAAGGCTCGTTATGATCGGGTGAAGGGTTCAGCGGTGAACCCGGTTTTGCGTGAAGGTAACTCGGATCGCCGCGCGCCCAAGGCCGTGAAGGACTATGCGCGCAAACACCCGCACTCGATGGGCAAGTGGTCGGCTGATTCGAAGACCACCGTCGCGACGATGGGCAAGGACGATTTTTTCTCGAACGAAAAATCGGTCACGGTGCCCGCGGCGACGGACGTGAAGATCGAGTTTGTCGGTGCGGATGGCACGAGCCAGGTGTTGAAAGACAAAACGCCGCTCAAAGCCGGCGAAATCCTGGACGCGACGCGCATGAACAAAGCCGCGCTGGTCGCCTTTTACGAGCAGCAAATCGCGCGTTCGAAGCGCGAGGGCGTGCTCTTTTCGCTGCACCTCAAAGCCACGATGATGAAGGTGTCCGACCCGATCATCTTCGGGCTCGCGGTCGGCGTGTTTTTCAAAGGCTTGTTCGAAAAGCACGGCGCGACGTTCGCAAAGCTCGGCGTCGATCTGAACAACGGCTTCGGGGACTTGGTGGAGAAGATCCAAACTCTGCCCACCGACCAAAAAAATCAGATCGAGGCAGAGATCAAGACGGCGCTGGCAGAAGGCCCCGGGCTCGCCTACGTCAATTCGGACAACGGCATCACGAACTTGCACGTGCCGAGCGACGTGATCGTCGATGCCTCGATGCCCGCGATGATTCGCGCGGGCGGCAAAATGTACGACGTGCAAGGCAAGCTCGCCGATGCGATCGCGGTGATCCCCGATTCGAGCTACGCCGGCGTGTATCAAGCGGTGATCGAGTTCTGCAAGCAGCACGGCGCGTTCGATCCGAAGACGATGGGCTCGGTGCCGAACGTCGGTTTGATGGCGCAAGCGGCCGAAGAATACGGCTCGCACAACAAGACGTTCCAAGCGCCGGGTCAAGGCTCGATTCGCGTGACGGACAGCGCGGGCACCGTGCTGATCGAGCACGCGGTCGAAGCCGGCGACATTTGGCGCGCCTGCCAAACCAAAGACGCGCCGGTACGAGATTGGGTCAAGCTCGCGGTGAATCGCGCACGGCTTTCGAGCACGCCGGCCGTGTTTTGGCTCGACGAACGACGCGCGCACGACGCGCAGATCTTGCTCAAGGTGAAGAAGTACCTCGCCGAGCACGACACGAAAGGGCTCGATATTCGCATCTTGCCGCCGGCGGAGGCGTGCAAGTTCTCACTCGAACGAATCAAGAATGGGCAAGACACGATCTCGGTCACTGGCAATGTGCTCCGCGATTACTTGACTGATCTGTTCCCGATCCTCGAAGTCGGCACGAGCGCGAAGATGCTTTCGATCGTGCCGCTGATGAACGGCGGCGGCTTGTTCGAGACGGGCGCCGGCGGTTCCGCGCCGAAACACGTCGAGCAATTCACCGAAGAGAATTACCTGCGCTGGGATTCGCTCGGCGAATTTTTCGCGCTGGCAGCCTCGTTCGAGCACCTCGGCATCGTGTTCAAACACGAGAAGGCCAAAGTGCTCGCCGATACGCTCGACGCAGCCAACGGCAAGTTCCTCGAAAACGACAAATCTCCGTCGCGCAAAGTCGGCGGTATCGACAACCGCGGCAGCCACTTTTACTTGGCCATGTACTGGGCGCAGGCGCTCGCCGAGCAAAGCAAAGACAGCGAGCTCAAAGCGCGCTTCGCGCCGATCGCCGCAAAACTCGCGGCAGCGGAAGATGCGATCGTGAAAGAATTGCTCGCAGTGCAGGGCAAGCCCGTCGATGTCGGCGGCTATTATCAGCCGGACGACGCGAAGGCATTGGCGGCGATGCGGCCAAGCAAAACGCTAAATGATATTCTCGCGACGCTCTGACGAGCGCGGCTCGCCGACGCAGGGTAACCGCCGCCGCCAGCGCGCTCGATGGCGCGAGCACGAAACCAAAGCTCGAGCTTTGACTCCGCCTCAGCCGCGCAAAAAAGCTAGCACGTCGGCTTCGCTATCACTTTCGAAGTTCGCGAATAGAAATGCGGTCACGCGCGGTGGGCCTGCGCCATTCCGCGCGTTCGAAGCTCAGACTCTGCGCAGTTCGGTGGCGCCCGTTTCGTCTACGCGCACGTACGGACGACCTCGCGCGGAATAACCGAACGAGCCGGAGTTCGCGTATCCGGGCACGTGATCGACCTGATGAGTGTGGCCGAGGATCACTTCGCTCGCGCCGGTGAGCTCGCGGATACGCTCCGCCGCAGCGCGCAGCCGTTCGACCGGCAGATCTTCGTAGCGATTGCCCGTGCGCTGCACGGATTGCAGCAAGTACAAGCCGGAAATCAGGCTGAACAGCGCGCCGACGCCGCTGCGCTTGGCCAAAAACGCTGCTGCGCCGAGCACGAGCCCGCCGCTTGCGAACACGCGATCGAAGTACAAGCGCATGAAGGTTTGACGAAGATCTCGGTGCGTGGGCACGGCTCCCGCTTCGAGCAGCGCGCGCAGTGCCGTCGCGTCGAGCTCGACGTGACGCGCGAACTCTTCGAGCGCGGCTTCGCCGGCGGCGAGCTCCGAGTCGAAGCGCGAGCGTGCGCGCGTTTCGAGGCACAGCGACGAAGCAACGCGGAACCAATTCGCGATCAACTCCGGCGTGCGCGCGCCGTAAGCACGAAAGGCCTTGGCAATGGCGGCGAGTGGCGTCGTGTCGTGCGCGTGGGAAAAGTGATAGATGCCAGTCGGTCGCAAGAAGCGGCGCGTGATCGCGATGCCGAGTGGCTCGGTTTCCGCGCTCCACTCGGCGAGCGGGTGCGCGGGCGCGTTGTCCGGATCGTAAAAGTGGCCGTGCTCGACGTGAACGCTGCCGCGACGCACGAACCATGGCTCGACCGCGAGCGGCGCGTCGGGCGAAAGCTCGAGCTTGCCAATGAGCGCGCTGCATAAGTCCGGGGCCATCACGCCCGCGTCGTGGTTTCCGGCGATCAGCGTCAAGGCATGGCCCTGCGCGAGGTGCGCGCGCAGCGCGGCCTTGAGCTCGGGTAGCGCATCGAGCAAAGCGAGCACGGCTTCGACCGGCGCATGGCCGGGCGCTTCCCAGGACAGATTGAACACGTCACCCGCGAGGATGATCTCGTGGCCCGCGCCGGCGCGCAGCAAGTCCGCGAGCGCGGCCAGCGTGCGCGGCGAGGCTTCGGCCGACAAATGCAGATCGCTCGCGACGATGAGGGGTTGCATGGCGCTCGACTACGAACGAGTGAATCGATCGGAGCCTAGCATCGTCAACCGGATCGACTCGGGCGGAACTGCGTCGATTCGGTGGCGACGACGCTGCGGCTCGAATGCTCGGCAGAGTGGCCGCGACTTCGCATCAAGCGGGACAATTTGCCCTTGAAATTGCGCGAAATTCAGCTAATTGGCATGGCTCAAATGCCGCTTGGTGACGGTGTTTCTACGTGTATGCTCTGGCCC
>DATATR010000417.1:0-4259 GCA_036268695.1 Polyangiaceae bacterium | reverse complement strand
TGTCGCGCGAATCGGCCGGCGCCGCGCCGCGCTTCGGTATTTGCATCAACTGCGCGGGTCGCGGCGTTTCGCTCTACAAAAACCCAGACAGCGACTTGCGCCTGCTCAAGGCGCGCTTCGGCGAAATCCCCTGGCTCGGCTCGTTCTCGAGCTTCGAGATCGCGCCGCACTCGGCCGAGCCCGCACTCCAGCTCTACACCGCCGTCGTCGGTCTCTTCACTTCGCCGAGCTGAGCTCGGCACTTTCGTCCATGAACAATCCGTCTCCGACCTTGAATTTGGTTCGCCCGAAACCGCGCTTCAGCGCCGCGGACGCGGTGCTCGCCGGCCTCGTGATCGCGGTAGTCGGGCTCATGGTCGTGCCCTTGCCGACCTGGCTCTTGGATTTGCTCATCGCCTCGAACTTGGCCGGCTCGGTCGTGATTTTGTTGGTCGCACTCTATGTCAGCGAAGCGCTCAAAATCGCGTCCTTCCCGACCCTGCTTTTGATCACGACGTTGATTCGCCTCGCGCTCAACGTCTCGTCCACGCGCTTGATTTTGCTCCAAGCCAACGCCGGCGAAGTGATCCATGCGTTCGGCACGTTCGTGGTGCGCGGCAATTACGTCGTGGGCGCGGTGATCTTTTTGATCCTCACGATCATTCAATTCATCGTGATCGCCAAGGGCAGCGAGCGCGTGGCCGAAGTCGGCGCGCGCTTCGCGCTCGACGCGATGCCCGGCAAACAAATGGCGATCGATGCCGAGCTCCGTTCCGGCGCAATCGACGGCGCCGAAGCTCGTGCTCGTCGTCGCACTCTAGTCCGCGAAAGCCAATTTTACGGTGCGATGGACGGGGCAATGAAATTCGTCAAAGGCGACGTGATCGCGTCGCTGTTGATCACGCTCGTCAATATCTTGGGCGGGCTCGCGATCGGCATCGGGCAAAAAGGGCTCGAACCGGTCGCCGCGCTGAAGCGTTATGGCCTGCTCACCATCGGCGACGGCTTGGTCACGCAAATCCCCGCGCTCGTGATCGCCACCGGCGCGGGCGTGCTCGTCACGCGCGTCGCCAGCGAAGAGGCCGACACACCGCTCGGCGCCGAGCTCGCGACGCAGCTCTTCGGCCAGCCGCAGGCGCTCCGAGTCGGTAGCTTCTTCGTGCTCTTGCTCTCACTCGTGCCTGGCTTGCCGACGTTGCCTTTTCTGGTGATCGGTTGCCTGCTTTTTCTCGGCTCGCGGGCGCGCGCAAAAACGCTGCGCTCGACCAAGGAGGTCACGCGGAGTGATCCGACTCCGCGGCGCGCTGCCGGCTCGAGCGAGCTTCGTTTCGTGCCGGTGGTCACGCCCTGGGGCTTCGAAGTCGCGAGCGATTTGGCCGCTTTCGAGGACGACGACATTCGCGGCAGCGAAGTGCGCCGGCCGGGTTTTCGCTCGGCGATCAGCGCCATCCGCGAGATCATCTTCCGCGAATATGGGGTGCCTTTGCCGCCTGGACGCCTGCTCGCGAACGACCAATTGCCGAGCCGGCACGTGCTTTTGTCGATCCACGAGGTGCCGGCCCGCGTGTTCATCGTGCCGAAGGAAGTCGCGGACGCGAGCATCGCCGAGTACGTCGTGGCGCAAGCTTTGGCTGTCTTGCAAAACCGCTCCGTCGATTTCTTGGGCATCGCCGAGACGCAAGCTTTGCTCGACGAGCTCGAGCAAATCGCGCCGGCTACCGTGCGACAAGTCGTGCCCAAGCCGATTACGGTCACGCTACTCGCCGACGTGCTTCGCCGCTTGGCCGAAGAGCGCGTCAATATCCGCGATCTGCGCGCGATCCTCGAAGCCTTGGCCTTGGTCGGCAATACTGAACGAGATCCCCTGAATTTGGCTGAGTTCGTGCGCTCACAATTGCGCCGTTCATTGACCCACGCGCTCACTCAAGGCTCACGCGAGCTTTCGGTCATTTTGCTCGAGCCTCAAATCGAAGAAGCGGTACGAAGCGCGATTTCGCGCACGCCGGCTGGCAGCTTCCTCACGCTCGCGCCCGCGGCCGCGCGCGACATCGTCGCGGCGGTCCGTCGCGCGTTGCCACGCGAACACGACGCGCCGCCGATCGTGCTCACGCAGCCGGACATTCGCCGTTTCGTGCGAAAATTGCTCGAGCTCGATCTGCGCGAGGCCCGCGTCGTGTCTTACGCCGAGTTACTGCCGGAAATCACGCTGCGCCCGGTCGGCAAAGCAACCCTCGCCGGACTCTAAACGCGAGTCCGAGACTCAGACTCGGCGCTGCACGACCATCTTGCGCGGCACCATGCCGCTCTGCTCCGCCACTTTTTTGGCTTCTCGCTGGAGCAGCGGATGGGTCCGCTTCATCATGAAACCGCCGAGTAGCCGCGCGTCGATCTGCACCAGCTTTTTCAGTACGCGGCGCATGCCCTTCAAATCATTCGTGTGCGCATACGCATACGCCTGCGCGCGGTAAAGCTGGGGCCGAAGCTTCTCGTATTCGGCGTCTTCCGGATCGATCAAACCCAGAGTTTCTATCGATTTTTTCGCGTTTCCGGTGCGTGCCCAGGCTTCGGCGCAAACCGCGGTCAGCATCGCGCGCGTCTTTGCCTCGCGATGACGGCTCAAATCGATGTTGTCGACCAGCTGCCGCGCCGGCCCGACGTCCCCGAGCGTGAGGTGAATCATCGCGCGCTGAGCGCGAGTTTCGTCCGCGACCGGGGCGAGTACCTTGTTCAGATCGATCTGCTCTAGCGTCGCAAGCGCCTTCTTCGGATCGTCCTGCATTTCGAGCTGAGCTTTGGCGAAGACAGCCGTGGGATCGTTCTTCTTGTAAGTTGCCTCGAGTTCGGCCAGCGCCGCCTTGCGATCGTCGGCTGATTCGACCTTGCTCAGGATGCTCGCAACACCGCGCGCCTTCTTGGCTTGGCGCGTGACCCAAATCACGAGCGCGGCGGCCAGCACCGTGACCAGCGCGGCGATGCTGCTCACAATCACGCGCACCGTCGACGATTGGCTGAACCCGGCGACGGTGCCGCACAAGATCCACGCGCCCACGACCGGAATCGCGAGCCGCCCGTACATGCCCTTCAGCTGATCTTCGCTGGGCGCGTTGTCGACCTTCGGCGGTTTGAGCGAGGGCTGCTGAGAGGATTTAGCGTCCGCTTGACGTTCTGCCTGCCGTTTGAGCTTGCGTGTTTCGCTTGCCACGAGGTCGCTATAGCTTTTGCCGCGGAGCGTCGCAAGGCTCCGCGCCCAAGGCGAAGCTCAGCGTGGACCGGGAAGCAAGCTGTCCGGGGGTGCGTCGGGCATCGCCTCGAAGCGAAAATGATTGAAGACGCCCTGGACGATCGAGAGCGCTGGCACGCCGAGCAGCGCGCCCCAAATACCAAAAAAGTGCTCTCCGGTGATCAGCGCCAGTACCACCAGCACTGGATGAATCTTTGCGGCCGCGCCGATGATCTTCGGATTCAAAAGGTTCGCTTCGATTTGGTGAATGCCGACAATCCAGACCAAAACCGAAAGTGCCGTCCAAAGTCCCTGCGTGAGACCGATCATCACCGCGGGAATCGCGCTCAGGATCGAGCCGAAGATCGGGACGATGCTCATCAGCGCGGCGACGAGCGCTAGGATCGGCCAGTACTTGAGCCCGAACAGCGCGAAGCCGATCGCCGAGAGCACGCCGTTCACACAGCAGATCGCGAGCTGCCCGCGCACGACGCCTGCGAGCCCGCGATCGAGCCGCGCGAGCAAGCGATCGAAGCCGATGCGCGAGCGCGGCGGCGGGAGCGAACGAAAGAACCCGATGATCGCCTCGCGCGTATGCATGATGTAGCCCGCGACCATCAACGTCATGAACACCAAAAAAATACTGCGCGCGATCGTGCGAATGAGCGCGTGACCGAGCCGGATCAGCTCGAACGCGTTCCGCTTGACGTAGTTGACTGCTTCATCCACGCCTTGGTTCGTGAGCTCCGCGACGCTGAAGTGATCGACGGGCCTGTCCAGTGCGGGCCCGACGCGCCAATGACCCGGACCGCGTTGCACGATGTCGACACCGGTGCCGACATCGACATCGAGCGCGCCATCCGGGCGATTGTGAACTTGGAGCGCCGCGCTGCGCTCTGATGAAACCGGCGCGGGTTCGGGCGGCTTGCTGCGGCGATGCTCGAAGCTCTGCACCCACCCCTCGACGCGCGGGCCCCAATTCTTCGCCGCGTTGTCGAGGAGCGCGGGCGCGTCGCGGGCGAACTTCGCGCCTTCGGCGTAGATGCGCGGCGCGATCGCC